>CP062007.1:2400000-2732500 GCA_022749295.1 Flavobacteriaceae bacterium GSB9
ATTTATACGCTATGGTAGGCCGTAATACCAAAACCATGTACCAATTGGGTGAAGAGGTCATAGTAAAAGTAAAAAATACAGATTTAGTTAAAAAACACCTTGATTTTAATTTGGTTGGAAAGCCAGAGGGTTGATTTTTTTTGTAATGCTGAACTCGTTTCAGCATCTCATGTTGTTTCTAAAACACCATTTTATTATGAGACCCTTAAAAGAATTCAGGGAGACAATCGATATTTCTATTGATGGTAAATAGTTAATTTAACCAAATACAACAAATTTGTATGTAGATTAAAAATGCATTGAAAGTCCGATGCCATTTCCGTTGGCTATAACGTTAAATTCAGGTTTAAATTCATAAAAGGAAGTTGATTTTAATGAGGTATTATATAGTTCTACAGCTTGTTTGGCGTTTTTATTTGCACCTGATGAAAAAGGAATGGCTATAGCGATAAGGCCAGCACCAACACCGGCTAAAGCCCAGTTGGCGTCACCACCACTAATAGCAGTTCCAAGGGGCCACCCCACTAAAAATCCACCAGCACCACCAAAAATTGAAGCTATCGTGTAGTTTGTTTGTGCCTTTTTTATAAAGTCAAAAGCCTGCTCATTCGACTTCATTGTTTTTACTAAATCTTTCATTTTCATGAGCCTTCCGTTTTGGGTGTATTTGTATCCACCAAAGACTTTCTCCATTTCAATGTTTTGCGCATTACAGAATGTTGCTATGCCTAAAACGATAGTTAAAGACAAAATAATTTTTCTCATTTTTTTAAAGGCTTTTTATATTGGAAAATGTTACAGAATTATCTAGTGGTTTTTTAGGTTTTTATTATGGAGTACAACGTTTGGTTATGGTTTCGTTCCATAAAAATCCGCAGGACTTTCCGATAAGAAAGTTAGAAATATTTATTAATAGCCGGAGTTTGCACATCGTTTTTTTGTTTTATTTAATTTTTGCATTTAGAGTACATACTTCAAGATTATACCAATTGTCAACCATACATAGCTTACAAAAGCTGCCCATTTCAAACTTTTTTCAAGCATTTGACTCTTTGGAGCCATCTCTTTATGGTATTTCACATCTTTTCCCTTAAAGAAACCGTAATAGATTAAAACTCCCGATAAAGCAACAAAGGCAAGGTTTAAAAAGAAGGTATAATCTATCTTAAAGTGTTCTTTTTCAGTTATACTAATTGTAGTTGATTCAGGAATGAGGTTTAATAAATCGAAGCCATAATGCAACAATAAAGAGGTAGCTATAAGTGATGCAAACAATAAAAACAGTATAAAAAAGGACATCTTCCAACCGTAATATTTAGCATTGATGCGTAATACTGGGAACACTACGAGATCACTGAATATAAATGCCATTACTCCTGCGAAACTCACACCTTTTCCGAAAAGCAATGTTGCAAGTGGAATATTACCCATCGAGCCTATAAAGGTTAGAAAGGCAGCAATCGGTCCAACAATAACGTGTTCAAGCAAGGTAAAAAAACCGAATGATTCTTGACCATTACCCGTGTTAATAAAAAGAGTTTGAAAGAATGAATCTGGGACAAATGAAGCAACAATTCCTGCTATAGTAAAACCTACGGTTACATCTTTCCAAACCATTTTCCACTCCATAGCATATTGTTTCCCTACCTTTGTCCATTTTGAAGTGGATTTTAATTTTTCGATTAAAGGCTTTTGTCCAGTTTGCTCTTCTTTTTTAGATTCATTTAAATTTTTTTGAGCATTTTTTATTAGTTGGTCTGGCTTGATGAATCGAATGAGAAGCCAACTAAAAAGAATAAGGAATATTCCACCAACATATTCTCCGACAACAAACTGCCAACCTAGGAAGATTGAGATTATGATTCCCAGTTCTATCACAAGATTAGTGGAAGCCAATAAAAAAGCAATGGATGAAATAAAACTTGCGCCCTTTTGAAATAAGGACTTTGTAGTTGCTAAAGCTGAAAAACTGCAAGAACTACTTACAAACCCGAAAAAAGTACCTAAAAGAACACTTTTTCCACTTTTATTTCCCATTATTTTTTGCATTCCCTTTTCTGTAATGAAAACCTGTATCATTGAACTTATAGCATATCCAAGAACAAATGCCCACATTGCCATCCAAAAAAATCCCAAACTGGTATATGCTGCTTCTCCCCACTTTTCTAAAAATTGGTTCATTTAGTTTTAATTTAGTCTTATCGGTTTTACATGTGGCCCCATCGGTAAAATAAACAAAATAGTATTTATTATTGTAATATTTATTCTCAAAAACTAAAATAGATAAGTTTTTAGAATATATAGAAGATATATCGAATAAGCTAAAGAAGACGCCTTTCAAAAACTAGAGGAAAATGCCATTAAACTGAGCGCCAATCACGCGGTGGGCATAAGTATTGATTTTGAAACCGTACCCAATACCACCTTTTAGTATTTATAACGAACGGCTGTAAAAGTAGGCTAGAATAGCATTATAAAGTTTTCATAAAAAAAAGCACTGTGGAATAATTCTTGATAATTTTGCGTTAACTATATAAATCAATTCAAAAACGCATGAAAACACTAGTAAAATTTTTTGTACTGTTTGTTACCACCACCCTATTTTCGCAAAATACCATAGAACAAGATATTGAAGAATTTACCGAACTCAAGGTTTTTGATTTAATACAAGTAGAGTTAAAAAAGGCGAACCATAATAAAGCTATAATTACAGGAGATAATAAAGAAGACGTTGTTATTGTTAACAACGAAGGAAAGCTAAAAATTAAAATGAAATTTAATGAAGCTTTTGACGGTGCCGAAACCAAAGTGGTATTATATTACACAGCCATTGATATTATTGATGTAAACGAAGGGTCGAAAGTAGAATCTAAAGATATTATTGAGCAATTTGAAATTGATTTAAAAGCACAAGAAGGCGGTATTATTAACGTGCCTATACATGTAAAGTATACAAATGTTCGTGCAGTTACTGGCGGTTCTGTTACTACAACGGGCGTTTCAAAAAAGCAAAATGTATCATTATTAACAGGAGGAATGTATGATGGCAAATCCTTAAAAACCCAAAATACCGATGTATCGATTAGCGCAGCGGGTGAGGCTTATGTTAATGCCTCCAAAAAAGTTGATGCCAAAGTACGTGCTGGAGGTAGTATTTACATTTACGGAAAACCCGAAGAAGTAAACGAAAGTAAAATGTTGGGCGGCACTATTACACGAATGTAAATGTAAAAGAATAGTATAAATAACTTATTAAAGCACCTGCTATGGTGCTTTTTTGTTTCAATTCAACAATACAAAGACGTTACCATTACTGTTTTAGACTATATTTTCACTATCTTAGTACCTATACAACTAATACCAAACAAGATTGAGACCGCTAAGGATTTTATTAATAGGGTTCCTTTTTTTTATGTCCTTAAAAATTAAGGCTCAAGAACTTCCTCCTATTCAAATATTCACCCCCGATGTTTATGGTTCCCAAAATCAAAATTGGTCTATTTCTCAGTCCCAAGACAAATTAATTTATGTAGGTAATAACAAAGGTTTGTTAGAATTTAATGGTGAGGAATGGCGGTTGTACGAAACGCCAAATAAAACTATTGTAAGGGCTGTAAATGTAATTGATAACCGCATTTATACGGGTTGTTACAGAGAATTTGGCTATTGGTTGAGAGACAAGCGAGGTGTTTTAAATTATATTTCAATTTCAAAACAGCTCAACATCCCTTTTCTTGAAGACGAAGAAATATGGAATATTATCAATGTAGACGATTTTGTAATATTTCAGTCCTTAAGGCGCATATACATTTATAACGAAATGCAGAATACCTATAAAATTATTGATTCAGAAACTGTAATTAGTAAAAGTTTTAAGGTCGATAACCGCGTTTATTTTCAAAAATCTAAAGATGGGGTTTATGAAATTCAAAAAGGTTCAGCAAAGTTAATTTCCAATGATATTATTTTAAAGGAAAATCTTTTGGTTAATATGTTTAAACATAACGAAAATTTACTTTTACAAACACAAGACCAGGGTTTTTATATTTTAAAAAATAACGAGTTGTCAAGGTGGAATATAGAAGCGGCTTCTACGCTCTTGGGTAATAGAATTTACAGCAGTACAAAATTACAAGATGGTAGCTTCGTTTTAGGTAGTATTTCCAACGGCATTTTACACTTAACCCCCGAAGGAAAAATAAATTATAAAATAAGTCAGAGAAATGGCCTTAGCAGTAATACGGTTCTATCGGTCTTTGAGGATATAGATAATAATATCTGGTTAGGGTTAGAGTTTGGTATAAACTGTATAAATATAAAATCGCCATTTAGGATTTTTAACGATAGCGACGGTAAAATAGGCTCTGTGAACGCATCTATAGTTTTTAATGGTAATTTGTATTTAGGTACTAATCGTGGTCTTTTTTATCGCACCCTGTCTTTAAACACCCCTTTTAAATTTATAAGTGGTTCTCAAGGTGCGGTTTGGACTCTAAAAAATATTAATGGTACACTTTTTTGCGGGCATGATTCCGGAACTTTTGTAGTAAAGAACAATAGTGTTGATCTTATTGCCGATGTTACGGGTACTTGGGAAATTAAATCGTTAAAAAAAACAAATAATACATTAATTCAAGGTAATTATGATGGTTTGTATGTACTTGAAAAAGATACGTCTGGAAAATGGACTTTAAAAAATAAAATAGAAGGTTTTGAGACGTCCAGCAGATATTTTGAAATGATAAATGATACAACACTCCTCTTAAACCACGAATACAAGGGTGTTTTTAAAATTACATTAAATAGCGAATTAACAAAGGCTAGTGTAATTCCTGTAAAAAACTCTAAAAATTTAGGAGAAAGCACCAGTTTGGTTAAGTATAACCAAAACATATTGTATGCGCACAAAAAAGGTGTTTTTAGGTATAATTTAGAAGGTAATCAATTTGTAAAAGATTCGATATTAAGCAACTTGATTGACACCAACAATTATACTTCTGGTAGATTGATTGTTGATGCTAACAATAACAAACTATGGTCTTTTAATAAACTAGGTATAAATTTTATTACTTCCAACAGTTTAAGTGGTGTTCCAAAAATTAATAATATTCCACTGCCAAACGATGTTAGAAAAGATGTTGTTGGCTTTGAAAATATAAATCAGATAAATGCAACTACCTATTTGTATGGTACCTCATCGGGTTATATGTTAATCGATTTAAATAACTTAATAAACCGAGAACACAGCATAAAAATTAATCAAGTATTAGTCGCCAATTCAAAAAATGCTGAGTATTTAAAGTATATAGATGCCTCTACCGTAGGCCAGTTTAAAAACAATGAAAATAACTTAGAGTTTCATTATAGCGTTCCTATATTCAATAAATATCAAGTGGCCGAGTACCAATATAAATTAGAAGGTATTTATGATGAATGGAGTCGCTGGTCAACCAATTCTACCGAGGTTTTCGAAAATTTACCTTTTGGGGACTATACCTTTCATGTACGTTCGCGCATTGGTAACGAAATTTCAAAAAACACAGCCTCGTTCAGCTTTAATATTGAGGTACCATGGTTTTTAACCAAACAGATGATAGCGGTTTACGTGTTGCTTATAATACTTTTTTCATTGTTTATGCATAATGTTTATAAGCGTTATTATAGAAAACAACGCGAAAAATTACTCAAGAAAACTGAACGCGAACTGGAATTAAAAGAATTGGAAAACAAACAGCAGCTAATGCGTTTTAATAACGAAAAATTACGTCAGGATATAGAAAGCAAAAACAGGGAGTTGGCTACATCGACCATGAGTTTGATTAAGAAAAATGAGTTCTTAAATAGCATAAAAGGCGAGCTGAAGAATTTAGATGGTGGTAAGGACGTAAAAAAAGTTATTAAAATCATAGATAGAAACTTAAATAATAATGATGATTGGCACACCTTTGAAGAAGCCTTCAATAACGCCGATAAAGATTTCTTAAAAAAGATGAAAGCCGAACACCCTACATTAACGTCCAACGATTTAAGGTTATGTGCTTATTTACGTCTTAATTTGTCATCAAAAGAAATAGCACCATTACTCAACATTTCACCAAGAAGTGTTGAAGTAAAACGGTACCGATTAAGAAAAAAACTCGAATTACCGCACGAATCTGGGCTTACCGATTATATTTTAGAAATTTAATAATACAACATTTCTAAAATTTACCTATACATCACCACAACATTAGTCATTTTTACAAACTTTCTTTAAAAGTCTAATCGTTGCTAAAAGCTTATTATAACAGGTTTTTATTATAGTATTCTTAAAAAAATGATTAATATTTTAAGATGTATGTTTTTTGTTGTGGCAAATAATTTCAAAATCGCAATCTTACGCTGTAGTTTTACGGAAACTAAAAACTAAACTCGTAATGAGACAAAAACTATTAAAGATTTTGATGCTATTTTTTATAGCACATTCTGGCGCACAGAATTATAATGTATCTGGTGTGGTTCAGGACAACACAGGATTTCCTATTCCTGGAGTTAATGTTATAGTAAAAAACACTACAAAAGGAACCGTAACAGATTTTGATGGTAATTTTTCCCTTTCAGATGTTAGTAATGGATCGGTAATTTCTTTTAGTTATATTGGATATATAACCAAAGAGTTTACTATTACAAATGGGTCAAATTTAACCATTGTTCTAGAAGAAGATTTAGCACAACTAGACGAAGTCGTTGTTGTGGGTTATGGTACGCAACGAAAAAAAGAAGTTACAGGAGCAGTTTCGGTTGTCGATTCTGATGCCATTGAAAAACTTAATCCGCAAAAAGTAGAGCAGGCACTGCAAGGTCAAATTGCAGGTGTTAATGTAACGTCATCTTCGGGTTCACCTGGTTCTGGAGCTAACATCAGAATACGAGGTATAACCACTAATGGAGACAATAGGCCCTTAATACTGGTTGATGGTAACGTTATTGAAGACCTTTCTGTAATTAACCCCAACGATATTAAGAGTATGAACGTACTTAAAGATGCCACTGCCGGTATTTATGGTGTACGTGGTGCCAATGGTGTTATTCTAATTACCACTAAAACAGGTAGAAAAAATTCGGAGTTAAAATTTCAATTGGATGCTTATACGGGTTTTCAAACAACTAGTAATAAAATAGACCTATTAGACCCATTAAATTTTGCCATTTATGTAAACGATGCGGCCGATGAAACAAGGTATTTTGTATATCCTCAAAAAGGTACCGATTGGCAAGATGAAGTTTTTAAAACAGCTGCTATTTCAAATATAAACTTTAGTGGTAGTGGCGGTACAGAGAAATCGGCTTACACGTTTGGAGTATCGTATCTTAATCAAGATGGCATTGTAGGGGGCAGTAAATCTGGTTATGAAAGGTTTACAGCCAGATTGGGGTATCAGTATGATATTTTGGAAAACCTAAAATTGTCTGCAACGGGATTATATACAAAATCGAAAAAAAATAATTTACCAGAAGGTGGTATAGGGTCTGTGTTATACAGTGCAGTAAATATGAATCCAGATTTACCTGTATATGACGAAGACGGCGAGTTTTCACTTGCAAATGATATCTCGCAAATAGAAATCATAAACCCGCTATCACAAATAGCAAATACCCATAATATGACAAGGGTAGATAAATATAGTGGTACCATTGGTTTAGACTATACCTTTTTTGAGCATTTTACCGTAAGCTCTAAACTTCAAATCAATTATTCAAACGTTCTGAATGATGTGTTTTTCCCTATTGTAAATTATGGAAATGGAAAGACTTCAAATAGAGCTACAAACGAAGTTCAAGATTTCAGTGATTTATATACAGACTACACTTGGGATAATTACATAAATTATACAAATACATTCGCAGAAAACCATGATCTAACCGTTTTATTAGGTACTTCGGTATTTAGAACAAGAGGTCATTTTTATGGACAAAGCGGCCAACAGTTAATAAACGGAAGCAACTCGGTTAACGATGCTTTTGTTGATGGTTGGATTGGAGATAGAGTTGAAGGCGTGCTATCAGATAGAATTAATGATGCCTCAAAAGCCGTTGGCGGTGATCAGTTCGATTCCCGCTTATCCTCAATATTTTCAAGAGTGCAATACAGTTACAAAGGTAAATATTTAATCTCAGGGGTCATTCGTAGAGATGTATCTTCAAGATTTTCATCAGTAAACAACAACAATGTAGGCTACTTTCCTTCAGGTTCACTGGGTTGGAATATTTCTGATGAAGATTTCTTTAATACAGATGGTTGGATTAATTCTTTAAAATTAAGAGCAAGTTATGGTATTATTGGTAATGATAGAATAGATGACTTTGCATATATCACAAGGTTAAATGGTGAAGCTACTGTAGATTCTGGTAATACATCCAGTGAAGACGATTTACTCAATGGTGTTGGAGCAGGAACCATTGGTAATCTCGATTTAAAGTGGGAAGAACAAGAAACGGCTAATATTGGTTTAGATGCACGACTTTTTAATAATACAGTAAGCATCACAACCGATGTGTTTAGAAAACAAACTAAAAACTTATTAATCCAACCTCAGGCACCTGGTATAATTGGTGTAGGAGCGCCTGGAGCGGCTTCACCCTTTATTAATGCTGGTACGGTGCAAAACCAAGGTGTAGAGTTTAGAATAGGTTATGATGATAACTTTTCAGACGACTTTAAGTTTAATACAAGTTTTAACGTAACGTATTTAGAAAATGAAGTGACCTCATTAAATGGGCGCGACGTTCCTCCAGGAGGGGAGTTTGGTGTAGGCATCAGTCAAAACGATATATCGAGAATGGTGGTTGGAGAGCCTTTAGGGTATTTCCATGGCTACAAAACAAATGGTATATACCAAACACAACAAGAAATTGACGCTTTAAATGCAGCATCGCCAACAGGAACCTTTAGTACGGTTGGAGATATTGCTCCTGGAGATTTAAAATTTGTAGATACCAATGGTGATGGACAAATTACCGATGATGACAGAACCAATATAGGGGATGCCATTCCTGGTTTTACGTTTGGGTTTAACATTGGCTTTTCATACAAAAACCTAGACTTCAGTGCGAATGCGTTTGCATCGGTTGGTAACGATATGATAAGAGACTACGAACGTAAAGATTTATTTGCTAACAGAGGCACCTACATGCTAGAGCGTTGGCAAGGAACAGGTACAAGTAATTTTGTACCACGAGCCGTATCAGGGGCTTCGATAAATACAGATTTATTCTCAGATTTTGTTGTTGAAGATGCTTCTTTCTTGCGTTTACAAAATATTCAATTAGGCTATACCATTGACTCAAATAGCTTACTAGACACAGGAGTTGACAAAATTAGAATATATCTATCAGGTAATAATTTATTAACGATAACAGATTATAAAGGCTATGATCCTTCAGCTACTTCAGGAGCACCTATTGGTGGAGGTATCGACAAAGGGTTTTATCCGGTTGCGGCCACTTACTTACTAGGAGTTAATTTAAATTTTTAAATCTATGAAAAAGATGAAACAATTAAAGTATATATTTTTCGCAGCGCTAATAAGTTTAGCTTCTTGTGATGAATACACAGAAATAGAAGCGATAGGACCAAATGCGAATAACTTTTTTAATACAGAAGGAGAGTACGAAGATGCATTAATAGGAGCCTATGATTTACTGCAGGGCACATTTTGGAACAATTTAGTAGCGGTATCAGCTTCAGACGATTTTGGAGCAGGTGGCGATGCCTTTAACTACGATCAGCCCGTTATTCAGAATGTAAATCTTATGATTCAAACGCCTGCAGATCAAGAGCAATTAAGAAGCGTTTGGCAACTAATGTATGCAGGCATGAATCGTGCTAATTATTTGTTGGAAAATAAAGGAAAAATTGATTTTGCCGGAAAAGACCAAATCATTGCCCAAGCCTACTTTTTAAGAGCTTATTATACATTCGAACTGGTTAAATTTTTTGGAAATATTCCATTAAAGGTTGAGGAAAGAAATGGTGTCGATAGAATTGCAGACTCACAGGTATTGGCTGGAGACGAACTTTCTATGGAAAGAGTAGCAAGTATTTCAATTGCTTATGGTTTAATTCAAGAAGATTTAAAAGAAGCTATACCTAATTTACCTGTAACTCAAGACCAACCTTATAAAGTAACTAAAGGTGCGGCCCAAGCATTATTGGGAAAAGCCTATTTGTACGATAGCAAATATAGTGATGCGGCAACAGTACTTAACCAAGTTATCAATAGTAACGTATATGAGTTGACTACTGGAGTAGACTATCAAAATATGTTTTTAACTCAGGGCGAAAACGGGCCTGAATCGGTCTTCGAAATCCAATACACTAATGTAGAAGGTGCAAGTTGGGATTGTATACATTGTAGCGAGGGCTCTTATTTTGTTCAATTTAATGGTCCAAGATCTCCTTTTGACGACCCTGTTTATGCCGCCGGTTGGGGCTTCTTGTTACCATCGCAAGCATTATACGATTTGTATGATGATAATGACTTAAGAAGGGATGTTACCATTTTTGATCTTAGAGATCTTAAAGCAAAAAAAGAAGATGATAGTAGTGTTTTGTACTCGTCGCCTAGAGAAGATACAGGTTTCTATAACCACAAGTATATGCCTAGAAAAGCAGACAAGTCAGGAAACCAAAGTGTAGCAGAGTTGGTGCATAAAAATAATTACCGCGCCATACGTTTTGCCGATGTATTGTTAATGGCCGCAGAAGCCGAAGCCCAAAGTGGTGGGCCAAATGCAGAAGCTTACCTTAATCGTGTAAGAGCTCGTGCCTATGGAGATACCAGTCATGATTATTCTGCAGCAGAAGGATCTTTGGTAGAGGCTATATGGCAAGAACGTAGAAAAGAGTTGGCAGGAGAGGGTCATAGATTTTTTGATCTAGTAAGAACAGGAACAGCAAAAGCAGCGTTCGATGCTTATAATGCCAATAAACCAGATGATTTTGAAGCTATCAATTTCACTGTAAATAAAAATGAGGTCTTCCCTATTCCGTTGATTGAATTACAATTAGCTTTAGCTGAAGAACGATGGGGACAAAACCCAGGATATACAACTAATAACTAAACTAAAACATTAAAATAAAAAACTAAAAAGATGGATTTATTAAAAAAAGGAATATATGTTCTATCAGTTTTATTGGTAGGTTTTATAACATCTTGTGAGCAAGAAGAAGATTTGAATATAATAGCGGGTTTAGATTTTGTAGTAGCCCAGCTAAACCCTGAGGGTAACAAGGTAGGAGTGTTACCATCTACAGTACCACCAGATGGTAGAATTGTCTATACAGTAGATTTTGGAGACCCAAATTCTACCGATGATGTACTAATGACCAGTGGTCCAATGGTTAACTACACATATCCAGAAGAATCGGAAACTTACAGTATAACTGTAACGGCCTCTTTGTCTGGTAAAGAAGATGTTTCTATAACAAAAGAGCATACCGTGGTATTTACAGTTGAAGTTGATCCAGGTGATTTACCACCTATTGTTGGCACTTGGAAATTAGCTCCAGAGGCTGGTGCACTAGGTGTTGGGCCAGCGTTAAACGATGTGTCTTGGTGGTCTAACTCTGCCGAAGATGTAGTTACGAGAGCTTGTCTTTTTGATGATGAATATGTATTTAACCAAGACGGAACATTTCAAAATGTTTTAGGAGAAGAAACTTGGATTGAACCTTGGCAAGGTGCAGCTGCAGAAGAATGTGGTACACCTGTATTTCCTCATGATGGAAGTGCAGACGCTACATATGCCTTTAGTGCAAGTGCGGGCACAATAACCATTAATGGTAGAGGTGCTTTTCTAGGTTTGTCAAAAGTAATTAATGGTTCAGAATTAGCCTCACCAGGAGATGCACCAGATTCAATAACATATATAGCTACACTTTCAGATGATGAAACAACTTTGGAGATAGATATAGAAATTGCTGGAGGAGGATATTGGTCTTTTAAATTAGTAAAAGAAGCACCACCAGCACCATCACCAATAGCAGGAACTTGGCGTTTAGCTCCAGAAGCGGGCGCTTTAGGTGTAGGACCTGCACTAAACGATGTATCCTGGTGGTCAAGCCCAAGTGAGGCTGTTACTGATAGAGCCTGTTTATTTGATGATCAATATGTGTTCAATGAAGATGGAACCTTCCAAAATGTTTTAGGCTCAGAAACGTGGTTGGAGCCATGGCAGGGCACAGATCCAGAGGCATGTGGTTCACCAGTGTTTCCTCACGATGGTAGTGCTAATGCAACCTATATATACGATGCCATGGCAGGCACTATTACTTTAAATGGTAAAGGCGCTTTCCTCGGGTTGGCAAAAGTGGTAAACGGAGCCGAATTGGCAAACCCAGCAGATGCCCCAGATTCTATTACTTATATCGCTAAAGTAGATGGAAATACGATGGAGTTGGATATAGAAATTGCAAATGGAGGATATTGGTCATTTAAATTAGTAAAAGATGCTCCTCCAACTGTTGTAGGCACTTGGAAATTAGCTCCAGAAGCGGGCGCTCTTGGTGTAGGGCCAGCGCTAAATGATGTGTCTTGGTGGTCAAGCCCTAGTGAGGCAGTTACAGATAGAGCTTGCTTATTTGACGATGAATATGTGTTCAATGAAGATGGAACCTTCCAAAATGTGCTGGGCTCAGAAACGTGGCTGGAGCCATGGCAAGGTACAGACCCTGAGGCATGTGGAGCTCCAGTATTTCCACATGATGGAAGTGCTTCGGCAACTTACACGTATGATGAAAATGCTGGAACCATTACCTTAAATGGAAAAGGGGCATACCTTGGATTAGCTAAAGCTGTTAATGGAGCCGAATTGGCAAACCCGGCTGATGCACCAGACTCGATAACTTATATCGCGCTTTTAGATGGAAATACTTTAGAACTGGATATAGAAATTGCAAATGGAGGATATTGGTCATTTAAGCTCGTAAAGCAGTAATAACTCCTTAAACATAGATTTTAAATACAGGCTATTTTACTACTAAGCGGGCTAAAAATGAGACCGCTTAGTAGTCTAAAATCAACTACCTTGGTGTAAGCAAGCGAGCCATGGATTGAAAAATGGTTTTTAATTTCAATATAAGTCTCGGAACATTTATATCTCGATTGTCGAGTAAAGTTTGGTACCAAAACTAATTTAACTAAATAAGAATATGAAAAACATTTTTTTAGGAATACTCTTTTTTGCATTCACTACTGTATTGTTTGCGCAAGCAGATAAGGTAACCGTGGTAAATGATGAAGACGGCATGAAACTAATCGTTAATGGCGAAAACTTCATAGTAAATGGCATGAACTGGGATTATTTTCCAATTGGCACTAACTTTACATATAGTCTATGGAATCAGTCAGATGATGTAATTAAAGCTGCTCTTGATGCCGAAATGGGCCTGCTCCAAAACATGGGAGTAAACGCCATTAGAATGTATACAGGTGTACAGCCAAAGTGGATCAAATACATCTACGAAAATTATGGTATTTACACTATGCTCAACCATTCTTTTGGTCGTTATGGATTGACCATTAATGGTGCTTGGACGCCAGTGACAGATTATAGAGGTGATGCTACACAGGAATTACTTTTAAGCGAAGCTATAAAACTAGCTGAACAATACAAAGACACCCCAGGATTATTACTCTATTTGTTGGGCAACGAAAATAACTATGGATTGTTCTGGGCAGGTGCTGAAACCGAAGATTTTCCTGATGAAGAAGATCAAAAAAGGGAAGTAGGAGAAAAGCGAGGTAGGCCCATGTACAAATTAATGAACGATGCGGCCATAAAAATGAAAAATATAGACGCCTCACATCCAGTGGCCATATGTAACGGCGATGCACTTTTTATCGATATCATTGCTGAAGAATGCAAAGACGTCGATATTTTGGGCGTTAATGCATATAGAGGCGTAACCTTCACTGATTTGTTCGATACAGTAAAAGAGAAATTTAATAAACCAGTACTGTTTACAGAGTTTGGTGCCGATGCCTTTAATGTCATCGAAAACCAAGAAGATCAAAAATCGCAAGCGTTTTACATGGTAAATAACTGGAAAGATATTTACCGAAATGTTGCTGGATTTGATGGAGCAGACAACGCTATAGGTGGATTTACATTTCAATTTAGTGATGGCTGGTGGAAGTATGGGCAAACTAAAAATTTAGATGTTCATGATAATAATGCATCATGGGAAAATGGAGGATATTACCTAGACCATAAAGAAGGACAAAATAACATGAACGAAGAGTGGTTTGGTATTTGTGCCAAGGGGCCAACAAACGCCAGAGGGCTTTACACACTTTATCCGCGTGCAGCGTATTACGCACTTAAAGAAGTACATCAGTTGGATGTTTACGCAGATGGTATGGACACCAATTTTTTAAACAACTACTTTAAGAACATAAATCTTATGGATGCGGTACTAAGAGCCAGAGGCGATAAAGCGGCCATGGGAGGAAACGAAAAGCTTCATCTTAGTACTTTAAGAGCCGAGTTTACCACTTTCAATACCGGAGGCAGTTTAATTACTACGCCAGAAACCGCAAACCCTGATGATGCTCAAACCTACCCTAATCAATTGGGTTTTGATCATATGCAATCATATTATGTAGGTATTGGAGCAAATCCAGCACCCAACATGAGTGCTAACGTTAATTTTAACATTTTAGGAAATGTAGCAGCAAATCCAATAAATGAAATTTTTTACGAAAATGTTGGCCGCCCAGTCACCGTAATCAATAATGAAGGGGAAGAGGTTACAATTACAGACAACAATCGCGTAAGGGTTTATAATGCCGAGTTTGAATGGAAAGGAAAAGTAGCTGATGTACGGGGATTTTACAGAACAGGGCATTACCATTGGGCTTACGAAGGCGACTTTTTTAACCTATATCCAGAAGCTAATTATGGCCCTAACTTAGATATTTATAACGGTGAAATTCTAGGTTTAGAATTTGATGGAAAAGGCGACTTAGATGGTTTAAAAGCAGCTTTTGGACCTCAATTATGGTGGGGAGCCAATCCAACCATGTTGTTTAAATATTCAAAAAACATATTAAAATGGGATGTAACAGGAATTTATCACAGAGATCTTAATACTGACTTAGAATTTGACGAAACAGGTAGGCGTATTTTAAACCCTAATCAAGTGTCAAGTGGTGTTATACCGCCTTGGCCAACAGAAAGAGCAACGCTTGCTCTTGAAAGAGATTTTGGTTACTTTGGAATTACGCTTGGAGGTATTTGGGGTGGAAGCCCGTTAAACGGAAGTTTGTTCCAAATGTACTTACCAAACAATGATGTCGTGGTTGTCGACAAAGTTAATAGTAAAGACAATTGGGGGGCAAAAGCTAAGCTTACCTATCAAAAAGGACCCTTTAATTGGTATGCACAAGGTTCTTATATGGGCTTAGTCGCCAATGGAGGTGTAGACCAAACGAGAACGTTTACCGGTTGGAAACTTAAGGATTCAGGAAGCGGAAACATGACCAATTTCCTAACAGGTTTCGCGCTTACGGCTGGTAAAGTTCAAATTGCACCTAATTTTATGTATCAAAAGCCTATAGTAGATCCCATGCCAAATGGTGTAGGTGCTCCTGGGCGTTTAAGGAATGTTATAGACGATCCGTTTGCTGTACGCGCAGGTAACAGAGAGACAACAGCTGGGGAACTATTACTAACTTTCGACCCTACGCCAGGAACCTGGATGTATGAATGGGACAATGATAGAGCCGAGGACGCAAAATTTGCAATGAACTTAGGCTTCACATACCGTCACTTACCAACTACGCAAGATGCACATATCGGGTTTTTAGCAAATCGTCAATATTTTGCCTTTGGTGAATCTGCGCCAGCTGAAGATTTATGGGAGGCGCATTCACGAATCGTTTCTAAACTTAATCCAGACCTTGGAATTATAGGTAATTTCTATTATGGAAATGGCCAAGGAAATGGTGATTCGCAAAGAACCATCACCCGTTTTGGTGGAGACATAAGAATGATTTATAAGAAGATGAAGTTAATGTCTCATGTAAAAGTTAACGATTGGGGTCCATTCGATTATCATCGCGATTTCAACCTTACTTTTCCGCTACAATTAATGTTAGATCTATCTACAACACTTGGCAAACCAGATTGGTTTATTTTACCTAGTACACAAATTGGAATAAGAGGTATGTGGCGCTCTCTTGATGAAAACTCACCGCGATACTTACCTAATCAAACTGCAGAATTTGCTTCAGAACCAATAGTGAGTCCTGTTGGGTTTCCTAACGGCTCAGAATGGGAAATTAGAACATACATACATATCAATATTGGCAAATAATACAAACTATATTATGAAAAGAATTAATTTTAAATATAACATCACGTTTGCTTTAATTGGCTTTATGTGTGTGTTGATTACAAGTTGTGATAGAGAACTTTCGGATGATGTTGAACTAGCTACGTTTCCTGTTACTCCAGATATTTTTACAGACAACCCCGTTGGATTAACAGATCAATTTTTTGAGTCTTTCGATCCGGCCACAGGCGCCAATACAGAAGCCTTTGGTGTTGATGAGAATGAGGCCTACCAAGGAACAACATCCATCAGAATTGATGTACCAACACCCACAGACCCCGATGGAGGTTATGTTGGCGGTATTTTTAGAGACCGTGGAGAGGGTAGAGATTTATCAGGTTACGATGCGTTAACGTTTTGGGCCAAAGGTTCGACTACAACAACCATTGATCAAGTGGGTTTCGGAACTGATTTTGTTCAAAACAAATATGCTGTTGTATCAGAAAACATAGAGTTATCTACAAAATGGAAAAAATATATTATTCCAATCCCAGACCCTTCAAAATTAGTGCAGGAAAAAGGCATGTTTTTATTTTCCGCAGGAACGCAGAATACCAATGGTATGGGCTATACCATTTGGATAGACGAATTAAAATTTGAAAAATTAGGCACCATCGGGCAACCAAGACCGGCAATTTTTGGTGGTCAAAACCAAACGGCACAGGGTAATGTTGGTACAACACTACCGGTAACGGGTTTAGCTTATACCGCAAACCTCAGTAACGGGCAAGATGTTACCGTATTAGCTGCTCCAGCATATTTCGATTTTGAAACTTCAAATCCTTTTGTAGCATCTGTGGATGAAACAGGAGAGATTTCTATCGATGGTTTGGGTGAAATAAATCCTGATACTGGGCTCATAGACAATACAGCTACAATTACAGCGAGCTTGGCTGGTATTCAAGCTTTAGGGTCGCTTTTGGTTGAAGCTGTTAATATTGAGGTGATTTCAATTTTCAGCGATTCCTATGCTAATGTTGCTGTAGATAATTATAATGGTTTTTATGAGCCTTTTCAAACCACACTTGGAGGAGCCATTAATGAAAATGGCAATAACATTATAGATTATACAGAATTGAATTTTGTCGCTATAGAATTTTATGGAAGAGAAGGTAGTGCTGTAATGCCCATAGATGCCACTGAAATGACCCATTTGCATATAGACATTAGAGTAAACGAGTCTGTTGAGGCATCCGATTATATCAATATTTCATTACACAATAATTTTACACAAGCTACCGAGGTGTCAGGAACATTCCCAATCTCCGGTGCCGATTTAAAAAGTAACGAGTGGGTGCAATTCGATATTCCATTATCTAGTTTCATCGGATTAAGTGAAAGAGACGCCGTAGGCATGATGCTGTTTGTTACCGATGGTACAATTGCTAATGTGGCTTTAGACAACATATTCTTCTATAACGAACAATAAAAACTTGCTTAACATGATAAATAGAATAGTAAACAGTAATATAAGTAACACCTTTATTTATAAGGTGTTATCCGTAGCCTTAGTTTTTTTAATAGCAAGTTGCAACCCAGATGAAACACAAACGGTAACTCATTTTAAAAACATGGTTTTAGCAGAGGAGTTTAATTATAAAGGAGCACCTAATCCGGCTATTTGGAACTACGATATCGGGCAAGGAGAAAACGGTTGGGGAAATAATGAGTTACAGTATTATACCGATAGAGCAGAAAATGTTTTAGTAGAAGGCGGTGTGCTAAAAATTGTGGTACATAAAGAAGATTATGAAGGCGCGTCTTATACCTCGGGTAGAATTTTAACTAAAGGCTTATTCGAACAACAATTCGGTCGCATAGAGGCACGAATTAAATTGCCTTGGGGACAGGGACTATGGCCAGCTTTTTGGCTGTTGGGCTCAAACATTGATGAAGTTGGTTGGCCGTTTTGTGGAGAGATTGATATTATGGAAAACCGAGGGCAAGAACCAACCTTAATTAATGGCACTATTCACGGGCCAGGTTACTCTGGTGCCAATGCTGTCACTAAAGCCTACGAACTTGAAAATGATAGATTCGACACTGGTTTTCACATCTTCGGAATAGAATGGGGGTCCAATTACATCAATTATTATGTAGACGATGTGCTTTATAACCAAATTACACCGGATGATTTAGATGGTGAATCATGGGTATTTAACAATCAACCGTTTTTCATCATTTTAAATGTTGCCGTAGGCGGCAATTATGTAGGAGCAGTTGGAGAAAACACCGTATTTCCACAAACCATGGAAGTTGATTACCTGAGGGTATACGAATAAATTCCAAATCAAAAGAGTTAATTCTAACCGTAAAAGAGTATCAAAATTTAATCTAGCAGGCCATAATTATGCCTAAAAATTAAAATATTGTAATGATTTCAACCACACAAAATAGAGAACAGGAAGAAAAACAAGTTATCAATGGAAGTCTTGTAAACTTTGAAAACGAAACTTATTACAAGATTGAAAATAGCGATGCCATGCGTCCATTTTTCATGAGTATCGTTTCAGATTCTAACCATTGGATGTTTGTTTCAAGTAACGGTGGCCTTACGGCTGGAAGAAAAAATGCTGAGTATGCTTTATTTCCGTATTACACCGACGATAAAATAACCGAATCGGCCGATATTACTGGTAGTAAGTCTATTTTTCAGATTAAAAAAAATGGAAAAACCCTAATATGGGAACCGTTTTCAATACGTCAAATCGGTATTTATAATATCCAACGTAATCTTTATAAGAATGTGTACGGGAACAAAGTGGTTTTTGAAGAAATCAATGAAGACTTGGGATTAATATTTAAATATCAATGGAGTTCGAGTAATACTTATGGCTTTGTAAAAAGGTCGATGCTAATTAATAATTCTAATGAGGTTTTACAAGTAACGTTTCTCGACGGATTACAAAATATTATACCCTACGGCGTTGGTTCCGAATTACAGAACTCCAGAAGTAATTTGGTCGATGCCTACAAAAGGAGCGAACTCAAAACGCCTTCGGGACTTGGTATTTATGCCCTTAGCTCCATAATCGTAGATAAGGCAGAGCCTAGTGAAGCCCTTAAAGCTAATGTGGTTTGGTCTCTAGGTTTGGAGCAGCCCAAATATTTATTATCGTCTATGCAATTGGATGCGTTTAGGCGTGGTGGTGATGTTAAGCAAGAAGAAGATGTAAAAGCTGAAAAAGGAGCCTATTTTATTAGTAAAACCATTGAACTTAAAGGTAACGAATCCAAATCTTGGAGTTTTGTGGCTAATGTTAATCAGTCGGTAACACAAATTGAAAACCTTGCAGCGCAAATAAGTAACCAAGCTAATCTTGGCAAAATTGTTAATAACGATATCGATAACGGTACCGAAAACCTAAAGGCACTGGCAGCGGCTGCAGATGGCTTACAACTCACGGCAGATGCCATGACCAATACCCGCCATTTTGCGAATACATTATTTAACATTATGCGTGGTGGTATTTTTGACGATGATTACAACATTGAAAAATGGGATTTTTTAAAATACATAAAAAAAGCCAACAACAATGTTTATGAAAGTAAAAAGGAAGTTCTTGAGAAGCTTCCGGATCAGTTCACACAAAACCACATTAAGCGGGTGGCAGAGCACGATAGCGATACCAATTTTAAACGTTTGTGTTTAGAGTACTTACCCCTTAAATTTAGTAGAAGACATGGTGACCCCAGTCGCCCATGGAATAAATTTTCCATCAACACACAAAGTGAAGTAGACGGTTCTAAAATATTGGATTACGAAGGAAACTGGCGTGATATTTTTCAAAACTGGGAGGCCCTAGCACACGCTTACCCTGAGTTTATCGAGAGTATGATTCACAAGTTTCTTAACGCTACAACTTTTGATGGCTATAATCCCTACAGAGTAACCAAAGATGGTTTTGACTGGGAAGTTATTGAAGAAAATGACCCTTGGTCGTACATTGGTTATTGGGGAGACCACCAAATTATTTATTTACTTAAGTTCTTAGAATTTATTGAAAGCCACTACCCTAACGCGCTTGAGAATTTATTCAATGAAAATGTATTTGTGTACGCCAATGTGCCTTACAAAATAAAAAGTTACAACGATATTTTAAAGAATTCGAAAGACACCATTGATTTTGATTATGAACTAGACCAAAAGATTAATGAGAAAAAAGCGAAGTTAGGTGCTGACGGCGCCCTTTTACAAGACCAAAACCACAACATTTACAAAGTTAATTTAATTGAAAAGTTGCTAGCCACTGTACTTGCAAAAGTGTCCAATTTTATCCCAGAGGCAGGTATTTGGTTAAATACACAACGCCCCGAATGGAACGATGCGAATAATGCCTTGGTTGGTAATGGGGTTTCTATGGTAACCCTGTATTATTTAGAGCGGTTTTTAACGTTTTTCGAAGATGTGGTAACAAAATCGGATGTCGAGTCGGTGCAATTGTCTTCAGAATTACTTGCCTTTTTTAAAGCGGTTTGTACAACGCTTGATGCGAATAAAGACATTTTAAACCGCACTATCTCAAATGAAGATAGAAAAACCGTTTTAGATGGTCTTGGTACAGCAGCAAGCGATTACCGATTAGCCATTTACAACAACGGATTTAAGGGTGAAAAAGACACATTAAATAAAGTAGATGTTTTAGAATTCTTAGCGGTTACACGAGCTTATTTGCAGCAATCTATTATTGCTAACAAGCGTGCAGACAACATGTACCATGCCTATAATTTAATGACGATAGAAAACGATAAGGAAATTTCCATTTCCTATTTACCAGAAATGTTAGAAGGTCAAGTGGCTGTGCTAAGCTCAGGATATTTATCGCCACAAGACGCCTTACAATTATTAGATGGCTTGAAAAATAGTGCATTGTTTAGGCCAGATCAATACAGCTATATTTTATATCCTAATAAGGAGTTACCTCGTTTTGACAAAAAGAATAATATCTCAAGTGATGAGGCAGAACATTCAAAATTACTAACACAATTGGTTGAGGATGGCAATACCCAAATTATAGAAAAGGATGTAAATGGCCATTATCACTTTAACGGTAATTTCAATAATGCTGATAATGTAAAAGAAGCTTTAAATAAACTTCCGAGCGATTACAAACCATTAGTTGAAGCCGAATCTAAATTGATTTTAAATGTCTTTGAAAACGTATTTAACCATAAAGCATTCACAGGCCGTTCGGGCACATTTTATGGTTACGAAGGGTTAGGCTCTATTTATTGGCACATGGTTTCAAAATTACTTTTGGCCGTTCAGGAAAACTGTTTGCTGGCCATTAACTCTAATGAAAGTGATGAAACTATTGGTAGGCTATTAGAACATTACTACGAAATACAAGCTGGAATAGGGGTACATAAGTCCCCAGAATTATACGGAGCTTTTCCAACAGATCCCTACTCCCATACCCCAGCAACTAAAGGTGCACAACAACCCGGTATGACGGGCCAGGTGAAAGAAGATATTTTATGCAGGATTGGTGAACTGGGTGTTTTTGTGGAGGAAGGTAACATTGTTTTTAACCCATGTTTACTTAGGGAAAGCGAACTCATAAATGAACCAAAGACATTCAGTTACATCGATATAAATGGCGATAAGAAGCAAATTGAGTTAAACCAGAACGCATTGTGTTTTACTTACTGCCAAGTGCCAGTAGGGTATCAATTGTCGGATTCTGAAAATTTAGAAGTGTTTTACAGCGACGGAACAACAAAAAAATTCGACAGCCTAAAACTCGACGGAGACACTTCTAAAACCATATTTGAACGTACTGGAACGATAGAAAAAATCCTTGTTTCTGTTAAAGACCTTAAATAAAAACATTATGAATCGCCTACAAAACAATTTAGTGGTAGTTGCGCTTATAATTTGTGTTTTTGGGTGCAGGCATAATTCAAAAAAAGACATTAAAAACGTGACAACAACCATGCATATTTCAGCAGCAGATATTTTAGGAAATCCAGAATACCTAGCCATTTCTTATGGTGGTTATCGTGAAGTATCAAGGGATAGTCAACCAACCATAGCCCAGCTAAAAGAAGACATGAACATTTTAGCAGCTATGGACATAAAAGTATTGCGCACCTATAATGTTCAACTGCAAAAAGCTGCTAATCTTCTAAAAGCCATAAAGGAATTAAAGGAACAGGATTCCAGTTTTGAAATGTATGTAATGCTTGGCGCTTGGATAGATTGCAAAAATGCATGGACAGGCCAAGAGCCCGACCATAATATTGAAAGCGAGCAAAATGCAGTTGAAATTGAACGTGCCGTGAATTTGGCAAAACAATATCCAGACATTGTAAAAATAATTGCTGTTGGAAATGAGGCGATGGTACGTTGGGCAACTAGCTATTATGTGCAGCCCAATGTAATCTTAAAATGGGTTAACCATTTACAAAATTTGAAGCAATCTGGCGACTTACCAAAGGATTTATGGATAACCAGCTCCGATGATTTTTCATCTTGGGGTGGCGGCGATTCCAGTTACCATACCAAAGATTTAGAAGAGCTAATCAAGGCAGTCGATTATATTTCAATGCATACATACCCGATGCATAACTCTCACTATAATCCTGCCTTTTGGTTAGTTCCAGAAGACGAAAGTCAACTTTCTGATGAGGTCAAAATAGAAGCTGCCATGCAGCGTTCTTTAGAATTTGCCCAAAAGCAATACGACAGCGTGTGCAATTACGTAAAGAGCTTAGGTGTAAAAAAGCCTATTCATATAGGCGAAACGGGATGGGCAACGGTTTCGAATGAGCATTACGGGCCTGATGGTTCAAGGGCCTGCGACGAATACAAATCGGGGCGCTACCATACCTTAATGAGGGAGTGGACCAACAAAAACAATATCTCCTGTTTTTATTTTGAAGCTTTTGATGAACGATGGAAAGACGCCGCAAACCAATTAGGCTCAGAGAATCATTTCGGTCTTATCAATTTAAAAGGGCAAGCCAAATATGCGATTTGGGACTTGGTGGACAAAGGTATTTTTAAAGGCTTAACCAGAGATGGAAATCCCATTACAAAAACATACAACGGAAACAGAGCGGCCTTGATGAACGATGTTTTGGTACCGCCATCAAAGACGGTAGAACGTGTTTCGCACTAATAGCAAATAGAATATTTATGAAACGACTCAATATATTTTTATTCGGATTAATATTAACCATTATGGGGTGTACTGAAACTCATAAAGAATTAGATATTCAAGTATTTGAAACCTCGTGGTCAGGGAATAAACTGACTGAAATTAATGAATTTCAACCTGCCGATACTGTGGTGAATGTGGTTTTGATGCCTGAAAAAACCTTTCAAACCATAACGGGATTTGGTGGTGCTTTTACCGAGTCATCAGCCTATTTATTAAACCAGCTTAGTCAGGCAAACAGAGATACCATTTTGCGTGCTTATTTTGCTAAAGATGGAGCCAGATATTCGCTGACGAGAACCCATATGAATTCTTGCGATTTCTCACTCAGCAATTATTCATATACTCCAGTTGAAGGTGACAAAAACTTAGAGCATTTTACAATCGAAGAAGATCATGACGATTTAATTCCCATGATAAAAGATGCGATGGCTATATCAGACGATGGCTTTAAAATTTTCGCCTCACCGTGGACGGCAGCACCATGGATGAAGGATAACAATAGCTGGGTTGGCGGTAAATTGCTTCCTGAATACTACGACACTTGGGCCTTGTTTTTTTCAAAATATTTGGATGCCTATAAAGCCGAAGGTATAGATATTTGGGGCTTTACCGTAGAAAACGAACCGCATGGCAATGGAAATAATTGGGAGAGCATGCACTTTTCACCCAAAGAAATGACCGATTTCGTTCAATTTCATTTAGGTCCAAAATTGGAAGCCGATGGCTATGGCGATAAAATTATATTGGGTTATGACCAAAACCGTGCCGGTTTAAAGGAGTGGGTAGATGAAATGTACAGAGATGAAGCGTCATCCAAATACTTTGACGGTACGGCAATTCATTGGTATGAAAGCACTTATGATTATTTTCCAGATGCCTTACAATATGCACACCACAAAGCTCCAAATAAGTTTTTAATTGAAACCGAAGGTTGTGTAGATGCTGAAGTGCCAAAATGGAAAGACGATTCTTGGTATTGGAAAAAAGAGGCCACCGATTGGGGTTGGGATTGGGCATCGGAAGAAGACAAACATTTACACCCAAAATATGCGCCAGTTAATCGCTATGCCAGAGATATTATTGGTTGTCTCAACAATTGGGTAGATGGCTGGGTAGATTGGAATATGGTTTTAAACCGACAAGGTGGGCCAAACTGGTTTAAAAATTGGTGCGTCGCACCTGTTATTGTTGACCCGGACGCCGATGAGGTTTACTTCACACCGCTTTATTACACCATGGCACATTTTAGCAAATTCATTAGGCCGCAAGCCCAAATAATTGCTGTAGAAAACCCTGATCAAGAACTTATGGTCACAGCTGCAAAAAACCCAGACGGTTCCATAGTGGCAGTTATTTTTAATGAAACAGAAACTCCAAAAAGCATTAACCTGACTTTAAAAAACCAAACTAAACGTTTCACTATAAACGCTAAAGCCTTGCAAACCATCATTGTTACCAAGTAATAAAAAAAACCAACAAACAACTAAACCGAAAAGATATGTCAAAAATAGAAACAGCAGCAAAAGATAAAGTCCCGGTTGGGCAAAAGGCAGCATTTGGTGCAGGCCATTTTGTGCTCAATCTATTACCGGGCGTATTGGGGGTTTATCTTCAAGTATTCATTTTAACGGCATTTGGCATGGATCCGGTTTGGGCCGGTCTTTTAGGAGGTTTACCAAGAATTTTTGATGCCTTAACCGACCCAATAATGGGTTTTATATCAGATAACACAAAATCGCGTTGGGGCCGAAGACGACCTTATATTTTTGGAGGTGCAGTAATTAGCGGTATACTTTTCATATTGATGTGGCAGTTGGACGAAAATGCATCGCAAACCTTCAATTTTTGGTACGTTATGATTTTGCAAATATTGTTTCTTGTTGGTAATACCATGTTTGCAACACCTCTTGTGGGTTTGGGCTACGAAATGAGTTCAGATTACAACGAGCGTACCAGGTTAATGAGCTTGGCCAATTCTATGGGGCAAATTGCTTGGATGATTGTGCCCTGGTTATATGTTATTATACCAGATGTAAACACCTTTGATAATCCAGCACAAGGGGTGAGAACCATGGCGGTTATTGTGGGGGCCGTTTGTATTTTATTTGGTATTCTTCCTGCTTTATTTTGCAAAGGTATCGACTCGGCTAATATGGAAAACCGAAAAGAAATCAATTTTAAAACCCTGGCGGCAAACATGAAAGAACTTATAAATGGAATAAAACAAGTCTCCAAAAACAAGCCTTTTATGAAACTTTGTGGTGCTACTTTTTTGGTGTTTAATGGGTTTCAGTTAGTAGCTGCTTTTTCGGTATTTATTATTGTTTTCTACATGAATCAAGGAAGTTGGGAACAAGCAGGCACTTGGCCCGCTTGGTTTAATACCTTAAACGCGATGATTACAGCTTTTTTAGTCATTCCAATTGTATCTAAAATGGCCACCAAATGGGGGAAGCGAAATGCCTTTCTAATTTCAACATTCTTATCTATAGTAGGCTATATACTTAAATGGTGGGGTTTTGATGTGCAGCTTAACGATAGTTTCAATAAAACAGCTCTAGGGCATAGTTTAAATCAAGGTGTGGCCTCAATTTTTGATATTTTGAATCCATATCTTGAAAATATGGGCATGTCGTGGTTTAGTATTGACGCCAGTAATGGCATACCGTGGCTTATATTTTTACCAATTCCTTTATTTGCTTTTGGTATGGGAGGGCTGTTTACATTGATGATGAGTATGACCGCTGATGTTTGTGATTTAGACGAATTGGAGAATGGTATGCCTCGTAAAGAAGGAACTTTCGGTGCAATTTATTGGTGGATGGTAAAATTGGGTCAAGCCTTAGCCATTATTTTAAGCGGTGTGATTTTAAAAATTGTAGGCTTCGATCAAAATATAACCAATCAAGCGGCAGAAACCATGACACAACTTAGAGTTGCAGATATCGTGGTGCCTGCTACAACAGCGGCTTTGGCCATGGTTGTGATGTGGAGGTACAGTTTAAATGAAGACCGAGCTAGAAAAATAAAAGAAGAATTAGTAGCAAGACGCGGGGAATTGTAATCATAAAATTATTTAAAGGATGTCGTACAGAGCAGGTAAAATAGGGTCGTTAGCAGGAGTAAACCTAGATAAAAAAACCACCAAAGGCTTACAAAATGTTTTTAAGCGCGTTCTAAAAGGAGGAATGCATGGGTTGTGCTTTAGCCCTTATGAAGAAGGCCAGCAGCCTGGCGATCAAATTACAGAGAAGCAGATTAGAAGGCGTATGAAAATCATTAAGCCTTACACGAAATGGATACGCTCTTTTTCCTGTACAGAAGGAAATGAATTGATACCTGTTATAGCCAAAGAATACGGAATTAAAACTTTAGTTGGTGCATGGTTGGGCGATGAACCCGAAATAAATAAAAAAGAAGTTGAAGGCCTTATAAAACTAACTAATGAAGGTTATGTGGATATCGCCGCAGTTGGAAATGAAGTAATGTACAGGGGCGATTTAACAGAATCTAAACTTTTAAGTTTTATGCAACAAGTTAGAGAAGCTATCCCTTCAGATATCCCAATAGGATATGTAGATGCCTACTATGAGTTTACGCAAAGACCTAAAATTTCTGAAGCTTGTGATGTTATTTTGGCCAATTGCTATCCGTATTGGGAGGGTTGCCATAACGATTATGCGTTATTGTACATGAAAGATATGTTTCGACAAGCAGTAAAGGCTGGTAATGGTAAAAGAGTGATCATAACCGAAACCGGATGGCCTAGCCAAGGCAAAGGCTTGGAAGGGGCACTTCCTTCCTGCCAAAACGCTATAAAGTACTTTGTAAACGCTCAGTATTGGTCACAGGAAGACGATATCGAAATGTTCTATTTTTCATCGTTTGATGAATCTTGGAAAGTTGGTGCCGAAGGCGATGTTGGTGCTTTTTGGGGATTGTGGGATAAAGATGAAAAATCAAAATTTTTACCCTTTCCACTTAGGATAACTACAAAAAAGCTCTTGTAGCTAACCGTAAGTTAGTTTGAATTAAAATAGGCTTCAATACATCTCATTGTTTTACCTCAACATGACCACAACATGATGAATTTAGCCACCGTTTTTGTGTTGAATTTTCCGCTGTAAACCCTCTATTTTAGTGGTTTTATTGAAAACCACAGTTTTTTTAAACAATGTATGTTTTTTGTAGTGGTTACATTTTCTTTATAAGGGCTTGATTTAGTTAAGTTTACAATAACCAAAAAACTAAATTATAAATCTAAAACTATATTATTATGAAAAAATTTACTTTGATGTTTGTGTTATTAATCACGGCGTCTCTTGCCTTTGCGCAGGGACCAACCGATAATGCCACAGAACCGCCGGCTAGAAACACAGGAGATGTTATATCTATATTTAGTGGAGCGTATACCGATGTTGAAGGATCAGACTTTAATCCTAATTGGGGGCAAAGTGGTTTCGGAACGGCCAACACAAGTTTTGACCCGGGCACAGGAAATATTGTGTTAGCCTACCCTAATTTTAATTATCAAGGTGTTCAGTTTGGTAGTACCCAAAATATTTCAGCTATGGAATATTTACACGTTGATATTTGGATTGATGGCTCTTTCAATCCTAATGTTTATGTCATTAGTTCGGGAGCCGAAATTGCCCACCCTATTACAAATTCTGGTTCAGGCACATGGACAAGTGTTGATATCCCCGTTCCTGGCATTACAGGCGACCTATCGAATTGTATCCAATTTAAATTTGATGGTGGAAATGGAACAACAGATGGTATTTATGTAGATAACTTATACTTCTGGAAAGACGCTGCAGACCCTGCTACCGATGCCACTTTAAGTGATTTACAAATAGATGGGGCAACTATTCCTGGTTTTGGTCCTGGAACAACAGGATACACCTATACAGTGCCTACAGGAACAACCGACGTACCTCAAATTACTTCTGCCACAACAAACAATGCTTCGGCAAGCACTGAAATAACCCAAGCCTCTAGTATTCCAGGTGATGCTACAGTTGTGGTAACAGCCCAAAATGGTATAGACACCACAACATATATAGTGTCGATTATTGAAGAAGGTCCGTCTGCGGCTGCTCCAACACCGCCAGCTAGAGCCGCTGAGGAAGTTATATCTATTTTCAGTGATGCCTATTCAAATATTTCGGTTGATACGTTCGATACGCCATGGTGCCCAGGTACAACCCAAGAGGTTATGGTTGAAGGAAATGCTACCAAAAAAGTTACTGGTTTAGGTTGCGAAGGTGTGGAATTTATTACAGGTAGATTTGATGCTACCGGATTTACACATTTTCATATGGATATTTTCACCGAAGCTGAAACCCTAGATAAAAGTTTTAACGTAAAATTCTCTAACTGGAATGGCGGTAGTGGAGAAGCCAATGCATTAGAGTTCTCGGTTACTAACGTAAACTTTTTAACTAGCCCAAATCCGGGAACATGGATTTCATTAGACATCCCTTTAAGTGAGTTTACACCAATAACCAACGGCGATATTAATGATATTGTACAATTTGTAATCTCATCCAATTTAGGAACAGTTTATTACGATAACCTTTATTTACACAAAAACACTACTTTAGGTGTTGAAGATCATATTTTGGCTCAATTAAAAACATATCCTAATCCTACAAAAGGAAATTGGACTATTAAAACAGCAGATATTGAAATGCAGTCCATTTGTGTATACGATGCCTTAGGAAAAACAGTTTTATCACTTAATCCAAATAGTAGAGAAACTACAATTGATGCATCTGGCTTAAGGTCTGGTTTATATTTTGCTCAAATAAAAACAACAAGTGGTTTGGCAAGCATAAAGCTTATTAAGAATTAATTTGTTTAGTTTAGTAGCTTTTTTAAGCAAAGGGTATGGTTTTAATTATCATGCCCTTTTTTATGCATTAATGTTAAATCGAATCTTCATCAGGACGTTAGTTTTAAAATATTTCTTTACTTTGTATAGAAACCCTCTCATTTTCTATGATTGATGATATTTTAACGGCTATCCCCTTCGGAATTATACTTGCTTTTACCATTGGGCCAGTATTTTTTGTGCTGCTTGAAACGAGTGCCACAAAGGGGTTTAGAAGTGCCTTAATTTTTGATTTGGGCGTTATATTGGCCGATATCATTTTCATTATAATCGCGTTTTACAGTACCAATAATCTGCGTGGAAAAATAAGTAACGACCCTAGTTTTTTAATATTTGGCGGTGTTTTGTTGGTAGTTTACGGCATTATTTCATTTATGAAAACGTCCAAATCATTCCGGGCTATTGTAAAAGAATACCATAAAGTAGAAATAAAAAAAGGTTATGGAAAACTTTTCGTTAAGGGTTTTTTGCTCAATTTTATCAATATTGGTGTGCTTTTGGGTTGGCTTGGGTTTATTGTGTTGGGCGATTCGTTAACCAGTTCAGAGCATGGTAGTTTTATTTTTATTTTGGGTATGCTAATCTCCTATTTTATTTGCGATATTATCAAGATTTTAATTGCAAAAAAGCTCAAGGCAAAACTTACACCACGGCTCATTTTTAAAACTAAAAAAATAATAGCCCTTGTTATTTTAGGCTTTGGGGTATTATTGTTTTTACAAGGTGTATTCCCTAAAACTTATGAGAAGAACAAAGAAAAATTGGAACAGATTAGCCCGATAAATTGATAAGTTTTTTGTCAAGGGTTCGTTTAACGTTGATGAATAAGATTAGTTGCTTCTATCAGCAACTGCAAACTGAATAGAAAATCCGCGAGGATTTTCGTAGGCAAACTAAAACTAACAATTAATTTTATACGGCTTGTTGTGTGTAGTTTTTTTATTTATAAAATTCTTGTTCATTAACTTTAATTGTGGTTAATTCAACCGTATGTCCATCGAGGTCTTTTGTGTATATTGAATCAAAATAATAATGGTCTTGGATATTAAATTCCAGATTCAATTCTGTATATCTTTTTTTAGCTTTTTCAAAATTATCATTTGTCACATTAAATGCGAAATGGTCAATTTTTACATTTTTTGAAGTTGGTTCAAGTTTAGTGTCAGTTGTATTTGCTGGAAACAATGCGATTCCTGACTTTCCTGAAAGTAAAAAGATTGGAAAGTCTCCCCATTCGGGCAATTGATATCGTTTCAGTCCCAATACTTTTTCATACCATTTTGCAGAAGCGTCCATATTAGCGACTCTAATTGCTACATGATCTAAAAATTCAATGTCTATTTTATGCTTTTTATTTGTCATTTTTTAAATTACACACAACTTTAAGGATATGCGTCCTCTTAATGACTCGTATCCGAGGTTAAACGAAATTAGTCGAAATTTTTTACAAAGTCAAATATGAAACATAAAAAAAGCTCCCAGAACCAACTGGAAGCTTTTGTTGAGGCGTCGAGCGGATTCGAACCGCTGTAAAAGGTTTTGCAGACCTCTGCCTAGCCACTCGGCCACGACGCCAGTTTTTATATGGCTATCAAAACATATTTTGATAAACCTTTGAAATGGTCATTCCCGAGGCGTCGGGAATCTGCTGCAAATGTAAAAAAAAATAACACTTATCAATAGTTAAAATTAATTTTTACGCTCTTCGGTCATTTTAATCGTTACGCGCTCTACATCACCACCAATGGGCGGATTGAGTTTGCTTACCCAAACCGTAGCTTTGGTTACTAGATTATCTTCATTAAAAATACGGGTTAAAATGCGCTTTGCTACAGTTTCCAATAAGTGCGAAGCTGTGCTCATTTCTTCTTTAATAACCCTATTGAGAAACACATAGTCAACCGTGTCACTTAACTTATCGGTATTGGCCGAGGTTTGTAGATTGGCTTCCACCTCCAGATCTACACGATAGTCGCTTCCTATTTTGGTTTCTTCCTTAAGGCAGCCGTGGTAAGCAAATATCCGTATGTTTTCAACTTTAATAATTCCCATGTTAGCGTATTAAAATCTCGATTATCGAGCAAAATTACCTAATTTTACACAGAATTTTGAACTAACCCGATTAGTTTCTGTAATAGGATTAAAAATTTATGTCTGAAGAAAGAAAATCGCTCAACTTTATCGAGCAAATTATAGAGGAAGATTTAGCCAATGGCATGCCAAAAAGCCATTTGCGTTTTCGTTTTCCACCAGAACCCAATGGGTATTTGCATATTGGGCACACCAAAGCCATTGGCATTAGTTTTGGTTTGGGCGAATATTACAATGCACCTGTAAACCTTCGTTTTGACGATACCAATCCCGCCAAAGAAGAACAGGAATATGTAGATGCCATTAAGAAAGATGTAGCTTGGTTGGGCTACCAATGGGATAAAGAATTATTCTCTTCCGATTATTTTCAGCAACTTTACGATTGGGCCGTTCAACTCATTAAGGACGATAAAGCCTATGTAGATTCACAAAGCAGTGAGGCTATGGCCGAACAAAAAGGAACGCCTACTCAACCTGGTGTTGATGGCCCTTACAGAGATAGAAGCGTAGAGGAAAACCTCGATTTGTTCGAGCGCATGAAGAACGGTGAGTTTGAAGAAGGCGAACACGTATTGCGTGCCAAAATAGACATGCAGCATCCCAACATGCTTATGCGCGACCCACTAATGTATCGTATTTTAAAGAAATCGCACCACCGCACAGGAAGTGATTGGTGCATTTACCCGATGTACGATTGGACACACGGTGAGAGCGACTACATCGAGCAAGTTTCGCACAGTTTGTGTTCATTGGAATTTAAGCCGCACAGAGAGCTTTACAATTGGTTTTTAGACCAAGTAGTCGACCCCAATAAATTAAGACCTAAACAACGCGAATTTGCCCGTTTAAACCTAAGTTACACCATTATGAGCAAGCGTAAATTGCTCAAATTAGTAGAAGAGGGCATTGTTTTAGGTTGGGATGATCCACGTATGCCAACCATTTCTGGGTTGCGCCGCAGGGGTTATACGCCAGCTGCCTTAAGAAAGTTTGTAGAAACCGTTGGTGTGGCTAAACGCGATAATGTTATAGATGTGTCGCTTTTGGAGTTTTGTATTCGTGAAGATTTAAATAAAACAGCACCACGTGTTATGGCAGTTTTAGACCCTGTGAAATTGGTAATAACTAATTATCCTGAGGATAAGGTAGAGTGGCTTGATGCCGAAAATAATCAAGAAGATGAAAGTGCCGGATTTAGAAAAGTGCCGTTTTCCAAAGAACTTTATATCGAAAAAGAAGATTTTAAAGAACAGGCGGGCAATAAATTTTTCAGACTTAAAATGGGTGGTGAAGTACGACTAAAAAATGCCTACATCATTAAAGCCGAAAGCGTAGTAAAAGATGCCAAAGGAAATATAACTGAAATTCACTGTACGTATTCTGAAGACACCTCGAAAAAAGTAAAAGGCACATTGCACTGGGTATCCATTCAACATGCCATAAAAGCTGAAGTTAGGGAGTATGACAGGTTGTTTATGGACGAAGCGCCCGATGGTCACCAAGACAAAGATTTTATGGAATTCCTTAACCCGAACTCTTTAAAAACTATTGAAGCTTTTGTTGAACCAAGCTTAAAAAAGGCCGAAATAGGGGATAGGTTTCAGTTTCAACGATTGGGGTATTTTAATGTCGATCAAGACACCTCTGCGGCACAATTGGTTTTCAATAAAACGGTTGGTTTAAGAGATTCTTGGGCTAAACAAAAGCCTAAAGCTCAGCAACCAAAACAGTATAATAAAAATCCGCAACAGCCCAAGCGTAAGGCGATAAGTGTTGTTCAACAATTAGGAAAGAAATACACCAATTATCCAGAAGATAAACAGGCTAAAGTAAAAGCTGAAATAAAAGAACTGGCTAAAAATGTAAGCTACGATGAGCTAGCACCTTTATTCAACACAGCCGTAAAAAAGGCTGGTACGCGTATTGCCGTAACTTTGGTTTTGGGCGTTTTATTGGAAAACGGATTGGAAAGAAACGATGAAATCAATGCGTTTTTAGCCAAGGCTTTGGAAGATAAAAATGAATTGCTAGTAGCCGAGGCAAAGGCTATATAAGATGTGTTATGCTGAACTTGTTTAAGCATCTCATTAAAACATTATCATGTTGTGCTTTCTGTAACAGTTTCAGCGTTTTCAGCCAAGGTGTTTGTACTTAAAAAATAAGACTCTAACCCGTTGTGCATTTAGAAAAAGTTGTGCAAACTGCTAAAAGGCAGTAAATTGTAGTAACCACACTATAATTTATATGCACAACTTTCAAACAAATTACGACAAAATACTCAAGGTTTTAAAAGAATTAGATTGTAAAATGGATTATTTACGTCAAATACGCAAACCTAAATTGAGAGATAAAGAACTCATTGCTGTAGATTTAACATCAGAGTATATGGGTGTTGATAGTGAATGCCAACTTTTTCGAATTCTACCTGCTGGTTTATCCAGAAAAATAGAGCGCAGTGTCTACAACAGAAGAAAGCGTAAGTTGTTTCCATTTAGAGAATCACTTCGAAAAGCATTGGTAAAGAAGCTGAATACATCCGAGTATTGTTATATCGTTGACAGCATGCCTTTAGAGGTCTGTAAATTATCAAGAAGCTCTAGGAGCAAGATATGTAAAGAACAGGGATACAGTCTGCCCGAAAAAGGATACTGTGCGAGTCAATCAAGCCATTATTATGGGTATAAGCTGCATGCTGTCTGTTCTGCGCAGGGTGTTATAGAAAGCATGGACATTAGTCCTGCTTCTGTACACGATATCAACTATTTAAAGGATATAAGGCACCAATTAAGTGATTGTGTATTGCTTGGCGACAGAGGTTATTTGTCAGCGGAACATCAATTAAATTTGTTTGAATCCCATAATATTAGGCTAGAAACCCCTATGAGAAAAAATCAACATAACTATAGGGAGCAGCCGTATATCTTCAAGAAATCCAGAAAACGTATTGAAACTTTGTTCTCCCAACTTTGTGACCAATTTATGATTCGAAGGAATTATGCTAAATCTTTTGAGGGGTTCAAAAACCGAATATTGTCTAAGATTACAGCTATGACGGTCATTCAATATATAAACATGTTTGAATTCAACAGAAATATCAATAACCTAAAAATCAATATTGCCTAAATGCACAACGGGTAGACTCTATTATTTTTTTAGCTATCTTTAAACATACTAATCAATTAATAAAAACTATGGAATTCAATTTTTTAGCAATGCTGGTTGCTGCGGTTTCAGCATTGGTTGTGGGTTTTATTTGGTACAACCCAAAGACGTTTGGTACGGCCTGGATGAAGGCGGCCGACATGACCGAAGAAAAAATGAAAGGGGCCAACATGGGCAAGATTTTCGCTTTAGCCCTATTGTTTGCCTTTATGCTATCAATGGCACTTCCAGGAATTGTTATTCATCAAATGGGAGCCATCAGTTTGGTGGGTGGAGAGCCTTCAACGGCACTACCTTCCTATGAAGCTTTTATGAATGATTATTCCAATGCCTTCAGATCGTTTAAGCACGGTGTGTTACACGGGGTTTTAACGGGGGTTTTTATCGCATTGCCTATTTTGGGCACCAATGCGTTATTCGAACGAAAAGGTGCTAAATATATTTTTATTAATGCAGGGTATTGGATTGTTACACTTGGTATAATGGGCGGTATTATCTGTGCTTGGAAATAATTTTTTGTAAACTTTTAACATAAACAAAGACTGAGAATTGTAATTTTCAGTCTTTTCTTTTTGTATTGATACACCATAAAATTTATACCGCATTTAATGAAATTCCGGCTGGGTGGAATGCTTTGGTAAAACACGACGTTTTCCTGCAAAGCCATTATTTACAAGCCATGGAAGAAGCGTCTCCAAAAAATATCCATTGGTTTTACATTGGTGTTTTTAAAAATGATGATTTAATTGGAATCGCCATTGTGCAGCGTGTGCAGCTATATTTAAAGGATATGTTTAGAGACAACCAAGTATCGTGTTTAAAAACGTTTTTTAAAGATTTGGTGTCCCGTTTATTAAAAGGAAATATTTTAGTTGTTGGCAATCTTACCCACACGGGGCAACACGGTATTTTTTTTGACAAAGAGACCGTTTCGCAACCTGAGTTTTTTAGGGAAGTTTTTTTGGCACTAAACACCATAAAATCAAACATCAAGCAAAGCAATAATAAAACAATTAGGGCTATTGCATTGAAAGATTTCTTTAGAGATGAAGATATCCATAAAGCCAAAACGGTTTTTACGGTTGCAAAACTTCATCGAGTTTATGTGCAGCCCAATATGTTGCTTTACGTCAGGCCAGATTGGATAACTTTTCAGGATTATCTTTCAAGCCTAAACAAAAAGTACCGAGACCGTTACAAGCGCGCCAGAAAAAAAAGAAACGGCATAACGCCTGTTGAACTGAGTTTAGAAGACATAAAAGCACATACTCCTGAGCTTCATAAACTTTACAAGAATGTTTCTAATAATGCTAAGTTTAACACATTTTTGTTGCCCGAAAACCATTTTTATAGTTTAAAAACCCAACTTAAAGAAAACTTTAAAGTTTATGGGTATTATCTAAAGGATGAATTGATTGGTTTTTATACCCTTATTTTGAACAATCAAGATTTGGAAACCTATTTTTTGGGATACGACAAAGATCACCAATATTCCAATCAGTTGTATTTGAATATGCTCTACGATATGTTGAAATTTGGTATTGAAAACCAATTTAAAACTGTAGTTTATGCCCGTACGGCTATGGCAATTAAAAGTTCGGTAGGAGCAGAAGCCAAACCTATGGTGGTGTATTTAAAACATACCAATGGCTTTTTAAATACGGTGTTAAAGTTAATTTTTGAACTTATGAATCCGTCTGAAGATTGGGAAGAAAGGCATCCGTTTAAATAGATTTGTTTTAGTAAATTAGTCAATAAAGGATTAGAAATATTTGTTCAATAAAGGGTGACATTATTACGAGTAGGTGACAAAGAAGAAGTTCATCATTTTAAGCATCAAATTGCATTTCAATATTCGCAACAACGTTTTAATTAGCCTATTAACTACAAAGTATGCAACTGAGTCTAAGAAACCTCATACTCATCATAATAAACAGTTTGATTTTTTTGGTCATTCTTATGTTGTCTGTCACGTTTTATAACCAATTCTCAAAAGTACTTGATGATAGAATATTACTTCAGTTAAATTCAATAAAAACCTTAAAACAGATACAGATTGAAAACTTAATAAAGAGTGAATGGAATGCGTTTTTAAAAGCTAAACCGAATACATTTCCCGTTGATAGCCTTAACATGAAATTGCCTCCAACATCAATAAAGACTTCTGGTATTTACGATTTTACAAAGTATAATAATAAGGGGTTGACCTCAATAGGTTTAGTTTCTGTTGAAGGTAAACAAACACAGGTAAAAATTATACCATACAACAAAATCAAAGAAATATTGTTGGAAAGAGCCGGAATGGGCAATAGTGGCGAATCGTATTTGGTGGGCGACGATTTTTATATGCGGTCGCAATCGCGGTTTTTGCCCGAAAAAACACCCTCAACTATTTTGGTTAAAACAGAAGGGGTTGTTGCAGCACTATCCGGAAAAATAGGAAGAGGGGTTTTTAAAGATTATCGAGGTGTTGATGTGTACAGTGTTTATAGCCCAATTAAAATGTCGGGACTTAAATTGGTAATTCTTTCAGAAATCGATACCAGTGAGGTAAAAGCCCCACTAGAACAACTAAAGTTGAGATTGCTGGGTTTAATTTCAATAATCATGGTAATAGCCATTGTTTTATCGCTTTTTCTTACCAGAATTATTACCAATCCCATTACCAACATGAAAAAAAGTTTAAAGGTAATGGCTGCGGGTGATTACAACCAAACCAATGAATTTGCTAAAAACTCGAACGAAATAGAGGAGATGTTTGAAGCCCTAGACAATTTAAAAAAGTCCTTGCAAGGTGCTGTAAGGTTTTCCAATGAAATAGGTAAAATGAACCTCAATTCACATTATGTTCCAAAAAGCGATAACGATTCATTGGGCAAAAGTTTAATAAAAATGCGCGACAAGCTCATTGAGTTTAGAAATAACGAAAACAAAAACCGTATTAGCACAAAGCGCCAGTTAGTTGATGGTTTGGAGAACGAAAGGCGCCGTTTGTCCCGCGAACTCCATGATGGCATAGGACCGCTATTAACGTCATTAAAATTTTATATTGAAAATAGAATTGACAATAAACAGCAAAAGCAGGAAATGATAAAGATATTAGACGGTACCATTTCTGAAATCCGATTGATGTCCAATGCGCTAATGCCGTCTACCTTAGATGATTTTGGCGTGGGCGTAGCCATAACCAATTTTGTTGACCACATTAAAAAGACATCGGGCATTTCTATTGAATTCGAAGATTTAACCAAAGAAACCGATAGTAAAATAACTAAAACCCAAGCCATTAATCTTTTCAGGATAGCACAAGAGCTGATAAATAATGCTTTAAAACATTCAAAATCAAGAAATATTAGAATTTCCCTTTCGGAATTTGATGATTTTGTGTCGCTTTTTTATTTTGACGACGGTGTTGGTTTCGACCTTAAACGCGTAAAATTAGGTTCAGGAATAGTTAACATTAAAGAACGTGTTGAAATTTGCAACGGACAAATTTTAATGAAATCTAAACAAGGAAGTACTACTTTTGAAATTGAATTACCAATAGATTTATGAGCAAAATAAAAGTTATAATAGCAGACGACCATGAGCTGTTTAGAAACGGCCTTAAAGAGCTTTTAATTAAGCAAGACGACATAAACGTGGTAGCAACCGTTGGCGATGGTGAGCAGTTTATGGAAGTGGTTAAAGAAATTAAGGATATCAATATCGTTTTGCTTGATATTACTATGCCAAACATGGATGGCTTTCAGGTTTTAAAAGCGCTCAAAAATCTAAACGCTTCAATTAAGCCGATAATAATTTCCATGCACAATGATGGTAATTACATCGCAAAATGTGCCAAAAGTGGCGCTTACGGATATCTGCTTAAAAATGCAGATGAAGACGAACTCGTTAAAGCGATTCGAATGGTTAACAAAGGACAAAAATACTTTAATTCAGAGATTGCAGAAAAGATGATAAACTTTATGTCTGAACAAAAGGTTAGTGAAAACATCCTTTCAAAAAAGGAAAAAGAAGTGCTTAACCTAATTTCAGAAGGGTATACAACCAAAGAGATAGCCGCGAAATTATTTGTAAGCACCCGAACCATTGAAACCCACCGCGCCAACATTTTAAAAAAGCTCGAAGTAAAAAATACTGCCGAATTAATAAAAAAAGCTGCCCAAATCAATTTAATTTAACGTTTTATCCGTATTTATACGGATATAAAATACGTGGTTTCAGGTAACTCCAAAAGCATCGTTTTGTATTTAATTTTGTAATAAACTTAAAAAAACAAAACGTTATGAAAAGGACAGCTTTTATTCTAGCTTTTATATTTATTTCATCTTCAATGGCTTTTGCGCAAAAAAGAAGCGATTTAACTGGGCCAGCTTACAAAAACTACAGGCCATGGCAAAACGATAGTAAACCAGCGCCTGTTTATTCTGTAGCCAAAAAAGAACAGTTACAAGGACCCGCTTTTAAAAACCAAAAAGTTTGGGAGAAAAAGCCCTCAAAAGCAAATTATACAGCTGTTAACTTTGGTTCTGAGCGTTCCAATTTACAAGGGCCAGCTTATAAAAACTTTAAGCCATGGAGAAAGAATGATGAAAAAGATAACTCTGAGACTTATATTGCTAAGAACGACTCAATCTAAAAGTAGCTTGTACAGGTGTAGATTTGAATTTTTGACTTAAATAACCGAAATTAGTAGTTCTTTAAGATGTTGTTTCCTTTCTTTTTTGTATTTTTCTTAGAAAGTATTTTATATGGAATCAGCAAAAACAGATATTTTAAGTGAAATTTCTTCATTAACCCGAACTATTGAAGAACAATACCCAGAATTGCAAAAGTACTTGGGTGAAAGCCGAGGAACACTCCCGCAAGGCGAAGTAAGCCACGCTTTAGATAGAAAAGAACTGGAAGATTACAGAGACACCTTAAAAGAGCTTATTCAGGGTTATAAAAAGAAAAATAAATAAAAAAATAGCCTATTGGAAACCATTTCAATAGGCTATTTTCTTTAAGAAAGCTGCCGATTATTCTTCTTTCTTTTTCTTGGCGTTTTTCATGGCCTCTCCAATTTGGTTACTGGCGGTAAAGCTGGCTACCATATCGTTAAGCATATTACTGCCCGCCTGTGGGGCATTTGGTAATAAAATGAGGTTACTGTTAGTTTCTTCGCCCAAAGATTGTAAAGTGTCGTAATGTTGCGTTACAACAATTAATGCCGAGGCTTCTTGACTGTTAATGCCCACTCGGTTCAATACTTCAACCGATTCCTCCAAACCTCGGGCAATTTCACGACGTTGGTCGGCAATACCTTGTCCTTGTAAACGTTTGCTTTCAGCTTCCGCTTTAGCTTTTTCAACAATCAATATACGTTGGGCATCACCTTCAAACTGTGCAGCTATTTTTTCGCGTTCTGAGGCGTTAATACGGTTCATGGCAGCTTTTACCTGGGCATCGGGGTCAATATCGGTAACCAAGGTTTTAATGATATCAAAACCATAATCGAGCATAGCATCATTCAATTCAGCTTTTACCGCCAAAGCGATATCGTCTTTTTTAACGAAAACATCATCTAATTTCATTTTAGGGACTTCGGCACGTACCACATCAAATACATAACTTGTAATTTGATCGTGAGGATAATCTAGTTTATAAAAAGCATCGTAAACTTTTTGAGTTAAAACGCGGTACTGAACCGATACTTTTAAACGCACGAATACATCGTCTAATGTTTTGGTTTCAACAATAACATCCAGTTGTTGGATTTTTAAACTCAAACGCCCCGCTACCTTATCTATTATTGGAATTTTAAGTTGAAGCCCTGATTGGCGAATACTGTGGAATTTACCAAAACGCTCAATAATCGCGGCGGTTTGTTGTTTTACAATAAAGAAAGAGGCAATTAGAATTAAAAGGCCTAAAACAATAAAGGGGACGTAAAAGAAGTTCATAATGTTTAGTTTAAGGTTTAAGAAAAGTAAGATACAAAAATACACTATATTTGATTGCTAATAATCCGTACAAATGAATTACAACAGACTTTTCTTATTAGTAACAATTACCCTATGTTTTGTTACAAATAGTTTTGCCCAAAAAGGAAATTACCGCATTACCAATGGGTTTGGTGTAACGGGTGGTATTTCTAAATTTAACATTTTGACCGATAATTTTGAAACTAAAGAATCCGATGGATTTGCAGGCGGCGTTATGGCCACGGTAGATATTCCGGTGCGTTGGTACAATATAAGTTTCGGCATGCAACTTTCTGAAAATCACGTTGAGGTTTTAGGTCGTCCATCGCTGGTAAGTACAGAAGAAGAATTTATAGATTACAAAATCTTCGCTGCACAGGTGGCCATGCTGATGCACATTAAAGTGGTGCCTAAACATTTTACGATAGATTTAGGTCCAATGTTACAGTACAACAGTAAATTGGAGTTTGACGACAAAAACCAAGAAGGCTATTTTATAAATAACTACGCAAACTTAACAGCCGAGGATATTACAAATATTTCTCAGTTTCATTTCAATGGCGCTATTGGTGCATCGGCGGGTATTAAAAACTTCAAGCTGAAAGCCCAATACATTTATGGTTTTACCAATATGCTGAAAAAACTGGAAAAACAAGATTTCAATACCAGTGGAGGAGATGCCCGTTTTAAAGGCAATCAAAGTATGCTGGTTTTAGGGGCTACGGTGTTTTTTTAGATAGTTTTGTCATTGCGAAGAATGAGGAACGAATGACGTGGCAATCTCGTGAATGAAACCTTAATAAACAGATTACTTCGTCTTGCCTCCTCGTAATGACTGTAAGCCTATTTTTTTAAATAGCTTTTAAATCAGACAATTAATTTTTTTTAAAGGCTTAAAATTTAGTACTAACCTTTTAGTTATCTATATCTGTCCTAAAGGGGGAAGCAGGGAGGTTAGCAGCATTATATAAGTTTCCTTTTGGTATATTGGCCCAACCATACCTCACCGCGACAGGATTGGTTATGTTTTTGTTGTATACAATAATTTTATTGCCTTTTATCTCAGCTTTGGCAGGAACAAAGTTTTCAGAACTATCAGCGATAGTAAAACCAGTAAGCGTTTTCCCTTTGTGTTTTAGACCACCATAAATGTGTTTGAAGGAAATTTCAATTTTATCGTTCTTGATACTGTAATCATCTATGATAGGACCTGAATAGGCAATATTTTCATGATATGCCAAGGCTCTTGCCGCTAATGATAAGCGGTAACCAATAGGTTGTTTTAATGGCGGGTGAATATCTGTTGCATCGCCACAATCTATGGTAACTATCATTGCTGTGTTTTCTGTATTCTGTAAGGTGAGTAATTGAGCTTCTCTAATTTCTGGATTATTTTCCTTAAATGGAGCAATTTGCACAAATAAAAATGGTAAGTTATCTGTTTTCCAATGTTTACGCCAGTCGGATATTAAGGTAGGAAATAGAATTTGGTATTGCTTTGCAAAATCGCGGTCCGATTCACCTTGGTACCAAGCAACGCCCGCGATAGGGTATTTTAAAAGAGGCGCTATCATACCATTAAAATAACAACTTATAAACCGTCTTTTAGTAGGATCTTGTGGTGGTTTTGGGTTAAGCGGTTGAGTTTTACCTTTTTTCTTAGCCTTTTTTTTACCATGCTCATATTGAACTAATAAAGCTTTTTTTCGAGAGTTATAGGCTGCTAATTTTTTAGTGAATTTTTTTATAGATTCGTCATAGGCTTTAACTAAAGCCTCAAGTTCTGGTTTATTGGAAAGGCTCGATTGACTTATCCAATATTTTGCCTGTGTGCCTCCTACAGTACTTAATATAATTCCAATGGGCACTTTTTTGGCTTCAAACAAATCTCTAGAAAAGAAATATCCCACTGCCGAAAAGGATTCAATAGTTTCAGGAGAACAGACAGTCCATTCACCTTTAGTGTTTTCGAGTGGAATGTTAGATTTTTTATGTGGAACATTATATTGCCGAATTAATGGATAGTTGGCTGCTTTTTTTTCTTTTTCGTAATTGGATATGGTTTGATACTTCCAATGTGGAGACATTTTTCTTTCCATATTAGATTGACCACTACAAACCCAAACTTCTCCTATGTATATATCTTTAATAACAACAGAATTGTTGCCCGTTATTTTCATAACATGAGGTCCGCCAGCATCCATCTCAGGTAAAACTATGTGCCAATGGTTTTTTTCAACTACTGTCGTAACAGTCTTACCGTTAAATTCAACTTTAACATTCTCCCCATTTCTGCCAGTTCCCCATACAGGTATCTTAACTTTTTGTTGTAATACCATATGATTAGAAAACAAGTTATTTGGGTTTATCGCAAATAAACTAGCAAATTGAATTAAAAAGATAAAGGTTATGAGGTGTTTACTATAAAGCTTCATAAGAGCTGCTTACAACGTTTTTATAACGTTTTCAATTCGCTTAACCGTTTCATTTTTCCCAATCAGAAACATGATATCGAACACGTCTGGCCCTTGTAATGCGCCAACTAAAGCCAATCGTAAAGGCATCATAACTTTGCCAAAGCCAATATTGTTTTCTGTAATCCAGCCTTTAATATCGTTTTGTAGGGCGGTAACCGTAAAATCGTCGATATGGGTGATAATGCTTTTCACCTTGGTTAATATTTCGGCAGTACCTTCTTTAAAAGCTTTTTTGGATGCTTTTTCGTCGTATGAGGTTGGGGCCGTAAAAAAGAAGTGGCTCAGTTCCCAGAAATTGGAAACAAAAGTGGCGCGTTCTTTTATTAAACCAATAACCATGGCGATGTAGTTCACATCAATTTCAGATAGTTCAGGTTTTATTGATTTAAATTGTTCAGCCAGTATATCATTATTCTGCTCTTGCATGTAATGGTGGTTAAACCATTTGGTTTTGTCGGGGTCGAAACGCGCACCCGACTTATTTACTTTCTTTAAATCGAAAGCTTCAATCAATTCGTCCATTGAGAAAATCTCTTGTTCCGTGCCGGGGTTCCAGCCCAAAAAGGCCAAAAAGTTCACCATAGCTTCGGGGAAATAACCCTCTTCTTTATAGCCTTTTGAAACTTCATTTGTTTTAGGGTCGGTCCACTCTAATGGAAATACCGGAAAGCCCATTTTATCACCATCGCGCTTGCTTAATTTTCCTTTTCCAGTAGGTTTTAATATAAGCGGCAAATGTGCAAATTCTGGTGTTTCCCATCCTAAAGCTTGGTACAATTGGTAGTGTAGTGCCAGTGATGGCAACCACTCTTCGCCACGAATTACATGACTTATTTCCATTAAATGGTCGTCTACAATATTGGCCAAATGGTAAGTGGGCATGCCATCACTTTTAAACAATACTTTATCGTCTAAAATATTGGTATCGATTTTAATATCGCCACGGATAATATCTTTTAAATGAAGCGTTTCATCTTGCGGACTTTTAAATCGGATGACGTAGTCTTCACCAGCATCAATTCTTGTTTGAACATCTTCTGCGCTAAGCGATAAGGAGTTTTTTAGTTTTAAACGGTTATGCCAATTGTAAATAAACGTTTTTCCTTTTCCTTCATGGTCTTTTCTGTGGAAATCGAGTTCTTCGGCCGAATCAAATGCATAATAAGCATTACCGGATGCAATAAGTTGGTCGGCATATTGTTTGTATAGCTTTTTACGCTCACTTTGGCGGTATGGACCATAATTACCTTCTAGGTTTGGCCCTTCATCATAAGGTATACCGCACCAATTTAGGGCATCAATAATGTATTGTTCGGCACCTTCAACGTAACGTTTTTGGTCGGTATCTTCAATACGCAAAATGAATTTTCCATTGTGTTTTTTGGCAAATAAATAGTTGAAAAGTGCGGTACGAACACCGCCAATATGTAATGGTCCGGTTGGGCTTGGTGCAAAACGCACACGAACGTTTTTGGTCATTTTTATTTTAAATTTTACACTTAAAAAAGCCTATTTAAGTATCGATTAAAAATTGTTATCCTGAACTTAATTCAAGATTGTGGCAAAGATACAATTAACAGCTAATTATGAACCTTGTAAAAAATAAAATTGTAGTTTAGTAAGTTGAAATGGTTTGATTTGGTTATAACAAACCAATTTTTAAAAAATTGATGGGTAATTTTAAAGTTATACAAGATAAACTAGAGGCATTTATTAGGCGTTATTATATTAACGAATTGCTTAAGGGGGCTATTCTGTTTTTCGCCATAGGATTACTTTATTTTCTATTTACTCTATTTATAGAGTATGTATTGTGGCTTAACACAACTGCCAGAACCATTTTATTTTGGTTGTTTATAGCGGTTGAATTTGGTTTACTTCTTAAGTTTATTTTTATACCCTTAGCTAAGTTGTTCAAGCTTCAAAAGGGAATTAACTATGAAGCAGCTTCAAAAATTATCGGTAAGCATTTTCCGGAGGTAAACGACAAACTTTTAAATGTCTTGCAACTGCATCAAAACCAATCAAAATCGGAGTTGTTATTAGCCAGTATCGAGCAAAAATCAGTCGAGTTAACGCCTATTCCTTTTAAGTTGGCCATAAACTTCAAAAAGAATTTAGGCTATTTAAAGTACGCGGCCATACCTGTTGTTATTCTATTGCTAACTTTTTTCTCTGGAAATTTCAATTGGTTTAGCGATAGCTATAAGCGTGTTGTGCATTATAAAACGGCTTACGAGCCACCTGCGCCGTTTCAGTTTTTTGTTGTCAACGAAAACTTAAACGCCATAGAAAACAAAGACTTTAAATTGGTTGTGAAAACTGCAGGGGACATGGTGCCTGAGAGCGCTCAGATTACGTACAACGAAGAAACTTATTTTTTACAACAAAAGGTTTTAGGGACTTTTGAGCATGTTTTTTCTCAAATTAGTGCACCGATAACCTTTCGACTGTTCGCAAATAAGGTTACATCAAAGCCTTACATGATAAATGTTGTTGAAACGCCATCGTTGTTGGATTTTGAAATGGATTTGGATTACCCTAGTTATACCAAGAAAAAAGATGAAGTTTTAAAAAGTACTGGCAACGCTTTGGTTCCTGAGGGCACAAAAATAACATGGCGTTTGCAAACAAAATCAACAGATGATGTTTTTTTATATGCACAAGACACGGTGAAGTTACAATCTATAAAGAAGGATGTTTTCGAAACCCAAAAGCAGGTATTCAATACTTATAACTATACCCTCAGTACAAGTAACAAGAATCTAAAGAATTATGAAAACTTGGCCTTCAATATCGGGGTAGTAAAAGATCAATACCCTGAAATTACTATTGAAATGCAACGTGATAGCTTAGATTTGCAAACCTTGTATTTCCATGGTCAGGTAAGCGACGATTATGGTTTTAGCAAGCTGCAATTGGTTTACTACCCAATTCATGACGAGAGCAGAAAACTAAAGGAAACAATTTCCGTATCAAATTCAAATATTTCAGAATTTATTACGGCTTTCCCAAATAATTTAAATATTTCAGCAGGTGTTGCTTACGAACTGTACTTCCAAGTGTTTGATAATGATATCTATAACCGCTATAAGAGTGTAAAAAGTAGTGTTTTTACTTATAGGAAACGAACTCAAGAAGAGGAAGAACAAAAGCGCCTTGAAGAACAGAGCGAAACGATTAAAGATTTAAACAAATCATTGGAAAAGTTTGATGAGCAAGAAAAGGAATTAGAGGAACTGACCAGAACCCAAAAAGAAAAGTCTTTTTTAAATTTTAATGACCGAAAGAAGTTGGAATCATTTTTCAAACGTCAAAAGCAACAGGACGAAATGATGAAAAACTTCAACAAAAAACTGAAAGATAATTTAGATCAATTCCAAAAAGAAGAGCTAGAGGAAGATGCATTTAAAGAAGATCTTAAAAAGCGTTTGAAAGAAAATGAAGAGAAGCTCCAAAAAGATGAAAAGCTACTAGAAGAAATAGAAAAGCTTCAAGATAAAATGAACAAAGAGGATTTAATTCAAAAGCTCGATGAATTAGCCAAGCAAAACAAAAATAAAAAGCGAAGCTTAGAACAGTTGTTGGAATTGACCAAGCGATTTTACGTTGAAAAGAAGTTGGAAAAGCTAAAAGATGATTTAGAAAAATTGGCTGAGGAACAAGAACATTTATCTAACGAACCTGATGAAAAAAACACCAAAGAAAACCAAGAAGAGCTCAATGACAAATTCGATAATTATAAAAAAGAACTCAACGAATTAGAAAAGGAAAGTAAAGAATTAAAGAAGCCAATTGACATTCCGAGAGATAAGCTGGATGAACAAGAAGTTGATACCGAACAAGAAAAGGCTACCGAGCAGCTAGAAAATGCTCAGAAAAAAGCTCAACCAAATGCGAAAAAAGACCTTCAAAGTAACAAACAAGAACAGTTGAAGAAGGCACGTAAAAACCAGAAAAACGCTGCAAAAAAAATGCAACAAATGAGCGAGCAAATGCAAAGCGCTATGCAGGCCAATGGTGGAGAGCAAATGCAAGAAGATGCCGAAGCGCTACGGCAAATTTTAGATAATTTGGTGTTGTTTTCGTTTGATCAAGAAGATTTAATGGATCAATTTAAAGCTATCGAATCCAAACACAATAAGTACGCATCATATTTAATCAAACAAAATAATCTTAAAGAGCATTTCGAGCATATAGACGATAGCTTGTTTACCCTTTCGTTACGTCAACCTAAATTGTCTGAGGAAGTTAACAAACAAATCAGCGATGTGTATTATAATATAGATAAAGCTTTGGGTTTGCTTGCTGAAAACCAACTGTATCAAGGTGTATCCAATCAACAATTTGCGATTACTGCTACGAATAATCTAGCTGATATTTTAAGCAACACGCTCGACAATATGCAAGAGAGTTTAAGTATGTCCGCTGGAAAAGGTGGACAGGGCGAAATGCAATTACCAGATATTATAATGGGGCAGGAGGAGCTCAACAAAATGATGGGCGATGGCATGAAAAAGGATAAAAGTGGTAAACCAAAGGATGGTGAAAATGGCAAGGAAGGAAAGGGCGAACAAAAGAGCCAAGATGGCCAGCAGGGAGAAGATGGAAAACAAAAAAATGGAAAAAACGGTCAAGGTGCTAATGGAGAGGGCGAAGGTAATAACGAAGATTTAAATGGATTGCTGTATGAAATTTATCAGCAGCAGCAGCAGTTGCGACAAGCTTTGCAAGATAAGTTACAGAAAGAAGGCCTTGGAGCTAAAGGCGATGCTTTGGTTAAGAAAATGGAAGACATTGAGTTGGATTTGCTCAATAAGGGATTTACAAACCAAACTTTGAAAAAAATGATGGACCTAAAATATCAACTTCTAAAGATGGAAAATGCTACGTTCCAGCAAGGTCAGGATAATAAGCGTAAATCACAGACCAATAATAAGCAGTTTAATGGTCTTGTAAACAATCAAATCCCGACAGCCAAACAATATTTTCAAACTACTGAAATATTGGATAAACAAGCCTTACCTTTGCAGCCAGTTTATAAGAAAAAGGTTCTAAAGTATTTTAAAACAAGCAATGATTAATTTCAATTATGAGACCGATTTTATGTTAGAATCGGAATCAAAAATATCAAAGTGGATTTTAGAGACCATTGCAAAGGAGAAACACAAAGTTGAAGAGATTAACTATGTGTTTTGTGATGATGAATATTTACATAAATTAAATATAGAATTTTTAAATCACGATACACTTACTGATATTATCAGTTTTGATTACTCGGTCGGAAAAATTATACAAGGCGATATATTTATTTCTGTTGAAAGAGTAGCAGATAATGCCAATGATTTTAATGTTTCTTTTAATGAAGAATTGCATCGCGTTATTATTCATGGTGTACTTCATTATTGTGGATACAAAGATAAATCAGAGGATGATGCTGCCGTGATGCGTAAAAAAGAGAATTTCTATTTAGCGCAACTTGCTGAAAATTAATTATTACAGCGTATATTTGCAACCCAAAACTAATAGATTGTTCCACGTGGAACATTAAAGAAAATAAACTAAGGAATTATGTTTAACGAAGTTTATGATGTTGTAGTTGTTGGTGCAGGCCATGCAGGAAGTGAAGCTGCAGCCGCTGCTGCCAACATGGGTAGTAAAACCTTGTTAGTTACCATGAACTTACAAAACATTGCGCAGATGTCTTGTAATCCTGCTATGGGTGGAATTGCCAAAGGGCAAATTGTTCGAGAAATCGATGCTTTGGGTGGTTATAGTGGTATTGTTTCCGATACGTCTGCTATTCAGTTTAAAATGCTCAATAAATCAAAAGGACCTGCTATGTGGAGTCCAAGAGTTCAGAGTGATAGAATGCGTTTTGCCGAAGACTGGCGAATGCTTTTAGAGCAGACACCTAATTTAGATTTCTATCAGGAAATGGTTTCTGGGCTTTTAATTGATGGTAATAATGTGGTTGGGGTAAAAACGTCTTTGGGTATTGAAATTAAAGCTAAAACGGTTGTTCTGACCAACGGAACTTTCTTGAATGGTTTGATTCACATTGGCGATAAAAATTTTGGAGGCGGCCGGGCTGGTGAAAAAGCCGCCAAAGGCATTACCGAACAATTAGTCGATTTGGGTTTTGAATCGGGAAGAATGAAAACCGGAACACCGCCTCGTGTTGATGGAAGGAGTTTAGATTATTCAAAAATGACTGAGCAACCAGGAGATGATAACCCTGAAAAATTCTCATATCTCGACGTTACAAAGCCATTGACTAAGCAACGATCTTGCCATATGACTTACACCAGTGAATTGGTACACGATTTATTGCGTGAAGGTTTCGATAGGTCACCAATGTTTAATGGAAGAATTAAAAGTTTAGGCCCAAGATATTGCCCCTCTATTGAAGATAAAATAAATCGATTTACTGATAAAGACAGGCATCAATTATTTATAGAACCAGAAGGTTGGAATACGGTAGAAGTTTATGTTAATGGATTCTCTACTTCACTTCCTGAAGACGTACAATTTAAAGCCTTGCGTTCTGTAAAGGGTTTTGAAAACGTTAAGTTTTTTAGACCGGGTTATGCTATTGAATATGATTATTTTCCGCCTACACAATTGAGGCATACGCTAGAAACCAAATTAATTAATGGTTTGTATTTTGCTGGACAAATAAATGGAACTACGGGATATGAAGAAGCGGCCTCGCAGGGATTAATGGCGGGAATAAATGCTGGTTTAAAGGTGCAAGAACGGGATGCTTTTACTTTAAAACGTGATGAAGCTTATATAGGTGTTTTGATTGATGATTTAATAACCAAAGGTACCGAAGAACCTTATAGAATGTTTACATCACGAGCAGAATATCGTACGCTTTTAAGACAGGATAATGCAGATTTAAGGTTAACGCCAAAAGGTTATGAGATTGGTTTGGCTTCCGAAAAGCGTTTAAAACGTATGGAAAATAAGCATGAAGCTGCCGAAAAATTTGTTGATTTTTTTAGAAACCTTAGTGTTAAACCAGAAGACATAAATCCGATTCTTGAAGAAAAGAAATCGGCTCCCGTGAAACAATCAGGAAAACTTTTCAAGATATTTGCCCGGCCAAATATTGAAATGGAAGACGTTAGAAAAATTACAGAGGTCGAGAGTTATATTCATGACCATAATTTGGATAGAGAAGTGATTGAGCAGACCGAAATTCAGGTTAAATATTCTGGCTATATCGCAAAGGAAAAAAACAATGCCGATAAACTGAGCCGTCTGGAGTATGTAAAAATCCCTGAGAATTTCGATTACTCAAAAATTAAATCTATGAGTTTTGAGGCTCGTGAAAAGTTGAAAAAAATTCAACCAGCAACTGTTTCTCAAGCGTCACGAATTAGTGGTGTTTCGCCAAACGATATTTCTGTTTTATTGGTTTATATGGGGAGGTGATGATATGCCAGATTGATTTAAATCAAGAAGTCCCTTTTGCTGTTAAAGCTCAATTCGGTTTCCCGCTAACGGTTTTATTCTTGTGTCTGACTTATATTAATGTCTTTTTTCTTCCTTTGCTATTGTTTGGGGTTTTATTTATGTTCAGTGGTTATTCATACGTGTTTAAGGCTGATGGATGTCACAAAGTTAAGTACAAGACCTTTGGGTTTACAGTTATTGAATTTAATCGTCAATTTTTAAAACCAGATTATGTTTCTGTTTTTAATCAGAGCTTTAAGCAAACATCCGTCTTAGGGTTTCTGGAGTTTGGAACATCTAAGTATAAATCTTATGTTGTAAAGTTGTTTCAGGGAAACCAAAATATAATTGTTTATAAGTCTAATAATTCAGAAGCGGTGTTGCGTATTGGTGAAGGATTGTCAAATCTATTTGAAATAGAGTTGTACAACGCATTAAAATAGTTCCACGTGGAACATTTGTTTTATACAGAAATATTAACTTGCGATATTTTATAAATAGAAGGTCAATATTAGCATAAATTTTCATGAATTCGTGACAAAAGAAAACCAACAAAATTTTTATTTAACCGTAAAAGATTTTTCCGTTTCGGGGGAAGAGTTTCAGCTTTTAGAAAATACCGAATTTGGTTTTTTAGAAACCCATCCGAAACCTTCTTCTGATAAATTACCGGAGTATTATCAAAGTGAGGATTATATTTCGCATACCGATTCTAAAAGAAATATGTTTGAAAAAGTGTATCATTTGGTGCGCTCTATTTCGCTAAAAAGTAAGTTAAAGTTAATCGATACAGTTTCCGTGGGAGAGAAGAGGCTTTTAGATTTTGGATGCGGAACGGGCGATTTTTTACAAACAGCACAAAAGAATAATTGGCAAGTAACTGGAATTGAACCCAATCAACAAGCAAGAACAATTGCCAATAAAAAAACCAATAATTCTGTTTTTGATGTTGATGAACTTTCAAAATTAGAAGAACAAAGTTTTGATGTGATTACACTTTGGCATGTTTTGGAGCATTTGCCAAATTTAGAAGAAGACCTTTGGGCATTTCAAAAACTATTAAAGCCAAACGGTACTTTAATAATTGCTGTGCCCAATTATCAAAGCTATGATGCCAAACACTACAAAAACTTTTGGGCTGCTTTTGATGTGCCGAGACATTTATGGCATTTTGATAAAAATGCCATGATGAAATTAATGCGGAGTGTTTCAATGAAATTAAAAAAAGTGAAGCCTATGTGGTTTGATGCGTTTTATGTGAGCCTGCTTTCGGAAAAATACAAAACTGGAAAGATGAACCCGATTAAAGGAATTTGGATTGGACTGCTTTCAAATTTTAAGGCGTTGACGACAAAAGAGGCATCATCGTTGATTTATATCTTAAATAAGATGTAAATTTTGTTTTTTAGGATTGCTACGGTGTTAATTTGCCTTAGAACAACCTAAACCCTTCTTGGTTTGGCAGCTGTCCTTAAATCGCTTTATTTTAAGTTGATTTTAATAGCCAAAAATTATTTTTAATTAATTAACGATAGTTTTTGATTATAAGTTAAAATGGCACCAATTCGACATCGAATTATACTTTACTTTCTTACATTTGTGCGAATTAAAAAAATAAACTAAACCAGATAATAAAAACATGAAGAATTTAATTTATTTATCTATCGCTATGTTGGTAATGGCGTCTTGCCAAAAACCGAACAAAATTGGATTTATTGATAACGGAACAGTAATAAACGATTATCAAGAAAAGATAGATATCGAAGCAAAGTACCAAACCAAAGATGAGGTTTTTAGAAAACGAGCAGATAGTATTGGTCAAGCTTTTCAGGCAGAAGTTCAAGAAACTCAAAAAACAGCACAAAGAGCGTCGCAACAAAAACAACAAGAGTTGATGGCAGGGCTACAGAAAAAACAGCAACAGCTTCAACAGCAAATGCAAGGAGAGCAACAACAACTAACCCAAGAATTTCAAGCCGAAATTGATTCAGCAATTGCTACAGTAAAAGACTTCGTTAAAGAATACGGAAAAGCTAACGGTTACACCTATATTTTAGGAACTAGCGATGCCGCTTCAACAGTGCTTTACGGTACCGAGCAGAACGATTTAACGCAAACTATCTTAGATGCACTAAATGCTAAATACAAAGATAAAAAATAGGTTAAAATACTGACAATCAATAATTTAAACCCTGTCAATATGGATTGATGGGGTTTTTTATTGTTCTTTTTTATGAAGTAACCGAGTTAACTTTATAGACAAATCGGTTAAAATAATTTTCGAGTTACCATTGCGTTCTATATGGTAAATGGCATCTTGGAGTTCGTCGCTTATTTCCATGATATTGTTTCCGTGAACAAAAGGTGCAAAGTTTTCGAGTTTGAATTTTTCGGTTTTGGGTTCTAAAAAGACCAAATCGGTAGCGTTGTAATTTAAAAGCAATGCTTGCCTGAAAAAATCTAAGCAAAAATTAAGAAACTGCTTTTGGGTTTCGCGTCCCGTTTTGGCAATGTCCTCACTCCATGAAATTAAGTCGTGAATAGCAGCTTTGTTGCCCTTAGCTTTAAAGGCGCTCCGTATCCAGAAAATAAACCAAGTTTCAAACTGAATATCTTCAGAATCCTGATACACCAAATCGCAAGCCTTATTGTAATTACCGTTCGATTGGTGTGCAATTTTAGTAGCTACCGTCGCCTCTAAATGGTAGTCCTTGATCAAAGCCTCTTTAATAACATCTTCGGCTAAAGGCGGAAAGTGCAATATTTGGCAACGCGAACGGATGGTGTTTATAATCTGCTCTTCGTCTTCAGCAATCAATATAAAAATAGTTTTGCTGGGCGGTTCTTCAATAAGTTTTAGAAGTTTATTGGCAGCTTGGGTGTTCATTTTTTCGGCCATCCAAATTAACATGACTTTATAACCGCCTTCGTAAGATTTTAGTGAAAGCGATTTTACAATGTCTCCAGCTTCTTCAACACTAATTAAGCCCTGTTTGTTATCCACGCCCAGTAGTTTGTACCAATCAAATAGATTACCATAAGGTTGCTGCTCTAATAGTTGGCGCCATTCTTCCAGATAAAAACTTGACACAGGTTTATTTTTAACTTTATCGCTAGTGGTAACTGGAAACGCAAAGTGTAAATCGGGATGCGAAAAGTTCTTAAATTTTAAATTACAAGCCGCATTACCTGTATTGTTTTCGGCACCAGAATTAGAACATAATATGTACTGCGCATAAGCCAAAGCCATTGGCAGTGTACCACAACCCTCATTCCCGACAAATAATTGGGCGTGCGGAATCCGACCATTATCAACACTTTTGGTTAAGTGGGTTTTTATGTGTTCTTGACCTAAAACATCTTTAAAAAGCATGAAACAAAAGTAAACGAATTTTTCCGTTTTGAAATTGTATAGCACAAAACGTAAAAAAAAAATGTACTGGTTGTCCGTTTTGTGTCATAATGTTATTTGTTCTGTCAATCTGAACTCGTTTTCAGCATCCCATAACAACTTTAAATATTGATGTTTTATGATGAGAACCTGAAACGAGTTCAGGTTGACATCGAACCCGAACCTTATTATTGATTACGGATATTCAATAAATTTATTTGCCGACCTATCGATAACCAAAGAAAACTATTTGATTTTTCCGTATTTAAGGGAGCTGAAACTTAAAAAGTGCCCTAAAAGCATGAAATTTTAGAGTTTTTAAAAAAACTTGTCATTCTACATCGTTTTCGTTCAAAAACACGTTTTATATAGCTTTTTAATTACTTACATTTGTGAAGCAAATACTTAAAAAAGACAAATAAATTTATATATGAAGACGCTTAACGATTTTAACTTTGAGAACAAAAAAGCATTGATTCGTGTAGATTTCAATGTGCCATTAAATGAAGATTTTGAGGTAACCGATGCCACAAGAATTGTGTCGGCAAAACCAACAATCATCAAAATTTTAGAAGATGGCGGAAGCTGTGTTTTAATGTCGCACTTGGGGCGCCCCAAAGGGGTTCAAGACGAATTTTCCCTTCGCCATATTGTGGCCAAAGTGGAAGACATCTTGGGCGTTGAGGTAAAATTTGTTGATGCTTGCGTTGGTGAAAAAGCCGAAGCTGCCGTTGAAGCCTTAGAGCCCGGCCAAATTTTACTTTTGGAAAACTTACGTTTCCATGCCGAAGAAACAGCAGGTGATGAAGGTTTTGCAAAGCAATTGTCAAAGTTAGGCGATATTTACGTAAACGATGCGTTTGGTACGGCGCACAGGGCGCACGCATCGACCACTATCGTTGCTCAATTTTTTGATGGCAAAAAGTGTTTTGGTAGCCTTTTAGCTCAAGAAATAGAAAGTATAAACAAGGTGATGAAAACTGGTGAAAAGCCTGTATTAGCTATACTTGGTGGTGCTAAAGTGTCTTCAAAAATCACGATTATTGAAAATATTTTAGATAAAGTAGACCACCTAATTATTGGTGGTGGTATGGCATTTACTTTTGTTAAAGCGCAAGGCGGGAAAATTGGTAATTCTATATGCGAAGATGATAAAATGGGCTTGGCTCTAGAAATCCTCAAGCATGCCGAAGAGAAAAATGTTAGGGTTTACATACCGGTAGATACTGTTGCTGCAGATGCTTTTAGTAATGATGCCAACACGCAAATTGTTGATATTAATGCTATTCCTGAAGGCTGGGAGGGTGTTGATGCCGGGCCAAAATCTGTTGAAATTTTCCACGAAGCCGTTATGAAATCTAAAACCATTCTTTGGAACGGTCCTTTAGGTGTTTTTGAAATGGAAAGCTTTGCAAAAGGAACTATTGAACTAGGAAATTCTATTGCTGAAGCGACCAAAAATGGAGCATTTTCATTAGTAGGGGGTGGCGATTCTGTTGCAGCCGTAAAACAATTTGGGTTCGAAGACAAAGTAAGTTACGTGAGTACAGGTGGCGGTGCTATGTTAGAAAGCTTAGAAGGTAAAACGCTTCCTGGAATAGCCGCAATTTTAGAATAAAAAACACTTATATCGCTGTTTTCAGTCAATTTTCTTAAAGAACAAAGTCTTTACAAACAGCATTACTAAAAGTAACACATACTTATTTCAGGATAGTTTTCAAGAAATTTTTAAATTACCTGAAAAAACACGATTTTAGCCATATTAACGTTCTATAAACTGAATGTATTATATGGCTTTTCGTTTTTTAGTTATACTCTTTATTTTTAATGTCGTATCTGCTAGTGCTCAGATAAAAGATACCGTTGCGCTTCAATTGTCCAATAAAAAAATAGATACGGTTTTATCGCAAACCCAAAAACTCTTGCGAGATTCTGTTATTGATGGGCGGCCTAAAAATGTTAAAGCTATTGCAGCCCAAAAAGATAGTGTTGATATTAAAAACTTAAAAGACGATGCTTTTGCTGCAGAGTTGGATGAAAAATGGTTTGAAGAGCTTTACAGTAATGCCCTTTACGATACGATATACAAATCGGTAACTGAGTTAACATTCGAGGAAGTTGATTACCCAGAATTGCCTACCGACACACTCAAGGCCCGCCTAAAAGAACTTGATGCACGAACGCCTTTTAACGTAGAGTATAACCCATCTTTAGAAAGCGTTATAAAATCGTATTTAAAGCACAGACGGGAACATCTCCAAAAACTCATGGTTTTAAGTACGTTTTACTTTCCCATGTTCGAGCGTGAGTTGGATTTATACGATATTCCGTTGGAAGTTAAGTATTTGGCCATTGTAGAGTCGGCTTTAAAACCTCGAGCCAAGTCTCGGGTTGGGGCTACGGGTTTATGGCAATTTATGTTCAGTACAGGTAAAATGTACGGATTGGATGTTAGCAGTTATGTTGACGAACGCAGCGACCCTATAAAATCAACTGAAGCCGCAGCCAAATATCTGGCCAAACTCTACGAGATTTTTGGCGATTGGGATTTGGCACTGGCAGCCTATAATTCTGGACCAGGCAATGTAACCAAAGCCATTCGTCGTTCAGGAGGGTATAAAAACTATTGGAATATCCGCCATAATTTACCAAGGGAAACGGCAGGATATTTGCCCGCTTTTTTGGCCAATATGTATATTTTTGAGTACGCCGAAGCGCATGGTTTTAAAAAGTATAAACCTCAAATGGCTTATTTTGAAACCGATACGGTAAGAGTTAAACAAATGATTACTTTAGATCAAGTTTCTGAAGTTACTGGAACCCCAATTGAGGAACTTCAATTTTTAAACCCTTCATATAAACTCGATATTATTCCGTTTATAAAAGACGAAAACTATACCTTGCGTTTACCTCGTGAGGTTATTGGCGAATTTGTAACCAATGAAGATGACATATATGCCTTTGCCAAAGCAGAGTTCGATAAGCGCGAAAAACCTATGCCACAACTCATCGAAGCAAACCAGCGTTTAAGGTACCGTGTAAAATCTGGTGATTATCTCGGGAAAATATCAAGAATGTATGGCGTGCGTGTTAGTGATATAAAACGTTGGAATGGCTTACGCAGCAACAATTTAAAAATAGGGCAACGGTTAACTATTTTTCCACGAAGACCCAATGTTTCAGTTGCCCCATCAAAGGTCGTGACCAAAAAGCCAAAACCCATATCGGGTGATGTTTTAACCTACACTGTCCAGTCTGGAGATTCCTTATGGAGTATTTCGCAAAAATTTCCTGGAGTTTCTGTTCAAAATATTAAAGATTGGAACGGTATTAGTGGCAATAGACTAAAACCAGGAATGAAACTTAAAATAGCAAAAGGTTAATTCCTTTATAAACCAGTTCAAATTATGCGACATATTCTCTTTTCATTAATGTTCATGCTGTTTTTGTTGTCATGTGGTGACAAAAAAAAGTCTAAGGAACAACGCTACATTCAAGATTCTTCAGGAGCCATCAATAATGTTTCGGTAGTCACCGAAAACGATATTTGGGATGGACGTGTTGGAGAAGCCATTAGGGCGGTGCTGGCAAAACCCATTTATGGGCTTCCGCAAGACGAACCTATGTTTACCATTAGCCAAATTCCACCGGCTGTATTTTCAGGGTTTGTTACCAAAAATAGAACGATTTTAATGGTGAAATTGAATGCTGAATCTGGCATTGATTTTTCTGAAGATGTATATGCCAAACCACAAAAAGTAATTACCGTTTCCGGAAAAACAAGAGCAGATGTTATCAATGTCTTGCAAGAAAACGAATCGAAAATTATTGAAACCTTTCGTAATGCCGAAATCGCCGAAAGGCAGCGCCAAATGTCAAAATCGCCCCATAGTTTTGAATCGATTGAAGAAAAGTTGAATTTAACATTAGATTTCCCTTCAATTTACCGCATAGCCAAGTCGACCGACGATTTTTTCTGGATTAGAAAAAACATTACCACAGGAACCAATAACCTAATGATTTATACGTTACCGCACTCAGCTATTATTAGGAACGATAGCGTGGTGAACCAAATTATCAAAATACGCGATTCGGTAGGGAAACAATATATTGAAGGTCCCGTTGAAGGGTCGTATTTAGCCACTGAAGATGCCTACATGCCGTTTCATGGCGAAACCATTTTAGATAATAAACCCACATTGGAAACCAAAGGCGTTTGGGATGTTAAAAATGCCTTTATGGGCGGCCCATTTATCAATTATGCTATTGAAGATAAAATTAACAAGCGTTGGGTCGTTTTAGAGGGTTTTGCATTCGCACCTTCTGTTGAAAAACGAAATTATATGTTAGAGCTCGAGGCTATTATCAAAACGGTAAAATTAAAATAGAGCAAAACTCATCAAAATAAAAAAGACCAACATGAATTCATGTTGGTCTTTTTATAGGTTTAAGTTATTCTAGTATAATTTTATTCCTTTTTATCGCCATTGGCTTCTTCTTCCTTACTGGCGTCTTTAAATTCTTTAATGCCACTACCTAATCCGCGCATTAATTCGGGTATTTTTTTACCTCCAAATAACAGCAAAACCACTACTACAATCAGTGCAATTTGCCATGGTCCTATCGCTAATGGTAACATATATAAGCTCATAATCTCTATTTTAACGGCAAAGTTAATAATTAAAGTTAAATAAAAACGTTTTCACCATAACTTTAGTATTTCTAAAGGCTAGAGATTAACAATGCTTTACTCGTTTTATAGCAGTAGTATTGAATAAAATCTATTATTTTTGTTTAAGATGAAAGAGGAAAAAAGGAATCAAAAAAAAATAAAAAGGAAACTACTTGATAAGTATCGGTTGGTTGTCCTTAATGAAAATACCTTTGAAGAACGTTTATCATTCAAGTTAACGCGTTTAAACGTTTTTGTAATGGGCTCGTTATTGGCTATTTTTTTAATCGCTCTAACTTACTTAATTATAGCCTTTACGCCGCTAAGGGAGTATATTCCAGGGTATTCATCAACAGCTCTAAAAAAGAAGGCCACAGAACTCAATTATAAAACCGATTCGTTGCAGCAAGCTCTGGTGATGAACGAGCGTTATTACCAATCCATAAAAAAAGTGTTGACGGGCGATGTAATTGGTATTGATTTTAATAAAGATTCCATTGTAGAGGCTGTAAAATTGGAAGCTAGTGAAGTTGATTTAGAGCCCATTGCAGAAGATTCTATTTTACGCGAAAAAGTCGATAAGGAAGATAAATATAATTTGTTTGAGTCGGCAACGTCTGCTACAAATTTTGTGTTATTTCCGCCTGTGAGCGGCGAAATTACAGAACCTTATAATGCTAAAGAAAAGCATTATGCGGTAGATATTGTGGTTGCCAAAGGTACACCGGTAAAGGCCGCTGCCGATGGTATTGTTATTTTTGCCGAATGGACGGCCAGTACGGGTTACGTCGTTATTTTAGAGCACAGTTATGGGTTAATATCGGTTTATAAGCACAACGCTTATGTCACTAAAGCACAGGGCGATTTGGTTAAATCGGGCGAAGTAATTGCTACGGCTGGAAACGCTGGCGAACTATCTACTGGCCCGCACTTGCATTTCGAACTTTGGAACGACGGCTATCCCATAAATCCAACAAACTTTATAGATTTCAACTAAATGGCATCAGTAAAATCGTTTTTAGCAAAACCCTTTGCAAAACTTGTGTACAAGCGCATAAAAAAATGGGCCGACAATCCCATTGAAGTCCAAAAAAAGGTGTTTGAAGCCTTAATTTCTGAAGCTACAGGCACCCATTTTGGAAAAGACCATGACTTTGTTAGCATAAACAGTTATGTCGATTTTGTGAAGCGTGTACCAGTTAGAGATTATGAAGCCCTGAAACCCTATGTGGAGCGTGTTGTTTCTGGCGAAGAAAATGTACTTTGGAAGGGTAAGCCAATTTATTTTGCAAAAACATCGGGTACTACATCGGGGGCTAAATACATTCCTATTACAAAGGAAAGCATGCCTAGCCATGTTGAGGCGGCACGTAATGCTATTTTAATGTACATTCATGAAACAGGTAAAATCAGTTTTGTTGATGGAAAAATGATTTTTTTACAAGGAAGCCCCATATTAAAAGAACAAAACGGTATTCAATTAGGTCGATTATCCGGCATTGTGGCCCATTACGTTCCCAAATATCTCCAGAAAAACAGATTACCGTCGTGGGAAACCAACTGTATTGAAGATTGGGAAACCAAAGTAGATGCCATTGTTGATGAAACCTTACCACAAAACATGACGGTTATTTCGGGCATTCCGTCTTGGGTGCAAATGTATTTTGAAAAAATCCAGCAAAAAACAGGTAAAAAAGTGGGTGAGGTATTTAAAAACTTCAATCTGTTCATTTTTGGTGGCGTTAATTACGAGCCCTATCGTGCCAAGTTTGAGAATTTAATTGGCAGAAAAGTTGATAGCATTGAACTCTATCCGGCCAGCGAAGGTTTTTTTGCATTTCAGGACAAACAAAATGAAAAAGGGATGCTGCTTCAGCTCAATTCGGGCATATTTTACGAGTTTATAAAAGCCGATGAGTTTTTTAACGAAAACCCCAAACGTATCACTATTAAAGATGTTGAAGTAGGCGTGAATTATGTGATGATTATTTCAACAAATGCTGGTTTGTGGGGGTATAATATTGGTGATACGGTTGAGTTTACTTCAACCCAGCCGTATCGTGTTATTGTTTCTGGGCGGATTAAGCATTTTATTTCGGCCTTTGGCGAACACGTTATAGGAAAAGAGGTAGAACAGGCCATGCAGGAGGCTACTGAAAACACCAATATTAGGGTTTCAGAGTTTACGGTAGCACCCCAAATTAATCCAGAGGAAGGTTTGCCGTACCACGAATGGTTTATCGAGTTTGAAAACGAACCGGAAGACCTTTCCGCTTTAGCGCAAAAACTGGATGAATCGCTTCAGAAGCAAAACTCTTATTACTTTGATTTAATTGAAGGGAAGGTTTTGCAGCAATTAAAAATCACACCAGTTAAAAAGGGCGGTTTTCAAGAATACATGAAATCTGTTGGGAAACTGGGAGGTCAAAACAAAATACCGCGATTGGCCAACGACCGAAAAATTGTTGACGCTTTTGCAGGTGTGAAATCGCACAAATAATAGTATCTTTGGCCCGGATTTAATGACAACAATGAGTAATAAAAAACATCACGCACGTACCCGAGCTCAAGAGAGTTCGAACGCTATAGAGCGTATGTATATTACGATGCGCCATTTATTCAATCGTGGGTTTTACAAGCCCATGGGTATTTCGGGCGAAACCTTAAGGGAGGCTCTGCTAACTTTACGTCCTGAAATTTATGGTTCAATAGCCGAAGAAAAAGCCGAACTTGAAGGTTTGCTTTATGTTATCGATAGGCTCCCAATGGGTATTGAACAGTGTTCTTTTATCAATCTAACTAGTGATGAAGGTTATGGTAATTCGCATTTTAAGCCTATAATTCCTGAAAAACGCCGAAGAAACTGCTACAGGATTGATGCCGAGCAAATGAATATTGAGATTACCCGCGGCCGTTCGGATATTTACGATATTTTAACGCACTTAACCTTTTTATTCGTAGAATCCCATAAGATTAGTTCCAAAGTACTTATAAACGAAGATGGCGCCACTACTAGAGATTGGCAAAAATTAGAAAAAGTAGTACTTACTAACAATGAATTATCGCAAGAAGAACGAGAAATAGCCGTAACGCATGTGGCGTCGATTTTAGGTAGGACTTTTAAAGAGCTAATGAATATTTACCATAAGTTTGCTGCACCTGGCCAACCAGAGCGTTTTTTACACATTGTTTATTGGTTGGGCAAATTAGCAATAGACGAGCAAGTTAATTTTAACAAACGAACCATAACGTTTAGCCCCGTACTGAGAGAGCGAATAGGACACCACATTCATGGTGAAATCTGGGCAGACAACATAAAGGACTTTCTTTTTAAAAATAATTTACAGGAAAGGCCCTTACACATTATTAGTGCGAATATGCACAGTGTAATGAATACGCTTTATGCTTACCCTTCATTAAGGCCTAAAAACACCAGCGATAAAGATATTTTTGGTTTATATGAGGCCTTGAGCAATAATGAAAATCAAGCTTTGCGTAATAAAGTAACAAAAGAAGCGTTGAGCAAGGGAATGACCTATTTAAACGATACATCGGGGGCAAATATTGATGTTCAAATATTCGATACATCAAAAATAGAACCGTCGAAGTTGAATATTAATGCCGATGCTTCCAAAATAGAAAAGGAAAAGCCAGTAATATTGGTTATGGACTATGCCTTTGGAGAACAGGCTTATGAAACCATAGATGAGTTATTGAAACCCTATAAAGCAAAAGGTAATAGAATCCATATGAATGTCGATTCGGTTTCCATAATGGGTAAAGCAGGGATTTTGGAAGGTGGAAAGGGCGATATTATGATTCCGTCGGCCCATATCTTTGAGGGTACCGCAGATAATTATCCGTTTAAAAACGAATTGAAAAAGGAACTTTTAGAAAATCAAGGTGTAGCCGTTTATGAAGGCGCTATGATAACCGTTTTAGGAACCTCATTACAAAACAAAGATATTTTAAAGTTTTTCCATAATTCTACATGGAAGGTTATTGGGCTTGAAATGGAGGGGGCGCATTACCAAAAAGCTATTCAGGCAGCATCAAAAGTGCGAGGCAGCATCAAATCCAATGTGAAAGTAAGGTATGCCTATTACGCTAGCGATAACCCTTTGGAAACTGGTGCAACATTGGCCTCAGGGGGATTGGGGACCTCAGGGGTTAAACCAACATATTTAATTACACGAACCATTTTAGAACAAATACTAAATTAACAAATTATAATTATGAGTAAAGATTTGCCACAACCACAGCAATCTGAAGAAGTAGATTTAGGCCAGTTGTTTAAAATAATTGGAAATGGATTTAAGAATTTCTTCCAGTTTATTGGAAATATTTTTAAAACCCTTTTTGAAGTCATTATCCTATTTTTAATTTTTGTACAGAAACATTTTATTAAATTAGCGGTAGTTGTTGTTGTGGGCTTGGCTGTTGGAGTCTACCTTGATTATAAGAAAGAACCTTTATATATTTCTACAATGGTTGTAGAGCCCAACTTCAATAGTGTTCAGCAGCTATATAACAACATTGGTTTTTATAATGAATTAGCGACGGCCAAAGATTCAACGGTTTTAGCCGAAGTTTTGGATATTAGTAAGAAAGAAGCCTCGGCTATAAGAGAGTTTAGTGTGGAATCCTATTCAGATGAAAACCAAAAAATTAAACTGTTTGATGAGTTTTTAACTAGCTTGGATACAACAACCCAAAAAGCCATAGATATTAAGGAGTATCTTGAAAACTTTAACTCTTTGGACGCCCGTTTCCACACGGTTTCGATTATTACCGCCAACAATACTGTGGCAAAGAGAATCCAACCTTCTATAATAAACTCTATTTCCAGAAACGATTACTTTAAGCTTCAGAAAAGCATTAGTGAGATGAATATAAGTCTTCAGGATAGCTTATACAAAAAGCAAATTAGGGAGATTGATTCTTTACAGGCATTATACAAAAAGGTGATGTTGAAGGAGGCCGAAAAGGACATGAACGGAACCAACATCAATATGGCAGAAGAAGGCTCTAAAGATTTCAAAGAGTTGGCTTTGATAAATAAAATGAATCAATTACAAACCAGTTTGGTTGAGCTTAATGAAGAGCGTGGTAACAAGGAGAGCATATTGAATGTAATATCTGAATTCCCTGTAAAGGGAGTTAGGTTAAAGGGTATACTCAATTCCTATAAATTTATTCTACCTTGTTTGCTGTTAGGGATTACCTTTTTAATTCTAGGGTTGCTATCTTTAAATAAATATTTAAAAAATTATAAGAAGGAAGCGTAGCGGTGATTTTAATGCACTATTAAGGCTTATCAAAACAAAATTATAATGACTTTTCTAATCACAGGTGGTGCGGGTTTTATTGGCTCAAATTTTATCACTTATTTTTTTGAAAATAATCCAAAAGTTAAGGTGGTTAATTTGGATAGCCTTACCTACGCAGGGGATGTTTCCAATTTAAAAGAAGTTGAAGACCATCTTAATTATACCTTTATAGAAGGCGACATTTGTGATAGGGCTTTAATAGAAAGACTCTTTGAAGAACATGATTTTAGTGGGGTTATCCACTTTGCAGCAGAATCACATGTAGATAATTCGATAAACGCGCCAAGCGCTTTTATAAACACCAATGTGCTTGGGACTTTCAATTTGATTGATGTGGCCAAAAACCATTGGATGGAGGCGCCCCATAGCTCAAAAGCCATTCATAAAAACTCACGTTTTCTCCATATTTCAACCGATGAAGTTTATGGAACATTAGGCAACGAAGGGCTTTTTACCGAGCAAACCCCATATGCGCCCAATAGTCCCTATAGTGCTTCAAAAGCATCTTCCGATTTTATAGTTAGAAGTTATTACCATACCTATGGCATGAATGTGGTTACGACCAACTGTTCAAATAACTACGGTCCAAAACAACATGACGAGAAGCTTATTCCAACCATTATCAGGAAAGCGATACATAATGAGCACATACCAATTTACGGAGATGGTAAAAATGTGAGAGATTGGCTTTATGTAGAAGATCATTGTTGCGGAATTGAATTGGCTTTTTACAAAGGAAAACCTGGCGAAACCTATAACATTGGAGGCCGAAATGAACGAGACAATCTGTACATTGCCAACACTGTTTGTGAGGTTTTAGACGAAGTTAAGCCAAAAGAAAAATCGTATAAAGAGCAAATTACATTTGTAAAAGATAGACCAGGACATGATTTTAGGTACGCTATTGATGCTTCTAAAATTGAAAATGAGTTAGGTTGGCAAGCAAAAGAAAACTTTGAAACAGGCATTAAGAAAACCATTAAATGGTATCTAGAAAAATATAAATAGATGAAAGGCATTATTTTGGCAGGCGGATCAGGAACGCGCTTATATCCTCTTACCAAAGTGGTAAGTAAGCAGCTTATGCCGGTTTACGACAAGCCTATGATTTATTATCCGGTTTCTACGTTACTTTCTGCAGGGATTCGAGAAATTTTAATCATAACAACCCCCCAAGATTTACAAAATTTTAAAGAATTATTGGGTGATGGAGCTAATTATGGTTGCCGTTTTGAGTATGCCGTTCAGGAAGCACCAAACGGCTTGGCAGAAGCTTTTATTATTGGAGAAGAGTTTATTGGAAACGATAGTGTAGCGCTAATTTTAGGTGATAATATTTTTTATGGTTCGGGTCTAGAAAAAACCTTGCAAAACAATATAGACCCTAAAGGCGGTGTTATTTTTGCCTATCATGTTCAAGATCCACAGCGTTATGGTGTTGTTGAATTCAACGACAATAACAAAGCCATTTCCATAGAAGAGAAACCCGAAAACCCCAAGTCTAGTTTTGCTGTGCCAGGCATCTATTTTTACGATAATTCTGTAGTTCAAATAGCCAAAAATATTAAACCGAGTAAAAGAGGAGAATTAGAGATAACTGATGTTAATAAAACATATCTCAATCAAGGAAATTTGAATGTTCAAATATTAGATAAAGGAACAGCTTGGTTAGATACAGGCACGTTTACTTCACTAATGCAGGCGTCTCAATTTGTAGAGGTTATAGAAGAACGCCAAGGCCAAAAAATAGGTTGTATAGAAGAGGTGGCCTATAATATGGGGTATATAAATAAAATACAGCTTAACGAGTTAGCCAAGCCTTTATTAAAAAGCGGTTATGGGAAGTACCTTCAACACTTGTTAGAATAATTTATGACGGTAGAAGAAACATATCTAAAAGGGTGCTACGTTATAACCCCAAAAATTTTTGAAGACGAAAGGGGTTATTTTTTTGAAGCTTTTAATGAGAAAATTTTTAAAGAAAAAACAGGCATAATACCAAATTTTGTTCAAGATAACCAATCAAAATCCAATAAGGGGGTTTTAAGAGGGCTTCATTTTCAAACAGGTAAATATGCACAAGCCAAGTTGGTTCGTGTTGTAAAGGGAAGCGTTTTAGACGTCTGCGTTGATGTTAGGGAAAACTCTTCAACTTACGGCAAGCACTTTTCGTTAATTTTAGACGACAAAAAACACCAACAGCTGTACGTTCCCAGAGGGTTTGCCCATGGTTTTGTGGTTTTGGAAGATGACACAGTTTTTTCATACAAATGTGATAATTTTTACAATAAATCATCAGAATCTGGGATAATCTATAACGATAAAACTTTAAATATTGATTGGGGAGTGCCTGAAGAAAACTTAATTGTTTCTGAGAAGGACAAGTGCCTGCCAACATTTAAATCATAAATTTTATGAGTGTAAAGGTTTTAGTTACTGGAGCTAATGGTCAATTAGGCAAAACCATAGAAGAATTATATGCTCAAAACAAGCTAAACATTGATTTTGCTTTTGCAACAAAGGCAGATTTAGATATTACCGATAAGTTAAAAGTTGAAGATTTTTTTTTAAAGCATGATTTTGACTATTGCATAAACTGTGCAGCATATACCAACGTAGAACAAGCAGAAAAAACACCAGATGAAGCCAATAAAATCAATGCCGAGGGCGTTAAGAACTTGGCTAATGTATGTATAAAAAGAAAAGTAGTTTTAATCCATATTTCAACAGATTATGTTTTTGATGGAGAAAAAACAACCCCTTATACCATAGATGATGCAACTAACCCTATAAACGCATATGGTAAATCAAAATTACTAGGAGAACAATATATTCAAAATGCTTTATCAGATTACTTTATAGTAAGAACATCGTGGTTATACAGTAAAAAATACGGAAAGAATTTTTATAGAACTATTGTGGCCTTAGCAGAAGAAAAGGATGAATTGTCGATAACCACAGACCAAACAGGATGTCCAACCGATACGGTTAATTTGGCCAACTTTATCGTTGGTTTAATAGCCAAAAGAGAAAAGAAATATGGGATAAAACACTTTTCGGATGATAAGGTAATGACTTGGTATGATTTTGCTCGAAAAGTTCTGTCAGAAAACAATTTAATTAACAGCACCAATCTTGTCAAAACATCCAATTATGTTACTTTTGCAAAGCGGCCTAAGTATTCGGTTTTAAAAGTAAGTAAACAATAGCCACCTAAAATTAAGTACATGTCAAAAAAAGTAGCATTAATTACCGGAGTTACCGGCCAAGATGGCGCTTATTTAAGTGAGTTTCTACTAAAAAAAGGGTATGAGGTTCATGGAATAAAAAGGCGTTCATCCCTTTTCAATACAGATAGAATAGACCACCTATACCAAGACCCTCATGTTGAGAATAGAGATTTTTACCTCCATTATGGAGACTTAACAGATAGTACCAATTTAACCCGAATTATTCAGGAGGTACAACCAGATGAAATTTATAACTTGGCGGCTATGAGCCATGTACACGTGTCTTTCGAGATGCCCGAATACACAGCAAATGCCGATGGTATTGGTACATTACGTTTATTGGAGGCCATCCGCTTTTTAGGTCTTGAAAAGAAAACACGAATTTATCAAGCTTCAACTTCAGAGTTATATGGTAAGGTACAAGAAGTGCCGCAAACGGAAACAACACCCTTCTATCCACGAAGTCCTTATGCTGTGGCTAAGATGTATGCCTACTGGATAACGGTAAATTACCGCGAAGCTTATGGTATATACGCTTGTAATGGTATTTTGTTTAATCATGAGTCGCCTATACGAGGTGAAACCTTTGTAACCCGTAAAATTACAAGGGCAACCTCTAGAATTGCATTAGGGTTACAAGATAAATTCTATTTAGGAAATCTCGATGCTCAGCGCGATTGGGGACATGCCAAAGATTATGTGCGTATGATGTGGATGATTCTTCAAGCTGAAGAAGCCGAAGATTGGGTTATAGCAACCAATAAAACGACTACCGTTCGCGATTTTGTTAAGATGAGTTTTGCCGAAGTTGGCATTGAATTGGAGTTTAAAGGAACGGGTGTCGATGAAAAAGCCTTTGTAAAATCATGTCGCCATGCTGAATATCAATTGCCCGTTGGAAAAGAAGTACTTTCGGTAGATCCCAAATATTTTAGACCAACAGAAGTTGATTTGTTAATAGGCGATGCTACTAAGGCGAAGGAAAAACTGGGTTGGGTGCCAGAATACGATTTACCAGCTTTAGTAAAAGATATGATGCAGAGTGATGTCAAGCTTATGAAAAAAGAGCAGTTTCTCAAAGAAGGCGGTTACGAGATTATGAATTATTTTGAATAGCCTGATTATGCAAAAAAACGCTAAAATTTATATCGCTGGTCATCGTGGTTTGGTTGGGAGTGCAATTTTAAAAAACCTTCAAAATAAAGGCTATAGCAATATTATTACCAGAACGCATAAAGAACTGGACTTAACCAATCAGGTTGATGTTGCTTCTTTTTTTAAAGATGAAAAGCCCGAGTATGTTTTTTTAGCGGCTGCTAAAGTTGGTGGTATTGTTGCTAATAACGTGTATCGTGCAGACTTTATTTATGAAAACATGATGATTCAAAACAACGTGATTCATCAAAGTTATGTACACGGTGTTAAAAAATTATTGTTTTTGGGAAGTACTTGTATTTATCCAAAAAATGCACATCAACCCATGAAAGAAGAGTACCTGTTAACAGATACTTTGGAATATACCAATGAACCCTACGCCATAGCGAAAATAGCGGGCATTAAAATGTGCGAAAGTTATAATTTACAATACGGCACTAATTTTATTTCGGTAATGCCCACAAACTTATATGGTCCAAACGATAATTTTGATTTAGAAAAATCGCATGTGCTGCCAGCATTAATCCGTAAAATACATTTAGCAAAACTTCTTTCAGAAGATCAAGTAGGGGAGGTGTTGGAAGATTTGGAAATGGAGACTTTAGAAGACGCTAAAAACTATTTGAAACAGTTTGGAGTTAATAAAGATAGCGTAGAAATATGGGGTTCTGGAAAACCAAAACGCGAGTTTTTATGGAGTGAAGATATGGCCGATGCCTGTGTGTTTTTAATGGAAAATCGAGATTTTTCAGACACTTATACAGCTGGCGAAAAGGAAGTTAGAAATACACATATTAACATCGGTACAGGTAAAGACATATCTATTAAAGAACTCGCAGAAATCATAAAAGAGGTTGTTGGTTTTGATGGCGATTTGGTTTTTAACACCAAAAAACCAGATGGCACCTTCAGGAAACTTACGGACGTTTCTAAATTAAATGGTTTGGGGTGGAAACACAGTGTTGAATTAGTAGAGGGAATTGAACAAATTTATAAATGGTATTTAAATAAAAAAAATGAAATATAAACAACCTAAAGTAATAGCAGAAATAGGATGTAATCATAAAGGTGATTTTGATATTGCTATAGAATTATTAAATTTAGCTAAAGAGTGTGGGGCAGATGTGGCTAAATTTCAAAAAAGAAATAATAGGGAATTATTAACGGAAGAGCAATATAATGCTCCTCACCCTAATCCTTCTAACTCTTATGGAGATACTTACGGTGCTCATCGAGAGTATTTAGAATTTTCAGTAGATCAACATAAAAAACTGAAAGAGCATTGCGATCAAATTGGACTAGAATATTCCACATCTGTTTGGGATGTTACTTCAGCTGAGGAAATGATAACTTTTAAGCCGTCATTGTTAAAGGTTCCTTCAGCCTGTAATAACAATTTTGACATGTTAAAGGTATTAAGAGACGATTTTGAAGGAGATGTGCATCTTTCTTTTGGAATGACAAGTTTAGAAGAAGAAAAGGAAATTATTGAGTTTTTCGAGGAAACAAATCAAGCCAAAGACAGATTAGTAATATATTCATGTACATCAGGGTATCCTGTCCCTTTCAAAGATGTTTGTTTATTAGAAATTACTAGACTTATCAAGGAGTATGGAGAAAGAGTAAAACACGTTGGTTTTTCTGGGCATCATTTAGGTATAGCAATAGATAATGCGGCTTTTGCTTTGGGTGCTAATTGGGTTGAAAGACATTTTACAAAAGACAGAACTTGGAAAGGTACGGATCATGCAGCTTCTTTAGAGCCTACAGGAATGAGAAAATTATGTCGTGATTTAAAAGCAACATATGAGGCTTTAGGTTACAAGGACTCTGAAATTCTAGAAATAGAGCAAGTTCAAAGGGATAAATTGAAATACAGAAAATAATGAGTGTTATAGCTTTTATTCCTGCAAGAGGGGGAAGCAAATCAATACCATTAAAGAATATCAAATACTTTTGTGGAAAACCTTTAATATATTGGACGCTTAAAGCGGCTCATGATTCTAAAATAATTTCTAAAATAGTTGTGGCTACAGATGATGCTAAAATAGAGGAAACAGTTCTTGGTTTTAGTTTTTCTAAGGTTTCTGTATATAGAAGGAGTGATGAAAATGCCCAAGACAGTTCTTCAACAGAAAGTGTTATGTTAGAGTTTTTAGAAAGGGAAGAAATTGATAAAAGTTATACTTTTTTATTAATACAAGCAACGTCTCCTTTATTAACAACTTTAGATTTGGATATAGGTTTAGAGGCATTTAAAAGCCATGATTCTATTCTTTCGTGTGTTAGATCAAAGCGTTTTTTTTGGACTGAAAGAAGGGAAGCTTTAAACTATAATTATAAAAATAGGCCAAGAAGACAAGATTTTGAAGGTTTATTAATGGAAAATGGTGCTTTTTATATTAATTCTGTCAGTAATATTTTGGAATACAAGAATAGATTATCTGGTGATATTGGTATAGTCGAAATGCCTGAATATACAGCCGTTGAAATTGATGAAGAAGAAGATTGGTTAATGGCAGAATCGCTTATGAAACGTTTTGTTTTGAAAGAAAACAAACCTTTAAAATGTGATATTAAGCTTTTTGTGACAGATGTTGATGGTGTCTTAACCGATGCGGGAATGTATTATAGCGAATCTGGAGATGAATTAAAGAAATTTAATACGCATGATGGTATGGCTTTTCAACTTTTGTGTGAGCAAGGTATAAAAACAGCAATTGTTACTTCAGAGAATACTAAAATTGTTGAAAACAGAGCTAAGAAATTAAAGGTTGATTATCTGTGCCAGGGCAAAAAATATGGAGGAAAATTAGAAGTTGTTATGGATATTTGTAAAAAGGAAAAAATAACTTTGTCTCAAGTTGCTTATATAGGCGATGATATTAATTGTTTTGAGTTGTTATCTAATGTTGGTATTGCTGCTTGTCCTAAAAATGCTCTTAAGAAAATAAAAGCTATACCGAATATGATTCACTTAGAAAAAAAGGGGGGAGAAGGAGTAGTAAGAGAATTTGTAGAAGAAATTCTTTTTAATTAAAATTTATGAAGAAAATACTTTATTTTGATAACTGGGATAAAGGGTATAGAAACTTTTTAAGATTAGATCAAGATTTTAAAGATAAGGGCTATGAAACATTCTTGTTGCACACTTCTTCTTTTATGCTTGATGGAATAGAGAAAGAAAAGCAAATAGACGGTTTAGAATTAAAAGATATTTCTTTTTATAAGACTAATAGACTAAGAAAAATTATAGAGCGGGAAAACCCAGATATTATTATAATTCTGAATCTATCATTTTTAATAGATAGGGCAATCGTTAAAATTTGTAAAGATTTAAATATTAAGATTTTTCATTTATCACATGGTAAGTTAATACCAAAGGAGAGCATTGACGTTGTTAGGACTACCGTTCAAAATGAGAGTAAAGGAGGATTGTTTTCAAAAATCACCAAAAAGAATATTTTTTCGGCGTATAATTATTTTATTGAATACCCAAGTATTTTGACCTTTTTTAGGTTTATTATAAGAGCCTATAAAAACCCTATGGAGTATACGTTGTTTCCAAAATACTCAAGGGAGCTTGCGGTTAATAAATCATTAGTGTACTATCCTTCAGATTTTGAAATAATGGTAAAGGAATTTGGTTTTCCTGAAGATATGGTTGAAGTTGTAGGAAATCCGGAATTAGATATTTTTTATAATTCAAAATTGTTAAGTAGGGATATATTTTTGAAAAATCACTTAGAGATTAAATCTAATAAATATGTAGCCTATTTTGATGATGGATTAGCTTTAATTTATGGATGGGATACAAAGAAGTGGCTGGGTTTTTTAAAAGACCTTAATAATATTTTGAAGAAGGCAGATTTAAAATTAATTGTCAAATTGCATCCGAGAAGAGATATAACCAACTGCCTTTCATTTTTTGAAGAGCATAAAATAAGGTGCTTTTATGATGTTGATTTTAAAAATTTAATTGAACATTCCTCGTTTGTAATCAGCCATTTTTCATCTGTAATTATTTATGCTCTTTTATTAAATAAAAAAGTGAAGTCGCCAAGGTGGGGTGTCTCAGAGGGGTTAGAGGAAAAATACCCAAAAGGGGTGGTAACTTATTATTATAATAGGATAGATTTTGAAAAGAATTTACTCAATACAGCCATTGATAAGCAATTAATAAAAACCTATCTTTTAAGGTCTGTTGGGAAGGTTGATGGAAAATCTATTGCTAAAATTGTGAATATTGTCACTAACCAACAATGATAAAAGGTGGAATAGATAATAATCTTTTAAAATCATTATCCTATATTTTAGTTTCAGGAGCCTCTAAGGGGCTCAATTATATTATATTATTATTTTTGGCAGTTGGTTCATACTCAGAGCAGTATGTGGCTATTTTGCTGCTATTTTCTTTGGAACAAATTTTAAGTTTGTTATTGCCATTGAACCAATCAAGCTTAATTTACTCAAAATCCATTCTAAGTTATAAACAAATAACTAATAAGCTGATATCTAGTTCGGTAATAGTTTCAGTGACTTGTGTGCTTGTTTTTTTTGCTTTAAAAAAATACATTTTTAGTTATTTTGACGTTCATAAAGCAATAATTTTTTTCAGCTTATTTTTGAGCATGACAATCAACGCTTACTTGAATTACTTAACCAATTATTATAAAATGATTGAAGAGCATGGAAAGGCATTATTAATTCAAGGATTATTAATGATTTCTTTTGGATCTATATTAATTCATATTTTAATTGTTGAAGATAAAGTGGTTGCTTTTTTTTGGGGAAAAGCTCTTGGTTTATTGTTAGTTTTGACATTGGTTAAATTTTTGGGATTAACTAAGTTTAAATTTAAGATAGTTTTTTTAAGCTTAAGTGAGCTTAAACTGGTTTTAAATTTATTTTCTGTTAGTGCATTAGGTTGGGGTTCTGGGTTAGGTTTTATGAACCTAGCTAAAATGTATTCTACAGCTGAAGAGCTAGTTGAGGTTGGTTATATTTTGAATATTTTCAATGTATTTTTACTTGTAAGTATTGGCGTTAATTCAGTGTATGGCCCTTTAATAAAAAAACACGTAATTAAAAATGAACGGGAGAAAGTAATAAAAATAAAAAATCAAACATTAATGATTTATTTGTTAATTGTCCTGCTTGTAATTGTATTATATATTTTAGTAATAAATTTAGGTTTTCAATTCAATCATAAAATTGAACAAGTTTTGTCAATACTTCCTTTTGCGATTTTATTGTTTGTCTTTAATATTTTCCATTGGATTTCGCAGCCCTTTTACATGGTCAACAATAAGTTTAATAGTTACAACTATTTAAATATACTTTCTTATGTTTTTTGGGTTTTAACAATGATTGTCGGCTTGTATTATGGCTACAGTGATTTTATAGCATTTTTAATGCTTATTCATTTTATGAAAGGAGCTATGACTTATCTTTACGCAAAAAGGAAGCTAATGACTATTAACATGAAATAATTCATTTATGAAGCTTAAAACACTTACAATCTTCTTATATTTAATGGTTAGTATTCCTTTATTTTTATTTTTTAAAGCGAATGTATTTGTTTGGTTTTCGTTTTTTATTAATTACTGTTTAATTACTTACATATCATATTTCCACCTTAACAAAGAAAGAATTTTCTCTCCATTTTTAACGTCATATATAGTTTTCGTTTTTTTATTTTTTATTGTAGCTCCAATAATTCAAATAGGAGCAATAGAGTCTATGGGATCAACATTTCCCAATAATTATCCGTATAATGTGAATGAGGTCATTTTCTCAAATTTTTTGATTTTGATTTTTAACTTGATTTTTTTTATTAGCTATTTATTTTACAAAAAGAGAAAGGAACAAAATTTTGTACAAAAGCCTCAAACAAACACATTCTCTCGACCCTTAGTGATGTTAGTTCTTTTCATGGTTTGCTTCGTGATTTGGGCAATTAATTATAGTTACATTATCGATGAGATATCAAAGTCTATATATTCAAAAGAAGCTGAAAGTATTTCCATTCTTTTAATTAGAAAAAAGGTGCTTTTTTTAATTCCGCTCGGAGCTATTGCGCTTATATTTAGGTACCTAAAGAAAAATCGTAAAATTACTACAAATACATTTATCTCATATTTAATGTTGATTATTTTACTCTCATTTTTACTTTTTTTTAAAAACCCATTAACCGAGAAAAGAAATGCACTGGGGCCAATTTATATTACTTTGATTTATCTATTTTATCCAAAATTAATCAATACAAATTCTAAATTTTTTCTGTTTTCATTTGTGTCTATGATTATTTTCTTCCCGTTGGTATCAGCGCTAACCCATGTCGATGCTAACCTTAGTGAAATTATACAACGACCAAACATTATAGTTGAAGACTTCACTAATCATGGAGGTATAGTAAATGCCTTTAGCACTTTGCACTATGATGCCTTTCCTAATATTGTAGCAACAGTAAGCTATGTAGGTAAAGAAGGCCTCTCGCTTGGATATCAATTGTTAAGTGGTTTACTGTTTTTTATACCAAGAAGCTTATGGTCAACTAAGCCCTTATCTACTGGTGAATTTATAGGAAATTTTTTAATGGAAAACCACGAATTTACATATAATAATTTATCAAACCCGTTAGTTTCTGAAGGATATGTAAATTTCGGTATATTAGGAGTGGTTTTAATGTCTATTTTACTTTCTTATGTAGTCGCCATATTTATATCTTGGCTCAAATCTAATGATACTTTAAAGGAAGTTATCGCATTTTATTTTTCAGTTCATTTAATATTTTTGCTTAGAGGAGATTTTGCTAATGGGTTTGCATATTTCGTTGGTACCTTTATAGGTGTTTATTTTATACCAAAACTTTTAGAACGAATCATTTTTTTTAGTCTTAAAAAAACAAAATGAACCAGAAGCATTTAACTTTAGCTTTATTTTTAAACGCTAGTATTTTATTGTTTCCTAGCAATTTTAAGTTTTTTCCTGTTGCATTTTTAGGATTGGTAGTTCTGAAGAATTATAAACAAATAAATTGGAACTATTTGGTTTTAATGTCTATCCCTTATTTGATAATATTATTGGGAGTTCTTCATTCTTCTAATTTAGAGAGAGCTTTTTCGCAAATTCAAACGGGAGCTTCACTGTTTTTATACCCTTTATGTTTTTCTATGATACCGGCAAAATCATTAAGGAAAATAAAAATAAACAAAATTAATAATGCATTTATAGTTTCAATATTTATTTTCACTGCAGTCGTTTTTTTGTATTATCTGATAATAAAGGGGGAGTCTTGGGTGTTTTTGGTGCATCACTACATAACATTAATAGACAAACTTATATACGACAAGTATCAAATACATTCATTATATCTGGCCTTATTATTAACGATAAGCATCATTTTAAGCTTAAGAATGGCTACAAAAACTAAGAATAAATATACTATATTTTTATATGTTGTGAATGTATTTTATTGTTTGTCATTATTGGCAATAATGAACAAAAGAGCATCTGTAATTTTAATAATTATAACAAGTTTATTGTTTTTGTTTACTTTAAACAAGAAAATAAAAAAAGTTGCAATTCTTTTTGCTTTTGGGGCAATAGCGTTACTCTTAGGTTTAGTAGTCTATCTACCAAGATTTAATGGGAATAGTTTTTTAGAGTTTAAAAAAATAGAACAATCAATCAATGACCCCAAAACTTCGATAGGGACAAGAGTTGTTTTGAACAAGGCTACTTTAGAGATTTTTAAAAGCAACCCCTTTTTCGGTGTGGGTTCAGGAGATGATAGGGAAATATTATCAGAGTTTACGGCTAAATTATCCGACGGAGTTATTAAAAACTACAATTCTCATAATCAATTTAGTAGTTATTTGATTAAAACAGGTGCGTTTGGTCTATGTGTATTTTTGTTTTATTGTTGCATTCTGTTGAAAATAGCTTTAAAATCAAAGGACATTGTTTTCATTTGTATGTTTATCATTTTTTGTGGAAATATGCTTATTGAAAATATCTTAGAGAGGGAGGCTGGTGTATTGGTTTTTTCGTTTTTTATTAATTATTACAGTAGAATATATTATAATGAAAAGAGATAGGTTGTTATTAATAGGCCCGCTACCAGAACCTACAACGGGTGTTTCATTGGCTAACAAAACTGTAGTAGAAGGCCTTAACAAAGATAAAAGCGTTGGTATCGATTTTATCAATACATCATACAGTAAATTTGAAGAAAAGTTAGGCGGATTTTCTATATCCAAGGCCTTATATTTTCTAAAGTTAAATCTTTTTGCATACAAAATTTTCAAGGCCAATATTGTTTATATAACTCCAGGGCAAACTTTTTTAGGCGTGGTTAAATACGGACTTTTTATTTCATTAAGCTGGGTGCTGGGCAAAGAGCTTATTGTTCATGTACATGGTAATTACCTTGGAAAAGAGTTCCAGCAATTAAAGGGGGTAAAGAAACGAGTTTTTAAATGGCTTCTAAGTAAAACAACAAAAGGCATTGTTTTGTCAGAGTCTTTGGCCGATAATATGTCTCCTTTTATTGAAGATGAGAAAATATATGTATTATATAATTTTGTTGAAGATTACTTGTTTTCAGAAAAAAAATGTGATAATAAAGATTTAACTAATAAGCCCAAAATAGTTTTTCTAAGCAATTTAATGAAAGAGAAGGGTATTATTGACTTTTTAGAAGCTCTGAAAATATTAGAAGCTGAAGGGTTTGAATATGAAGCAAAAATAGCTGGTAATATTGATGCCCAAAATAAGCAAGAAATAAATCAGTATTTTAAAACTTTAAAGAATATTGAATATTGTGGTGTTGTTTCAGGAAAGGAAAAAAAGGACTTATTAAATTGGGGAAATGCGTTTATTCTTCCAACTTATTATGAAATGGAAGGGCAACCAATCTCTATATTAGAAGCAATGGCTACAAGAAATATTATACTAACTACTAAACATGCTGGAATACCAGATGTTTTTGAGGAAGGAATAAATGGGTTTTATATAGAAAAAAGAAATCCGATGAGCATAGTTTCTACGATAAAAGAAATTGCGACCATGTCCAACTCTAATGAAATCATGGAAAATAATTATCTTATCGCTAGTAAGTTTTATAGGGTTGAAAACTTTATTGGTAAGCTGTTGAAAATCTTAAGGTCTTAACTATTCTATAAATAAAATGCAGAATTTAAGTTTATATCAAACCCCAGATAATTTTCGGGGCAAATCAAAAATTACCGTTCAGTTATGGTGGTTAGTCGACGCCTTATTTTTCAGGCCTTCACCACAGGTTTTATATGGTTGGCGACGTTTCTTGTTAAGATGTTTCGGTGCTAAAATTGGAAAAAAGGTAATAATCAGGCCATCTGCAAAGATTACTTACCCATGGAAGGTTACAATTGGAGATTACAGCTGGATTGGTGATGATGTTGTGCTTTACAGCCTAGGTGAAATAGAGATTGGCAAAAACACAGTGATTTCTCAAAAAAGTTATCTTTGCACAGGTTCACACGATTATACCAAAATAGATTTTCCTATTTACTCAAACAAGATTACTGTAGAAGATGAATGCTGGTTGGCTACAGATGTTTTTGTATCTCCAGGCATAACCATTAAAAGCGGAACTGTTGTAGGAGCAAGAAGTACCGTTGTAAAAGATTTGGAGGCTAATTCTGTTTACGCAGGAACGCCGGTAAGGTTTATAAAGAAAAGAAAAATTGAGTAAAAAAATTGTAATTGTAGGCATTAACTATTACCCCGAAGATAGTGCCATAGGGTTATACACCACCCAGAAAGCAGAATACTTAATTTCAAAAGGATACGATGTTTCTGTAATAACTGGATTTCCATATTACCCGCAATGGGAAATAGGTGCTGATTATAAGGGTAAGAAATATTTGGTATCAGAACATATTAATGGTGTTAAAGTTTATAGAAGTAGGCAATATGTGCCTAAAGACCCAACTTTCACAAAAAGAATACTTCATTTAATTAGCTTTACTTTTGGAAATTTCATCAACTTATTTAAAGTTAACAAACCAGATGTTGTTATTTCTATTGTGCCGTTTACAACATCTGCGCTTTTGGGTTGGTTTCTAAAATTACGGTATAAATCTAAGCTGTGGGTACATATACAGGATTTTGAATTTGATGCGGCTATAGATTCTGGATTATTAAGTGGCAATAAAAAATTCATTGTAAAAGGGCTACTCTGGATTGAGAAAAAAGTACTCTCTAAGGCCGATGTGGTCTCTACCATTAGTTACGGTATGATAGATAAACTGAAATCAAAAACAAATGTCCAGTCTTATTATCTAACCAACTGGATAGACGTCGCTTTGTTTGATGGTTTAAAAAATAAACGGCACCCTTATTTAGCTTCAAATAGCTTTAAAGTACTCTATTCGGGCAATATAGGAGCCAAACAAGATTGGGCTTTTTTTATCAATTTTGTAGAAAAATTAAGTAACCTAGAAAATATAGAAGTTATTGTTGTTGGGGAGGGTGCAGAAAAAGAAAAAGTGGTGGCCATGCTAAAGCAATACCCCTTTGTTAAGCATTATAATCTAGTGCCATTTAAAGAACTTCCTGTTTTATTATCTAGCGCAGATTTACATGTGTTGTTTCAAAAGCCAGATGTCATAGACACAGTAATGCCCTCAAAATTATTGGGTATGATGGCTAGCGGAAAACCCTCTATTGTGACCGGAAATAAGAAAAGTGAAGTGGCTACCGTTCTAGAAGAGTCTGAAGGAGGATATTATTTCGATGGTACCTCAATAGATGAAGTGGTTAGTTGTTTAAAAGACATCAAAGGAAATGAAAAATTAAGGGAGTCTATTGGTGTGAATGCCAAAAAGTATGTAAAAGAAAAATTTTCTCAAAGCGAGGTTTTAGATAAGTTTGTAAAAGAATTAGTAAAATAGGTTTATAAAATGAAAATCAATAACATCTGTTGCATCGGAGCTGGCTACGTTGGCGGGCCAACCATGGCCGTTATTGCACAAAAATGCCCCAACATAAAAGTAACCGTCGTCGATATTAACAAATCGCGAATCGCAGCATGGAACGACAACGATTTAACTAAACTCCCCGTTTTTGAACCTGGTTTAGATAGTATCGTTGAGGAAGCGAGAGGTAGAAACCTCTTTTTTTCAACCGATGTAGATGCGGCTATTGATGAGGCCGATATGATTTTTATTTCGGTAAACACCCCAACCAAGACCTACGGTAAAGGAAAAGGCATGGCGGCCGATTTAAAATATATCGAGCTTTGTGCCCGTCAAATAGCCAAAGTCGCTAAAGAAAATAAAATAGTAGTCGAGAAATCTACCCTTCCAGTTCGTACAGCTTCAGCAATAAAGAGTATTTTAGATAATACCGGTAATGGCGTAAAGTTCCAAATACTCTCAAACCCCGAATTTTTAGCCGAAGGCACTGCCGTTTCCGATTTGCTAAACCCCGATCGTGTATTGATAGGAGGAGATGCTGATGAAGCAGGGCAACAAGCCATAGGGGCATTAGTGAATATTTACGCAAATTGGGTGCCTCAAGAGCGCATTTTAACCACTAATGTATGGTCTTCTGAACTTTCAAAGCTTACGGCCAATGCCTTTTTGGCGCAACGTGTGTCGTCCATCAATGCACTGTCTGTAATATGCGAAAAAACGGGTGCTGATGTTAATGAAGTCGCTAAGGCCATTGGCATGGACTCAAGAATTGGCCCAAAGTTTTTAAAAGCCTCTGTGGGTTTTGGAGGGTCTTGTTTTCAAAAGGATATTCTCAATTTGGTTTATATAGCAAAGAGCTACGGACTTAACGAAGTGGCCGATTATTGGGAGCAGGTCATTTTAATGAACGATTACCAAAAGAATCGCTTTTCGGATTATATTGTCAGTACCTTATATAATACAGTGTCAGGTAAGAAAATCACCTTTTTTGGTTGGGCCTTTAAGAAGGATACCAACGATACGAGAGAATCAGCAGCAATACAGGTAGCCGACAACTTATTAAATGAACAAGCTCACATTTCGGTGTACGATCCTAAAGTAACTTCAGAACGTATATACGCCGATTTAGATTATTTAAATACTAGAGCAGAAGAAGAAAATAGAGTCTTGCTAACGGTAAAGCAAAATGCGTATGACGCCTGTAAAGATTCGCATGCTATTGCTGTGTTAACAGAATGGGATGAATTTAAAACCTACGACTGGAATAAAATTTACCATAACATGTTAAAGCCGGCCTTTGTTTTCGATGGACGAGGTATTTTAGATACCAAAGCTTTAGAAGATATTGGTTTTGTGTGTTATAGTATTGGAAAAGGTCATGTTTAAGAAATTAGTGTCAATCAATAATAACATTTGATTATTTTAAAAATCATCCACTATTTAAACTTATTCTTTTAAATTTGTTTCCAATTAGAGATAACAAAAAAGGAGAATTTGAAACGTGTTTTAATAACGGGAGCTGCTGGTTTTTTAGGATCGCATTTAAGTGATCGATTTATAAATGAAGGTTATTATGTTATCGGCATGGATAACTTCATTACAGGTGATAAAAAGAACCTTGAGCACTTAGTAAACCATCCTCATTTTGAATTTATTGAACACGATATTACCGAGTTTGTTAGAATAGAAGGGAAATTAGATTACATACTTCACTTTGCATCTCCGGCAAGTCCAATAGATTATCTAAAAATACCTATTCAAACTTTAAAAGTAGGATCGTTAGGAACTCATAATTTATTGGGTTTGGCAAAGGCCAAAAACGCCAGGATTTTAATCGCCTCAACTTCCGAAGTGTATGGCGACCCTTTGGTACATCCGCAAACCGAAAACTACTACGGAAATGTAAACACTATTGGGCCAAGAGGGGTGTATGATGAAGCCAAGCGTTTTCAAGAATCCATCACCATGGCCTACCATAGGTTTCATGGGTTAGAAACTCGAATAGTCAGGATTTTTAACACGTATGGGCCTCGTATGCGCCTCAACGATGGCCGTGTAATTCCAGCCTTTATAGGTCAGGCTTTAAGAGGTGAAGACTTAACTGTTTTTGGTGATGGCTCGCAAACGCGCTCATTTTGTTATGTTGATGATCAAGTAGAAGGCATTTACAGACTATTGTTGAGTGATTATGTCTATCCAGTCAATATAGGTAACCCGCACGAAATTACCATTAAGGCGTTTGCCGAAGAAATCATTAAACTTACCGGCACATCACAAAAAATAATTTATAAAGAGCTTCCAGAAAACGACCCGTTACAACGCCAGCCCGATATTACGTTAGCAAAAAAAATACTAAATTGGGAGCCTAAAATCGATAGAGCCAAAGGCATGAATACCACCTACAATTATTTCAAAACACTATCTAAAGAAGAATTGTTTAAAAGTGAGCACAAAGATTTTACGAAACATATAAAACAATAAAATTGAATACTTTTAAACAAGGTCGATATTCGGGTTACATAAAACCTATTCTGTACTTAGTTGATTTAAGTATCATAACGGCTTCCATTTTCCTGTTTGAAATTAATTTGAACAATATTTATCTGTTTTTAACGTATGCTTCGGTACTTTGGTTCGTCATAGCGTTTAAAAACCAATTTTATGAGGTTAACAGATACACTAAAGTTATCCAAATTATAACGCTTGTTTTAAGGCAAATTGTACTGTTTTCTGTTGTTTTATATGCTTTTATTGGCTTTTTTAAGCAACCCAATATTAGTCGCTTAGCCTTAGGGAATTATTTGGTTACAGTTTCTATTTTAATCACCTCTTTTAAATTTTTGTTCTTCGTTTTGTTGAGCAAATACAGGTCGATATTAGGGGGAAACTTAAGAAATGTGATTGTTATTGGTGATACCGAAAAAACTAGGCAGCTTATTCATATTTTTAATACACGACAAGACTTTGGCTATAAGTTTAAAAAACAATTTGCTGTTAAAAATGACGATTTTTCCCTTCAAAAGTGCTTTAAGTACATTATAGAAAATGAAATAAACGAAATTTATTTTTCGGTAGCCAATTTGTCGAATAAACAAATAAATAGCCTTATTGATTTTGCCGATAATAATTTAAGGGAGTTAAAGTTTATTCCCGATAATAAAGACATCTATACTAAAAAACTGAAGTACGAATATTACGACTATGTTCCGATATTGTCATTAAGGACCATTCCAATACAAGATACTGTAAACCAATTAACAAAACGCATTTTCGATATCGTCTTTGCACTTTTTATTATCATATTCATCCTATCTTGGCTTACGCCAATTTTGGCTATTATAATAAAACTAGAATCTAAAGGACCAGTATTTTTCAAGCAGTCTCGAAATGGGTTTAACTATCAAGAATTTGATTGTTATAAATTCCGTTCCATGACGCCTAATAAAGACGCTCATTTGTATCAAGCTACTAAGGGTGACCAAAGGGTGACCAAAGTAGGTGCTTTTATTCGAAGAACGAGTATAGACGAACTTCCACAGTTTTTTAACGTGCTCTTTGGAGATATGTCTGTTGTAGGCCCAAGGCCGCATATGGTAAGTCATACTAATATGTATGCACAGCGAATCGATAAATTTATGGTGCGGCACTTTGTAAAACCCGGTATTACGGGGTTGGCTCAAACTAGTGGATTTAGAGGCGAGGTAGAAACCGATAAAGACATTATTAATCGTGTTAAATACGATATTTTTTACATTGAAAACTGGTCTTTGTTGCTGGATGTTAAAATTATAATTCAAACATTAGTCAATGCCTTAAAAGGAGAAGATAAAGCTTATTAAACAAAATAAGCACGATGAAAAACCTAAACGTTTTATATATAGGCAATAACTTGTTAAGTAAAACAGGCTACCCTTCAACGTTACAAACCCTTAGTAGCTTACTTCAAAAAGAAGGTTGCTCAGTAAAAACAGCATCGAGTAAACAAAATATAGTATTAAGAATGCTCGATATGGGTTATAGTATTTTAAAACACCGAAGAACCACAGATGTGGTTTTAATAGATACCTACAGCACTTTAAATTTTTACTTCGCTTATTGCTGTGCCCTTTTGTTAAAGTATTTTGATAAGTCATATATTCCTATTCTCCATGGTGGAAACTTACCGGAAAGATTAAAAACATCGCCAAAACTATCAAAAGCAGTTTTTTCAAATGCATTTATAAACGTGGCGCCTTCTAGATATTTAACAGAAATTTTCCAACAAGCAGGATATAAAACTACCTGTATTCCTAATACATTAAACATCGAGCAATATGTGTTTAAGCCCAGAAAAAGCATAACCCCAAAGTTATTCTACGTTAGGGCATTTTCCAGCATTTATAACCCGGAAATGGCCATAAAAGTACTATTCGAACTTAAAAAAGATTACCCGAATGCCGAACTTTGTATGGTAGGTCCAGACCGCGATGGAACCTTAGTAAGTGTAAAAAATTTGGTAAACGAATTGAATTTAAAAACATCGGTTGAATTCACTGGAGTGTTGCCCAAACCAGCTTGGCACAAAAAATCTGAAGCATTCGATGTTTTTATAAATACCAGTAACGTCGATAATATGCCGGTTAGTATTATTGAAGCCATGGCTCTGGGCTTGCCCGTGGTGACCACCAACGTTGGTGGAATACCGTACTTAGTGGAAGATAAAATTACGGGGCTATTAGTAAATCCAATTGACGTCAGTGACATGGTAAACTCAATTAAAAATTTAATTGAAAATGGCTCGGGAGAAATGACCCAAAACGCTAGAAAACAAGTAGAAAGCTATCAGTGGGAAGTGGTTAAACTCCAATGGAATCAACTATTATCTCAAGTATGATGTATAAATGGCTCTATATTGTTGGTAGAAATTTTAGGAATCCATCCTCAAAGCAAATTCATCAATTTTTGGGTGAATCCAATAATTTTTCTTTAGAAGAATTGGAGTCCTTTCAGCTGAAAAAATTAAAGGAACTGGTTGATTTTGCGTATCAATATTCCGGTTATTATCGTAAAATTTTCATTGAGAACTATGTAAAACCATCAGATATAAATACGCTTTCTGATATAAAAAAACTACCCATAATTACCAAAAAGGAGCTTATTCAGTATAATTCAGAAATCCATACTAATTATAAATTCAAAAAGGCTTTTAAGTCTAAAACATCGGGAACTTCTGGCGAATCGTTGGTTTTTAAAAGGAATGAGTTTGCCGATGCGTTCAACCGGGTGGTAATCAATCATAATTATAACAACTATGGAGTTAACCCGTGGAATCGAAACGGCTATTTTTGGGGATTTAATACATCGTTTTTTTATAGGTTGAAAACTCGAATTTTAGATGCGCTTCAAAATCGGTTTAGAGTGTTTTCGTACTCAAAAACCGAACTGTCTAATTTTATAGAGAAACTAAAGTGCGCACGCTATGTGCATGGTTACTCGTCGAGTATTTACGAAACGGCCAAGGCGATAAATAATTCCGAAATTAAAAAACCAACCCAAATAAAAATGGTTAAGGGCACTTCGGAGAAGATTTTCGATTACTACCAACCCGAAATTAAAAAAGCTTTCGGCACCAAAATGATTAGCGAGTACGGAGCGGCTGAGGCTGGTATTATTGCTTTCGAATGTCCGCACGGCAATATGCACATTAACATGGAAGGCGTGATTGTTGAGGAAGTGGATAACGAGATATTGGTGACCAACTTGCATATGCTATCTTTTCCCGTAATACGTTATAAATTGGGCGATTATATAAAACTGGCTCAACGAGATGAAAAATGTCCATGTGGAAAAAATCATCTGATTATTGAAGATGTTTTGGGCCGTATTGGCGAACCTGTTTATGGATTTGAAAGCAAATACCCGAGCTTGTATTTTTATTATATTTTTAAAAACCTTTCGGAAAAGCATCAACTAAATTTAGAATATCAAGTTTTGCAGCACCAAAAAGGACAGTTGGTTTTTAATATTGCTTCAGTATTATCGGATGCCGAAAAGCAATTCTTGACCATGGAAATTGAAAATTATTTTAAAGACGATATTACATACAGCATTAATTCGGAAGCCAATTTTGTGATTCCAAACGGAAAAAAGAAAAGTTTTATTTCAACCATAAATGAACAATAACGAGCAACTTGTTTCGATTATCATCGCCTGTTACAATTCTGAAAAACACCTTTCGGAAACCATTAACAGTGTGCTTAATCAAACCTATAAAAATTGGGAGTTGCTGTTGGTTGATGACTGTTCCACTGACAATACCATTTCTGTTATTGAGCCCTTTCAAAAAAAAGATACACGTATAAAACTGTTCCGCCAAAGACAAAATTCAGGTGCTGCTGTAACCCGAAACAAAGCTATAAAAGAAGCCAAAGGACGATTTATTGCTTTTTTGGACAGTGACGATTTGTGGTTGCCACAAAAGCTTGAAAAGCAAATCGGTTTTATGTTGAAAAACGGCTACAGTTTAACGCACACCGCATACGAAATTATTGAAAACAACGGAAAAGCAACCAATAAAACTATAAGATCCAAACCAGTTTTAACCTACAACAACATGTTGTTTTCCAATAAAATAGGGTGTTTAACGGCTATTTATGACCGAGGTAAATTAGGAAAAGTTTATATGCCACAAATCCGAAAACGGCAAGATTACGGGCTTTGGTTAAAAATTTTAAAAACGGGCGTAAATGCTTATGCTTTACCCGAAGTGTTGGCGCAATACCGAAAAACCGAGCAGTCTATGTCCAGAAATAAAATCAATTTAATTAAATGGAACTGGAAGTTATTTAGGGAAATTGAGCAGTTTTCAGTTTTAAAATCTGCATATTATCTAACTTGCAACGTGTTTATAAAATTAAAAAGTTAATCGAAATGGGCATTTCCGAAAAGCCAAAAAAACACCCCAATCTATTAGTAGCTTAACATAAAAGCAATTATTTTTGTCCTTATCAAAAAACATCACAAAATGAATATCTTAATACTTGGCTCGGGCGGAAGAGAACACACATTTGCATGGAAAATAGCGCAAAGTCCAAAATGCGAACAACTTTTCGTGGCTCCTGGTAATTCTGGAACGGCTGAAGTGGCAACTAACGTAAATATTGGTGAAACTGATTTTGAGGCTATAAAAGAATTGGTGTTAAATGAAAATATAGAATTGGTGGTTGTTGGTCCAGAGGCGCCATTAGTGGCCGGTGTTCATGATTATTTTTTAAATGATGAAGCCATAAAGCACATTAAGGTCATTGGTCCACAAAAAGTAGCGGCCGAGTTGGAAGGCAGTAAAGAATTCGCCAAAGAATTTATGATGCGCCACAACATTCCAACGGCAGCTTACGAGAGCTTTACCGCCGAAACTGTTGAAAAAGGTTACACATTTTTAGAAACCTTAAAACCACCCTATGTGTTAAAAGCAGACGGATTGGCTGCAGGAAAAGGCGTGGTGATTTTAAATGATTTAGATGAAGCTAAAGCCGAACTGAAAAGTATGTTGGTGGATGCTAAATTTGGTCAAGCCAGTACCAAAGTGGTTATCGAAGAGTTTTTAGATGGTATTGAGTTGAGCTGTTTTGTGCTTACAGATGGTGAAAACTACAAAATTTTACCAACTGCAAAAGATTACAAACGCATTGGTGAAGGCGATACCGGTTTAAATACTGGTGGTATGGGCGCTGTCTCACCCGTGCCTTTTGCAACGGATGAGTTTTTGAATAAAATTGAAGAACGTATCGTAAAACCAACCATAAGTGGATTTAAAAAAGATAACTTACCTTATGTTGGTTTTGTATTCATTGGCTTGATTAAGGTTGAGAATGACGACCCAAAAGTGATTGAGTATAACGTGCGTATGGGCGACCCAGAAACTGAAGTCGTGTTTCCCAGATTAAAAAATGATTTGGTTGAGGTGCTTCAAGCTATGGGGAACGGCACTTTAAACGAGATAGATATTGAAATAGACAATCGCGCTGCTACAACCATTATGTTGGTGTCTGGTGGTTATCCAGAGGCTTATGAAAAAGGAAAGGAAATAACAGGTGTTGAAACTATTAAAGATTCCATTCCGTTTCATGCTGGAGCACAGCTTAAAGATGGTAAAATAGTAACCTCTGGTGGTCGTGTTATGGCGATAACGTCTTACGGCGATACGTACCAGGAGGCCATAAAAAAATCTTACCAAAATATAGAAAAACTACATTTTGATAAGATGAATTATCGTAAAGATATAGGATTCGATTTATAGGAACGAGTGCGAAGAAATGCTTTTGTCTTCCTCGTTGTTATCGTTAAATACCTTTAGCTGTTTCATCCAGTAAACCATGGCTACAAAACCAATAATCATGAAAATCCAAGAAATGGTATTGGCAGCAAACCAGTTTTCCAACTCAAGGGCTTTTAAAGCATCGTAAGGTGCAAACAGTACATTTACAAATAAATCCTGTATCGCGTAAAAGAAGTCTTTCATTTTGTGTTTGTTTATTGTGAACCAACCATTTTTTAGTTAGTATATTTACTACGCAAAAATACAAAAACCAATAATGATAACAAGTTTTTTTAATAAATCTAAACCTGTAAATTTTTTTATTGTGTTTTTTATAACAGTACTGGCTTTTATTGTAGCTAGAGCTGGTGTAGATATTCACATGGTTTCTGGAGGCTATCTATTTAAGCAAGCACAGCTTTTATTTATTGCTTACGTGTCTATTTTACTTTTAAATTTTATAGTAGGTAAAAATAGTTTAACCAAAAAAAACAATTACGAAATACTACTGTTCAGTTTGTTTTTCCTCACTATAGTTGAAACCACAAAAAGTGCCGAAGTGCTGTTGTCCAATTTTTTTGTGCTTTTAGCTTTAAGAAGAATATTGAGCGTGCGCTCGCAACGTGAATTGAACAAAAAGTATTTTGATGCGGCATTCTGGGTTGCTATTGCTAGTCTGTTCTACATTTGGGCCATTCTATTTTTTGTGCTCATTTTTGTTTCCCTCATTTTATATACCGATAACAGTATTAGGCACTGGGTTATTCCATTTTTAGGAGTAGCCACTGTTTTTGTGATTTCGGTTTCTGCCTCCATAGTATTCCTCAACAGTTATTTTGAGGTGTTTGATTTATCGTTTAAAATAAGTTATGATTTTTCAAATTATAACTCAACCAGGTTTTTAGTAGGCATTACAATGCTCATTTCTTTTGGCTTATGGTCCTTGATTTTTTATATACAAAACATCAAAACAAAAAAGAAAGTCAACAAAGCTTCCTTAAAAACCGTGGTTGCCGCTTTACTTATTGGTTTTGCAATTGTGGTTTTAGCTCCAGACAAAAACGGAAGTGAATTTCTGTTTGTGTTTGCCCCTTTGGCTATTGTGATTTCAAATTACATTGAAATTTTACAGGACAAATGGTTTAAAGAAATTTTTGTGGCCGTACTTTTTATTGTCCCTTTTGCGCTTTTAATGTTGTAGTTTTTCTCCAAAAGCCAAATCGCCCGCATCACCAAGCCCGGGAACAATATAACCTTTATCGTTAAGTGTTTCGTCAACGGTGGCAATCCACAGATTTGTATTTTCGTCGAAATGTTTGGTAACGAAATCTACACCTGGTTGGGCACCAATTATGCTAATCAAGTGGATGTTTTTTGGGGTTCCAAATGGTTTTAGGGCTTCAAAAGTGGCCAGAATAGATTGGCCTGTGGCCAACATCGGATCGGCCAGCACCAAAGTTTTTCCTTCCAAATCGGGGCAAGCCAAATATTCTACGATTATTTCAAAACTTTTGGTGTTCTCCTTGTGGTGTCTGTAGGCCGAAATAAAAGCATTGTCGGCCATATCAAAATAATTCAATAGCCCGTTGTGTAACGGCACACCTGCTCTTAAAATGGAGCACAAAACGATGTCGTCTTTTGGTACATTGATATTTGAAGATCCAAGAGGCGTTTCAATCATTTTTGAGGTATAGTTTAGGCTTTTGCTCATCTCGTAACCTAAAATTTCACCAATGCGTTCAATGTTCCTCCTAAAGCGCATACGGTCGTTTTGAATGGTTATGTTTCTAATTTCAGCAATAAATGTGTTCAATACTGAATTTTGAAGCGATAAATTATGAATGTTCATTTGCTTGAAAATATTTTATGCTCGTTGTACACTGTGAAAAAAAACGTCAATTCGAGTGGATTTTTCGATTGAAATGAGAAAAATTTGTATCGATAATTAAGGTTTTGGAAACCAAAAAGTTCTCGATACAATTTTTCGTACCTCAAAATCACTCGAACTGACGGTTGGACTAAGCTTTATATTCAAAATGAATAACGATAAAGTTAATAAAACCCAATCACAAATTCCCCAGAATAGTTAAAACAATCCCAATGCAAAGCAATTTCAAAATAATCTTGTATAAATTACGTAGTTTTGTGCTTTTAAAAAACCAATAACATGTTTACAGATAAGGCTAATAAAATATTCCAAGACGTCATCAAAAAATACCACATTGTGAATACCGTGGACCAACCGTTTGAAAATGCGTATCCAGAAAGCGATTTAATTGAGCATTTGTTGTATAGAAAATGTTGGATTGATACAGTGCAATGGCACTACGAAGATATCATTCGTGATCCGAAAATCGACCCCGTTGCGGCTTTAAAACTAAAGCGACAAATAGATGCTTCTAACCAAGACCGAACCGATATGGTAGAGTATATTGATAGCTATTTTTTGGATAAGTACAAAGATGTTAATCCAAAGGCCGATGCTACGATCAACACCGAAAGTCCGGCGTGGGGCATAGACCGTTTGTCTATTTTAGCCTTAAAAATTTACCATATGAACGAAGAGGCGACACGCGAGGACGCATCAAACGAACACCGTGCTGCTTGCCAAAAGAAATTAGATGTTTTGTTGGAGCAACGTGTAGATCTTTCAACCGCTATCGATACACTTTTAAACGATATTGAAAATGGTGACAAGTACATGAAAGTTTACAAACAAATGAAAATGTACAACGACGACGAATTGAATCCTGTGCTTCGTTCACAGAAATAAGAGTGTCTAAAAAGTAACAAATAAACGTCATTGCGAGAAATTTTATTTCAAAGCAATCTGATAATAAAAAACGTGGTTTTTAAAGATTCTTTCTCCCGATAGCTATCGGGAGAAAGAATGACGACTTTTTATATAGTCTATTAATTTTCTAAACCAAAAATGCCTAAACCGTCTAAAAATATCCTAGTCATTCGTTTTTCTGCTATGGGAGATGTGGCCATGACAGTACCGGTTTTAAGGGCTTTAACACAACAATATCCCGAGTTAAACATTACCGTTTTAACTCGGGCTTTTTTTGCGCCTTTTTTTAGGGATATTAATGGCGTTACAGTGTTTTCAGCCGATTTAAAAGGGCAACATAAAGGTGTTTTTGGACTCTATAAATTGGCACACGAGCTTAATAAAAAGAGATTTTACGTTATCGCCGATTTGCACAATGTGCTACGAACCAAAATTTTAAAAAATTTTTTAATCAGTAAACGCTTTATTTCAATTGACAAGGGTCGAAAAGATAAAAAAAGATTAATCTCAGGAAAGTGTTTTGAACCTTTAAAAACAACTCATCAACGCTACACCGAAGTGTTTGAGGCTTTGGGTTACCCTATAAATTTAACTAATCCTACTTTTCCTGAAAAGGCTGCATTTAGTAAAAAAATCAAAAGCATTATTGGCGAAACCTCTAAAAAACGAATTGGCATAGCGCCTTTTGCCGCACACGAAGGTAAAATGTACCCTTTGGAATTGACAACGCAGGTAATAGAGAAATTAAGTAAGGACTTTAAAATTGTTCTTTTTGGTGGTGGACACAAAGAAATTCCCGTTTTAAACCGATTAGAAAGCACTTTTGAAAATACGGTAAGTGTTGCCGGAAAACTGAGCCTTGATGAAGAGTTGGATTTAATTTCGAATTTAAACGTTATGCTGTCCATGGATTCTGGAAATGCACATATGGCTGCCATGTTGGGTGTAAAAACCATAACCATTTGGGGGGTTACGCATCCGTATGCTGGTTTTGCACCGTTTAACCAGCCTGAAGATTATGCGCTATTGGCCGATAGAACCGAATTTCCTAAAATACCCACTTCTGTTTATGGCAACAAGTATCCTGAAAACTACAAAGAAGCAGCAGGAAGTATTTCTCCTGAAATAGTAGTTGAAAAAATCAAGTCTATTGCTTAAGTGGTTGTCATTCTTGCTAATGCCAAGTCCACTTAGCATATAAAGGTTTGAAGAATGGGATTCCTGCCTACGCAGGAATGACAAAAATCACACATCATCATAATCAACCGAAATGGTAGGCGTTGTAGGTTGAGCCTGGCAGGTTAAAATTAAACCTTCGGCAACCTCGCTTTCGGTTAAAATATTATTTTGACGCATAGTGGCCGCTCCTTCTGTAACGCGAGCCAAACAACTACTGCAAATACCACCTTGGCAAGAGTAGGGGGCATCTAAATCTTCGTCAATAGCGGCTTCTAAAATGGTTTGTTTTTGGGCCATTTCAAAGGTGGTGGTTTCGTCATCAACGGTAATGGTGATTTTGGTTTTTCCAGTGGTAACTGTACTAGCATCATCTTTAACATCGGCCGGTTTTGCTGCTTTAAACAATTCAAAATGAATTCTGTTGGGGTCAACATCATGTCCCGTCAACACATCCTTAACGGTGTGAATCATGGCTTCAGGACCGCACAGATAGTAAGCATCAACATCAATGTGTTTGTGCTTATTTTTCATCACGTAGTTAACGGTACTTTTTTCAATTCTGCCGAATATAGAATCGTCGTCCTCATCGCGTTGACTAAACACAAACTGAATGGAAAAACGTTCGCTGTATTGATGCTGAAGTTCCAACAGTTCGCTCAAAAACATGGTTTCTTCGGTGGTTTTATTGCCGTAAACCAAGATAATCTTGCTGTGTACCTCTTCTTCTAAGGCGCATTTTATAATGCTTAAAATAGGCGTAATGCCACTGCCCGCAGCAAACAAAGCTATATTTTTTGTTTTAGAATCGTTTGGTGTAAAAACAAAACGTCCTTTGGGTGAGGCTACATCAAGCGTATCACCAACTTTTAAGGAGTTGTTAGCGTACCATGAAAACGTGCCATCTTTCACTTCTTTTACGGCTACTTTTAGCTCGCCACTTTTTGGCGAAGCACACAATGAGTAATCGCGGCGCACTTCGTTGCCTTCAATTTCGGTTTTTAACGTGATATATTGCCCCGCCTGAAAAGAAAACGTGTCTTTTAAATTGTCGGGGACATTGAATGAAATACTTATAGATTTATCAGTTTCTCTGTTTATATTTTTAATTGAAAGTTTGTGAAATGATGACATGTGTAAAAATAATTTTTAGCAAAAATAGTGAAGTTGAGGTGTAAATTTTAACTTTGATTGTAACAAATGGTTTAAAAACTTCACCAATACATTGAATTTAAACAAATAACTTGAAATTAGAAAACCTAAAAGCATGAAAAAATTATTGTTAGCATGTTGTTTTTCTGTTGCATTTGTGTACTGCTCACAAGCCCAAGATAGTTCAGATTACAAAAAAGAAACCATTGCGTTTTTAAAACTAACAGGAGCTGGCGATGCTTTTACAAATGCTATAGATCAAATAGGAACCATGGTTCCTGCCGATAATAAAGAAGCATATGTCGCTGAAGCAAAAGGCACATTGCAGGGGCTTTATGCAAAAATCGCCGACCTTTATATGGCCGAGTTTGCCAGAAAGGAAATAAAAGAGCTTACGGCTTTTTATAAGACGGACTTGGGTAAAAAATTAGCCCAAAAGCAACTTGGATTAACCCAAAAAGCCATGGCATTTGGTCAAAATTGGGGGTTGGAAGTGCAAAGTATTGCTCAAAAACATCAATAATTAATTTATGATTGGGCGTTTTATAAGTTTAGAGTGGAAATCGTTTTACCGGTCGGCAAGTTTTGGCAAGGGCGTTGCCATAAAAATACTTTTAGGCTTTTTAGGGCTTTATTTTTTGTTGGTGTTTTTAGGTGTTGGTATTGCGCTATACCCTGCCTTAGAAAAGATGTTTCCGGAACAAAACCCTCTAGTTATTGTAAACAATGTGCTTTTCTATTGGTTTTTATTCGATTTAATTTTTCGTTTTTTCTTTCAGAAACTACCGATAATGAACGTAAAGTCTATGCTTACACTACCCATAAAGCGCAACCAAATGGTAAACTATGTTTTGGGCAAATCGGTTATGTCGTTTTTTAATGTCCTGCCACTTTTTGCCATCATACCATTTGGTGTTATTTTAGTAATTAACGGTTACCCTTTAAACGCTGTGTTTTCATGGATGGTAACCCTGATGTTGACGGTTTTAATATTGAATTTTGTAAACTTTTTAATTGAAAGCCTTTCGGTGGAAACAGAACTGTCTATTTTGCCCATCATCCTGTTAACCGGAGGTTTGTTTGTGCTCAACCACTTTCATATTTTAAACTTAAGTAGTTGGTTTGGTAGCGCTTTTCTTTTGGTTTACGAAAAGCCCGTTTACTGTCTTGTTCCGTTGCTTATATTGGTGATTTCATATATGCTTAATTTTAAACTGCTAAAACAAAAAATGTTTTTGGATAGTGGGATGAAAACGGTTGTTAAGGAAGTGAACGCTTCAAATTTAGAATGGACAAAAAGTTTTGGCGATATAGCCCCATTTTTACAGCTCGATTTAAAACTGATTTGGCGCAACAAACGCACAAAATCTTCAGTTTGGATTCTTGCTATCGGCTTGCTATACGGTCTGTTTTTCTATCCGCAGGAACAATATCAAAATTTGCCGTGGTTTTTTGTTTTTATTGGTGTCTTTTCAACAGGTATATTCTTAATTAATTTTGGGCAATTTATCCCAGCGTGGGATAGCGGCTATTACAAACTTTTAATGAGTCAAAACATTAAATACGAGGAATATTTAAAATCTAAATTCACCTTAATGGCGACGAGTGTTTTGATTTTGTTTGTACTGGGTATTCCGTATTTGTTTTTTGGTTGGAAAATCCTTTTGGCACATTTTGTAGCCGCCATTTATAACGTTGGGGTCAACACACATGTCATTTTGTACGGCGGTTCATTTAATAGAAAGAAAATCGATTTGAGTCAAAAAGCAGCCTTTAACTACCAGGGAACAGGTGCTGTTCAGTGGCTTATTGGTATTCCGCTGTTGCTAATTCCAATGGGGATTTTTGCCTTAGTTTATTTTTTTGTGAATTTTGAAATAGCCTGTTTAGTTTTATCCGTTTTAGGTATTATTGGTATTGTGTTCCACCAAAAATTGATGCAAAAAATAACCGCTAAATACTGCAAGTCTAAATATAAAATGATTGATGCCTTTGATCAAAACACTTAAATCCAACAACTTATGATAGTTACCAATAATCTCACCAAAAAATATGGTAGTAAGGACGTTTTGAACATCCCTTTTTTAGAAATCCCAAAAGGACAAAGTTTTGGTTTGGTGGGTAACAACGGTGCAGGTAAAACCACCTATTTTAGTCTGTTGTTAGATTTGATTCAGCCAACAACAGGACATATTCAAAACAACCAAATTCAAGTTAACGAAAGCGAAGAATGGAAACCGTTCACCTCAGCATTTATAGACGAAAGTTTTTTAATAGGTTACCTAACTGCCGAGGAGTATTTTTATTTCATTGGGGCGTTGCGCGGGCAGAATAAAGCCGATGTTGATAATTTTGTGGCTCAGTTTGAAGACTTTTTTCATGGTGAAATTTTGGGTCGAAAAAAATATTTACGAGATTTGAGTAAGGGCAACCAAAAAAAGACAGGTATTGTTGGTGCATTGATTGGAAATCCAGAGCTGGTGGTTTTAGATGAACCTTTTGCAAACCTAGATCCTACAACCCAAATTCGATTAAAATCCATTATTAAAGATTTGGCCGAAAAACGTGGTGTTACTGTTTTGGTGTCCAGCCACGATTTGTTGCATGTTACTGATGTTTGCGAGCGCATTGTAGTTTTAGAAAAAGGCGAAATTGTAAAAGATTTGGCCACCAACCAAGCCACGCTCAAAGAACTCGAGCAACATTTTAGCAATTAACCGTTTTATTTAAAAGTCGTTGCATTTTTTAGCTAAATTCAAAAAGATGCTTATTTTTACCACGCTATATATAATAATAACGCGAGTTTACAGTTATTATTTAGACTAAAAATACCAGCATTGAAAACATCCTATAAATCCATATTTGTCGTTCTGCTTTTTACAACTTTGGCATTAAGTTGCTCTAGAAAAAAGGACAAATTTATAAGTCGTAATTACCATGCCGTAACGGCTGAGTTTAACGCGCTTTTTAATGGCTACAATTCCTTGGAAGAAGGTAGGCAATCGCTAAACGAAGCATATTTCGATAACTATTGGGAGGTTTTGCCCATCGAGCGGATGCAGGTTTCAGATGAGTTCGTGTTGCCGGGGCAATCAAAAAACGAAAATTTTACCCGTGCAGAAGAGAAAGCTGCAAAAGCGATTCAAAAGCACAGTATGAATATTGACGGTAAGGAAAAAAATCCGCAGATGGATGAAGCCTATTTGCTGTTGGGAAAAGCGCGTTATTTCGATCAGCGCTTTGTACCAGCTTTAGAAGCTTTCAACTATATTCTTTATAAATACCCAGCAAGCGATAAAATAAACCAAGCCAAGGTATGGCGCGAAAAGGCCAATATCAGATTAGATAACAATAAGTTGGCCATTGAAAACCTAAAGCGTTTGCTAAAACAAGAAGAGTTGGAGGGGCAAGATTTGGCTGATGCTTCGTCAATTTTAGCACAAGCATACCTTAACGTTAAGGTAATCGATACCGCCATAACACTTTTAGAAACTGCTTCGCAAGCCACAAAAAGAAATGAAGAGCGTGGACGCTACCGTTTCATTCAAGGTCAGCTTTATAACGAATTAGGGCATAAAGATAGTGCTAATATCGCTTTCGATAGGGTTATTGATCTCAACAGAAAGATTCCAAGAATCTACATGATTAGTGCCTATTTGGAAAAGGTTAAGAATTTTGATTTTGAAAATGGAAATAAACTAGAGCTTACCGAGCTCCTTACTGAACTTGAGGAAAACAGAGAGAACCGCCCATTTTTAGACCGTATTTACTATCAAATTGCCGAATACCACCTTAAAAATGGTTCAGATTCTCTAGCGGTTGATTATTACAACAAATCGTTACGTACCGACTCGCAAGACAATATCTTGGTCGCTAAGAACTACGAAACCCTTGGAGACATGAATTTTGATGCTTCTATTTATGCCAAAGCCGGAAAATATTACGACAGCACCATGGGAAGTTTGGTTGAAAATTCTAAACCTTACCGCATCATAAGGCGTAAGCGCGATAATTTGGAAGATGTAATCCATTATGAAACCGTTGCTAAAGTGGACGATAGCATATTGAAGTTGGTGAACATGTCCGAAGCCGAAAGGTTGTCATATTTCGAAGGCGTTGTAGAAGATTTGAAGGCAAAAGCTGAAGAAGAAAAAAAGGCCCAGGAAGCTGCCGAGCATAATAGCGGTTTAGTTACGACTAACAATCAATTTGGAGGCCCTCGCATAGGTCCCCCCGGTAACAAGCAGCAGGCAAATACATTCTATTTTTACAACTCTACAACTGTGGCATATGGTAAGAACGAATTTGTTAAAGTTTGGGGTGACCGAAAACTGGAGGATAATTGGAGGTGGTCGAGCAAAGCCATTTCTAGTTCAGGGAATGCAAGCGCTTTAAGTGGTGATGTGCTGGCATCAGCTTCAGAAGATGAGCGTTTCGATCCGCAGTTTTATATGTCAAAAATCCCTTCGGAAGAAAAAGAAATTGATAGTATTTCTCGAGAGCGCAATTATGCCTATTATCAATTGGGATTGATTTATAAAGAAAAGTTCAAGGAGTACGAATTAGCAAAAACCAAACTTCAAGATTTGTTAAATAGTAATCCGGAAGAGCGTTTGGTATTGCCTTCAAAATATAACTTATTTAAGCTTTATGAAGCTTTGGGCGAGAGTGATGAAGCCGCAATAGCGAAGCAAAATATAATATCAGAATATCCTAAGTCGAGATACGCATTGATTTTAACTAACCCAGAGTTGGTGTCTGAAAAAGATGAAAACAGTCCGCGCAGTTTATACGAAGCGCTTTACGAGCAACATTTAAGCCAAGAATATGCCGAGGTAATTTCAAAAAGTGAAGATTACATAAATAAGTTTGATGGCGAGCCTATTGTGCCAAAATTTGTACTTTTAAAGGCAACTGCTACAGGACGTTTACACGGTTACGAGGCTTATAAAAAGGCGATAAATAATTTGGCTGTTACCTATGCCAATACGCCCGAGGGGAAAGAGGCCCAAGAAATAGAGTCTAAAATTTTACCTAACTTAGCCAGTACCGATTTTGTAACAAACGATAGTATTTCAGGAAATTACAAAGTGATTTTTAAGTTTGAAAATGTTGAAAACGAGCAAGTTTCTGCGTTTAAGAAAACATTAGATGAGGTGCTCGAAAACATTAGATATTATAAGTTAAAATCGTCGATTGATGTCTATGACCCAAACACAAAACTTGTGCTTGTTCATGGGCTAAAAACAGAGCAGGTAGCTATAACTTTTGATCAGCTATTGACTAAAGACGACCGAAAGAAAATAAAAGCCCCATATTTTGTGGTATCTTCCGCAAACTATCAAATTATCCAAATCCATAAAAATTTAGATGCATATTTAAACATCTTTAATAATTAAACTTAACACATTATGTTCTCGGAAAGTAAAAAAGGTAAACCAATGGCAGAAAGTGGCTCAGGTCAGAACGCAATTGCACAAGGCACAAAAATTGTAGGCGATATTACCAGTGAAGGTGATTTAAGAATTGATGGTACTATTGAAGGAAACATAAAAACTTCGGGTAAAGTAGCCGTAGGTAAAGCGGGTTTTATAAAGGGTACCTTAAATGGAACCGATGCCCATTTTGAGGGTAAGTTTTCTGGAAAACTCACCTTGTCTGGCACACTCAATTTAAAGTCGTCTGCACACATTGAGGGCGAAGTGGTTGCCGGAAAACTATCAGTTGAACCAGGGGCAACGTTTAATGTTACATGTGCCATGAAAGGCGCCGTAAAAGAAATGAACAATGGCGGACAACCAACAACAAAAAGACAACAAGGAGCAGAAAAACCAGCTTAAGCAAATAGCGGCGCTTACCGGTATTGCCATACAAATGGGCATAACCATATATCTTTTTGTATTGCTTGGTAAATGGTTAGATTCTAAAGTTAACGAATCTTCAAAAACATTTTTAATTATTTTCACGCTTTTAGGAGTAGGTATTTCGCTGTATGCCGTACTCAGACAAATAAAGAAGTTAAATCCTTGAATTTTAAATCCCTTATTTTAAACTGCAGTATTGTAGGCGCTGCAGCCATAGTAGCTTTTGTTTTTCATTGGGCAGTTGTTAGGGTTTTTAACCTCCAGCTTACTACAGGGCAACTGCTTTACTCATACACCGTAAATATTTTAATGGCAAATGGGGTGATTGTGCTTCTTTTTCTTCTGAAAAAAAAATTAAAAGACCAATTGGGCTTTATTTTCATGGCATCAAGTTTGGTCAAGTTTGCTATCTTTTTTATGCTCTTTTATCCGAAATACAATGCCGATGGCGACCTAACAAGATTAGAGTTTCTCACATTCTTCGTGCCTTATGTGGTGTGCCTAATTGTAGAGTGCGTTATATTGTCAAGATTCCTAAACAGTTTGGATGATTTAAACAGTTAAAATACAAGCTTGTAAATATTATTAAATTTTGTTTTTGGCTTTTGAGATAAAAGCATACCTTTGCAGCGATTTTTTAGCCACTATTTATAATAAGTGATATGCAAAATATTTTTTCTAAAAAAACAATTTGTCTGCTTTTTCTTTTTGTGTCATCTTTTTCTTTTGCCCAGGAATATACTGAGGAGCATGTAGATAAAAGCGTAAAAACCGAAATAAAAGAATACATAGACCATCACTTACTAGACTCGTACGATTTTAGTCTAACCTCTTATACAACCGAGGATGGTGAGCATAAATACATAGGGTTTCCGTTACCAGTTATTTTATGGGATAATGGGTTAAAAGTATTTTCTTCTTCAAAGTTACATCACGGTGAATCTGTAGCAGAGGTAGATGGTAACTATTACAAGTCTTACCACGGAAAAATTTATAAAACGGATGCTTCCGGAACTATAAATTACGATGAAGACCATCACCCTACCAATAAAAAACCATTAGACTTCTCGATTACAAAAAACGTATTTACCATCTTTTTGGTCGGTTTGTTAATGTTGGTGATGTTCAGTAGAATGGCTAAAAAGTACAAGAAAGGTAGCATGCCAAAAGGGATGGGCAGATTTTTAGAGCCTATCGTATTATATGTAAGAGACGATATTGCACGACCTAATATTGGAGAAAAACACTATAAGCGTTACATGCCTTATTTGTTAACGGTGTTTTTCTTTGTTTGGATTATTAACCTGCTTGGGCTTACACCGCTTGGTGTTAATGTGACCAATAATATTGCTGTTACGTTTGCCTTAGCTTTAATAACCTATTTGTTGACAACCTTTACGGCCAACAAAAACTACTGGGGGCATATTTTTTGGATGCCAAATGTGCCTGTTCCAATGAAAATTATCTTAGCGCCAATTGAGTTGCTAGGAACTTTTATTAAACCATTCTCGCTTATGATTCGTTTGTATGCCAACATCACAGCAGGGCACATCGTACTTATGAGTATTATTGGTTTGATGTTTATATTTAAAAACTGGTTGGGTAGCTCACTATCATTCGGTTTGGCATTTGCTTTATCGTTGTTAGAGCTATTAGTGGCCGCTTTACAGGCGTATATCTTTACAATGCTGTCGGCATTGTATTTCGGAATGGCCGTTGAAGAGCACCACGACGACCACTAAAAAATGAATGTTTAATTTTTAATATATATATTATGACAGGTTTAAATTTCGTAGGAGCTGGTTTGATCGTTATCGGTGCTGGTTTAGGTATCGGTAGAATTGGTGGTCAAGCAATGGACGCTATTGCTCGTCAACCAGAAGCTTCTGGAAAAATCCAAACAGCTATGCTTATTGCAGCTGCACTTATTGAAGGTATTGGATTTGCTGCTTTATTCGCGGCATAAAAAGACTAAAACAGCTTTAACGGTTGGTTAAAGCTGTTTTTTTAAAATTAATATTTATTAAAAAACTATAGATATACATGGAAAAGTTAATCAATGAGTTCTCAATAGGGTTGTTTTTTTGGCAATTGGTTTTGTTTGTTGCCTTAGTATTGCTTTTAAGAAAGTTTGCTTGGAAACCTATTCTAGACGCTGTAGAAAAAAGAGAAAGCGGAATAGAAGATGCATTGAAATCTGCTGAAAACGCAAAACTCGAAATGCAAAACCTTCAGGCCGACAACGAAAGATTATTAAAAGAAGCTAGGGCAGAGCGCGAAGCGATGTTAAAAGAGGCACGCGACCTTAAGAATAAAATGATTGAAGACGCCAAAGGCGAAGCACAACAGCAAGCCAATAAATTAATCGAGCAAGCTCAAGTTGCTATTGATAGCGAAAAGAAAGCTGCCATGGCAGAACTTAAAAATCAAGTGTCTGGCTTAGCATTGGAAATTGCCGAAAAAGTAGTGCGCAAAGAGCTATCAAACAAAAACGAACAGTTGGAGTTGGTAGAAACCATGTTAACCGAAAAATCTTTAAACTAATCGAATAATGGCGAGAGCAGCAGTACGTTACGCAAAAGCATTGTTAAGCTTATCATTAGACCAAAAAACAGCTGAAACTGTTAATGGTGATATGGCGCTTATTGCCAACACTATTTCAGAAAGCCAAGATTTAAGCAACATGCTGCAAAGTCCGGTAACCCCTGCTTCAGAAAAAAAAGCAGTGTTACTTGAGGTGTTTAAAAAAACCGACAAAAGCACCCACAATTTAATTGATGTTCTGGTAGAGAATAACAGAATCGATATTTTGGGTGATGTAGCTTTAAAATTTAATCAGTTATTCGATGAGGCTAAAGGCATTCAAGTGGCTAAGGTAACTTCAGCGGTTGCTCTAACACCAAATCTTGAAAAAAAGGTGTTGGCCAAAGCCAAAGCGCTTACAGGTAGAGATGTTGAAATAGAAAACATAATTGACGAAAGCATTTTAGGTGGTTTCATATTACGAGTTGGTGATGTACAATATAACGCAAGTGTATCGAACCAACTAAACAAGTTAAAAAGAGAATTTACATTAAATTAAAAATGAGTTAGAAAAGATGTCTAACATCTAACGTCTAACGTCTAATATCTAAATAAAGATGGCAGAAGTAAAACCGGCTGAAATATCAGCAATCTTAAAAAAACAACTTTCAGGTTTTGAAGCTAGTGCTTCATTGGATGAAGTAGGAACTGTATTAACTGTAGGTGATGGTATTGTTCGTGCTTACGGATTGTCTAACGCGCAATACGGCGAATTAGTAGAATTTGATGGAGGCCTAGAGGGAATCGTACTTAACCTAGAGGAAGATAATGTAGGTATTGTATTATTAGGTGCATCAGTGGGTGTTAGTGAAGGTTCTACAGTTAAGCGCACAGGACGAATTGCATCTATTAATGTTGGTGAAGGTATTGTAGGCCGTGTGGTTGACACGTTAGGTAATCCGATTGATGGGAAAGGTGCTATTTCTGGCGATACTTACGAAATGCCACTAGAGCGTAAAGCACCTGGTGTTATTTTCCGTGAGCCGGTAACCGAGCCTCTTCAAACAGGTATTAAGTCTATCGATGCTATGATTCCAGTAGGTCGTGGACAACGTGAGTTGGTTATTGGTGACCGTCAAACTGGAAAAACAGCCGTTTGTATCGATACCATCTTAAATCAAAAAGAATTTTACGATGCAGGTGAGCCTGTATATTGTATATATGTTGCTGTGGGCCAAAAAGCATCAACAGTGGCTTTAATTGCTAAAACATTAGAAGAAAAAGGAGCTTTAGCTTATACTACTATTGTTGCTGCAAATGCATCAGACCCTGCTCCAATGCAGGTTTACGCTCCAATGGCAGGTGCTGCAATTGGTGAGTATTTTAGAGATACGGGTCGCCCAGCTTTAATTATTTATGATGATTTGTCAAAGCAAGCGGTAGCCTACCGTGAGGTATCGTTATTATTACGTCGTCCACCAGGACGTGAGGCCTACCCAGGAGACGTTTTCTACTTACACTCACGTTTATTGGAGCGTTCTGCGAAAGTGATTAACGATGACGCTCTTGCCAAAGAAATGAACGACTTGCCAGAAAACCTAAAGCCAATGGTTAAAGGTGGTGGATCATTAACAGCATTGCCAATTATTGAGACACAAGCGGGAGATGTATCGGCATATATCCCAACAAACGTAATTTCGATTACCGATGGACAGATATTCTTAGATGGTGATTTATTCAACTCTGGTGTACGTCCAGCAATTAACGTTGGTATTTCGGTATCGCGTGTTGGTGGTAACGCTCAGATAAAATCAATGAAAAAGGTATCTGGTACTTTAAAATTAGACCAAGCACAGTTTCGTGAACTTGAGGCCTTTGCTAAATTTGGTTCAGATCTAGATGCTTCTACCTTAAACGTTATTGAAAAAGGTAAACGTAACGTAGAGATTTTAAAACAAGCCCAAAATGATCCTTATACAGTTGAAGATCAAATTGCAATTATTTACGCTGGATCTAAAAACTTGTTGAGAGATGTTCCTGTTGAAAAAGTAAAAGAATTTGAAAGAGATTATATCGAGTTCTTGAACGCTAAGCATAGAGATGTTTTAGATACTTTAAAATCAGGAAAATTAACAGATGAAGTTACAGATACATTAACAGCTGTAGCAAAAGATTTATCAGGAAAATATAGAGCTTAAATAGGCTTTAGTCGTTAGTCAGTAAGACTATAGACTAACCACTAATAACTAAAGACTACAAATGGCAAATCTAAAAGAAATACGTAACAGAATATCATCGGTGTCCTCAACCATGCAGATTACCAGTGCCATGAAAATGGTATCGGCTGCAAAGTTAAAGAAGGCACAAGATGCTATTACGGCAATGCGGCCTTATGCAGATAAGTTAACTGAGCTTTTACAAAGTTTAAGTGCCACTTTAGATGATGATTCTGGAAGTAAATTTTCTGCCCAACGCAAAGTAAAAAAGGTACTTATAGTGGCTGTTACCTCTAACAGAGGTTTGGCAGGGGCGTTCAACTCCAATATCATTAAAGAAGTTAAGCAACTAGCCTCAACAACTTATGCTAATCAAGAAGTATCGTACTTGGCCATTGGAAAAAAAGCCGACGACGCTTTCAAAAAAACAGGTAACGTTATAGCTAACAAAAGCGAAGTTTTTGATGATTTAACCTTTGACAATGTTGCAGAAATCGCTCAGCTTTTAATGGATAAATTTGTTGTTGGCGAGTACGATAAGATTGAAATTGTTTACAATAGGTTTAAAAATGCAGCTACGCAAATTGTGACCAAAGAACAATTTTTGCCTATTGTACCTGTTGAGGAAGAAGCCAATGCAAACGCCGACTATATTTTTGAACCTTCAAAAATTGAAATCGTTGAGCAGTTGATTCCAAAGTCGTTAAAAACGCAATTGTATAAGGCGATTAGAGATTCATTTGCTGCAGAACACGGTGCCCGAATGACGGCAATGCACAAAGCAACCGATAACGCAAAAGAACTTAGAGACCAACTTAAGTTAACATACAACAAAGCACGTCAAGCAGCTATTACCAATGAAATCCTTGAGATTGTAGGTGGAGCTGAAGCATTGAATAATTAATTCAAGTAAATTTATAAAAAAAGCCTCGCATACCATGCGAGGCTTTTTTTTGGCTAAAACCTATAGGTTAATTCAGATAAGCAATATATAATCTTTGCTTTTCGTTGCTTAAAAATGTATTTTTAGCACAAACAAAAAGGTATATTTGAGCGCATTTAAAACCCTTTTCAAGCAAACATTTATCTATGGTTTAGCCACGGTTTTACCGCGAATGCTAAGCTTTTTGCTGGTGCCGCTCTATACTACAAAAGGTGTACTTTCCTCTGTTGCCGAATACGGAGAAATATCGGTTATTTTCTCTTATTTTGTGCTCTTTAATGTAGTTCTTGCCTATGGCATGGAAACGGCCTTTTTTAGGTTTTTTAATAAGGAAACCGATAGAAAAACGGTTACCAGTACAGCATCAATTTCTTTGATTGTAACTTCGCTTGGATTCTTTGTTGTGGCTCTGGTTTTAAAAGAACAAATATCACATTTTATAAATATAGACGCGAAATACATCACGTTGGTTATTTGGATTTTACTTTTAGACGCCTTGGTTATCATCCCGTTTGCATGGCTAAGGGCCACCGAAAAACCCATGCGCTACGCCGTAATCAAGATATTAAACGTGGTGGTTAATATCGGGTTAAATTTATTCTTCCTTTTGGTTTTAAAGAATCTGGCAGGAACGCATGCTACTTTTCAAAGTATTTACGTTCCTAATTTTGAAATTAATTACATCTTCATAGCGAATTTAATTGCCAGCGGCATCACCCTTTTGCTTATGGTGCCTTTTTATATTAAGGTTAATTATAAATTCAGTTTAAGTTTATGGAAAAGGATGATGACTTATGGTTTGCCTGTTTTAGTGGCTGGTGTAGCCTTTTCAATTAATGAAACTTTCGATAGAATTTTGTTGGACTATCTACTGCCCGATGATGTAGCTTTAACCCAAATAGGCATGTATTCGGCATGTTACAAGTTAGCGCTGTTCATGACACTCTTTGCTACGGCTTACCGTTTAGGTATCGAACCGTTTTTTTTCAGTCATGCTAAAACCCAAAACCCTCAAAAGAACTATGCCAAGATTTTAGAGTTTTTTGTGGCCTTTGGATCTATAATATTGCTTAGTGTCGTTGTTTTTGCTGATGTGTTGAAACCCTTCATCGTAAGGAGTGAAAATTATTGGGAAGCCATGTGGGTTGTCCCTATCATACTCATAGCCAATTTCTGTTTGGGTATTTATCATAACCTTTCGGTTTGGTACAAAATAACCGACAGGACTAAATTTGGCGCTTATATTTCTGTCTTTGGGGCTATGATAACATTGGCTATAAACTTTTGGCTCATTCCTTTCATTGGTTATAAAGGTTCGGCTATTGCTACATTGGCAGCATATGCTACCATGATGCTACTTTCTTATTATTATGGGCGCAAATATTATCCCATTCCGTATAACCTAAAAAAAATAGGGGTTTACTTGTTCTTATCCATAGCGTTGTCCTTAATATCGTTTTATCAATTTAGAGGCAATTATGTTATAGGTATTTCGATGTTAATTGTATTTTTGGGAATCGTTTACCTTTTAGAAAAAGAGGAATTGAAACAGATACTAAGTAAAAAACAATAACGTCATGCTGAGCGGAGTCGAAGCATCTGTTTAAAATGAAATAAAGATGAAAATAAAAATAATCAATAAATCCAGTCACGATTTACCACATTACGAAACTCAAGCATCTGCAGGAATGGATTTGCGGGCCAATTTATCAGAGCCAAGAGTTTTAAAGCCTTTGGAACGAAGTATTGTTGGTACAGGTCTGTTTATCGAATTACCGGTAGGATTTGAAGCCCAAGTACGACCACGAAGCGGATTGGCTGCAAAAAAAGGGATTACCGTTTTAAATGCACCAGGAACCATAGATGCCGATTATCGAGGGGAAATAGGTGTGATTTTAGTAAACCTTTCAAACGAAGAATTTACCATTCAAAACGGCGAACGCATTGCGCAACTCGTTATAGCAAAGCACCACCGTGCCGAATGGAAGGAAGTAGATGCGCTTTCTGAAACCGATAGAGGCGAAGGTGGTTTTGGGAGTACTGGAGTAAAATAAATTACTGCGAAGGCAGGAATCTCAAAAATCTAATAAAGAGAAATTCTGGTATGTTTATAACATGACAAATAAGCCCAATGGCGTTCTGTATATTGGAGTAACCGACAATATTGAAGAAAGAGTTAAATAACCTAATAAAAGTTTAATTTAAAAGATACCTGCTTTCGCAGGCATTTATTATGAAAATAATAGTACCCATGGCAGGTCGAGGGTCTCGACTTCGACCACATAGTTTAACTGTTCCAAAACCATTAATCCCAGTGGCTGGGCAACCTATAGTGCACCGCTTGGTAAAAGACATTGCCAAAGTATTAAAGCAGCCTATTGATGAAATCGCTTTTGTATTGGGAGACCCCGCATGGTTTGGAGACGATGTTGTGTCCAGCCTTCAAGATTTGGCTAAAAGTTTAGGTGCCAAAGCCTCTATTTACCGTCAAGATAAACCCTTAGGAACCGGTCATGCCATTATGTGTGCCCAGCCATCACTTTCTGGCCCTGCGGTAATCGCTTATGCCGATACCCTAATTCGTGCAGAATTTGATTTAGACCCCCAAGCCGATAGTGTTATCTGGACCAAACAAGTGGAGAATCCTGAAGCTTATGGTGTGGTTAAATTAAATGAAAATGATAAAATTGTAGAGTTAGTTGAAAAGCCCAAAGCGTTTGTTAGTGACCAAGCTGTAATCGGTATTTATTATTTTAAAGATGTTGGTGTTTTAAAAGCCAAGCTACAAGAAATCTTGGATGAAAACGTTATGAATGGTGGTGAATACCAAATTAACGACGGCATAAAACGTATGATGGCAGATGGAAAGGTGTTTAAAACAGGAACTGTTGATGAATGGATGGACTGTGGTAACAAAAACATAACCATCGAAACCAATCAGCGCATGCTTGGTTTTTTGAAAGCCGATGGTGATGAGCAATTGGTTGCAGATTCTGTGACATTAGAAAAAGCTAAAATTATAGAGCCCTGTTTTATTGGTGAAAATGTAGTATTGAAAAATGCAACAATAGGTCCCTTTGTATCCATAGGAAATGATTGTACCGTAGAAAATTCAACGATAAAGAACAGCCTTATTCAAACCCATACTGTAATTAAAAACGCCAAATTAAACGACGCTATGATTGGTAATAACGTAAAGTACGATGGTAATTTTAAAAGTGTAAGTATAGGTGATTATTCTGTTCTGGAATAATATTCAAGAGAAAACAGGGTGTCATAAATAAAAAAACGGAACACTATTTGAAACATTTTGTCATGTCGAACACAGTGAGACATCGCATAATCAATGAAAACAAGTAATTACATATCATTTTTTGCCATCGGATTCGTATTGATTTCGCAGGTACTCTTTGCCCAAGTCGATTTCAATAACAGGCCCAATGATGATTTGGGTAATAACGAAGATCAGTTTCAGGAGCTATTTTATGAAGGTTTAAAGCAAAAAGCCATAGAAAACTACGATAGGGCTGCCAAGGCTTTTTTGCAGTGTATAGAAATCGACAAATCTGTCCCTGTTGTGTATTTTGAATTGGGAAAATGCTACATGAGTTTAAAAAACTTTGGAGAAGCCGAAGATACACTAAAAGAGGCCGTAGACTTAGATCCCGATAACGAATGGTATTTAGATGAATTGTATGGGTATTACGTGTCGCAAAACGACTATAAGCGCGCCATAAAAACCGTTAAACAGCTTGTTGAATACCATCCAGATTATAAGGAGGATTTGGCAGCTTTGTACGTTCGTAGCGAAGATTATGATGATGCTCTAGAAATTCTGGATGAACTTGATGCCGAGTTTGGTATTTCCGTGAGCCGAGATATTATGCGAAACCGCATTTATGAAGCAACAGGACGTAAAAAAGAGCAAATAAAGAATTTACAAGAGCGCGTTGAAAGTAACCCAGAAAAAGAGTCGAATTACTTGGCATTAATTTTCCGTTATAGCGAAAACAATGAAAAAGATAAGGCTTTTGAAACAGCCAAGGAGCTTTTAAAAATAAATCCAAATTCGCAATTGGTGCATTTGGCACTTTATAAATTTTATTTAGATGACAATGAACCCGACAAAGCTATCGAGTCTATGAAAATTGTAATGAAAAGTAGCGAAATAAAATCAGAGGCTAAGCTTAAGGTACTAACCGATTTTGTAAAATTTGTTAGGGACAACCCCGATTACGAAAACGATTTGGTTGAGGCCACGGCTATGGTAAGCGATGCCAATAATAGTAATACCTTGATGGAATTGGGCCAATATTATTTATCTAAGAATAACAAGCCAAAAGCCTTGGTAAATTTTGAAGCTGCACTTAAATTAGAGCCTAATAACTTTGGTATTTTAAGAAACGTTATGCTATTGTACCTCGATTTAAAAAAATTCGATTTGGCTTTAGAAAAAAGTAACGAATCGCTTGGTAAGTTTCCTGCACAACCCTTATTTTACCTAATAAATGGTGTAGCACAAAACGAATTGAACCATCCCAAAAAGGCTATTGAAACCCTGGAATTAGGGTTGGATTTTATTATTGATGACCCAAAAATGGAAGCCGATTTCAACATCCAATTAAGCAAAGCATACAACCTTTTGGGCAATACGGTTAAGGCAAAAACGTTTAGTGATAAGGCAAAACAACTACAACCCCAAAACTAATGTACAAACACAGTTATTTAATTTTCTCCCTAGTAGTTTTATTCTTTTTTAGCTGTAAATCAACCAAAACGGTTGCAACGGGTGAAGCCAATTACAATTTATCTACCAAACAGTTAATTAAGGCCAATACCAAACAAACGGCGCAATTTAAAACGGTTCAATCTCGATTAAAAATAACCTATACCGAAGGTGGCAAATCGCAAACACATTCTGTTAATTTTAGGGCAAAAAAAGACGAAGTATTGTGGATTAATGCTTCATTTTCCCTTTTAAGAGCGATGGTTACCCCGGAAAAAGTAAGTTTTTATAATAAATTGGACAATACCTACTTTGATGGTGATTATAAATATTTAAGTGATTTATTGGGTACTGAATTAGATTTTGAAAAAGTTCAGAATTTGTTGTTGGGCGAGACGATTTATAGTTTAAAGGATGGCAATTACAAAGCGTCTGTTAGTGATGGATTTTATGTAGTTCAGCCCAAAATGCAACGCGATTTGTTTGAGATTTTCTTTTTACTGAGCCCTAAAAACTTTAAAATAAAGTCGCAGCAAATAACACAACCACAAGAACAACGACACCTTCAAATCGATTATTTGTCATATCAAGATGTAGAAAACCAGATTCTGCCAGAACAAATAAAAGTAATTGCGGTTGAAGCAAATGAAGAAGTGTCTGTAAACTTGGAGTTTAAAAATGTTAAATTAAACGAAAATTTAAGGTTTCCATTTAAAATACCTTCAGGATTTAAAGCAATAGAACTCTAATGGCTAAACAAATTTTTAGAAAAAAAACACTCTTCTTGGTTGCTTTAATGCTTTGTAGTGGTGCATTCTTTGCGCAAAATAACAAGCAAAAACAACTGGAAAGCCGTAGGCAGGAATTACGAAAGGAAATTAATAAAATAAACGAGTTACGTAACGAAAATCAATCTAAAGCAAAATCGGAATTGTCGTTAATTGAGGATTTCAATTATAAAATCAACGTGCTTTCAAATTTAATAAAGGTTACTAACCAGCAAGCCAATTTATTAACTAGGGAAATAAACGCAAACCAAAATAAAATCACTGACTTAAGAGATGAATTAAAAGCTTTAAAAGCCGATTATGCTGCCATGATTGTTAAGTCTTATAAAAGCAAAAACCAACAAAGTAGGATAATGTTTTTGTTGTCTTCAGATAATTTTAAGCAGGCCTACAAACGTTTGCAATATATGAAGCAATACTCAGACCATCAAAAGCAGCAAGGCGAAACCATAAAGGCTAAAACCGAGGAATTACAGCAAACAAATATCGCTTTAGGTAAACAAAAGGAAGAAAAAAATAAACTCATTGCCGAAAATAGGGAAGTTCAAAAGTCTTTGGAAAAGGAGCGTGCCGCTCACCAGACCCTTATGGCATCCATAAAAAAGAATTTAAGCCGTTATACGGCGCAAATAAAACAAAAGCAGCGAGAGGCCAATAGAATAGACAGGGAAATAGACCGACTTATAAAGGCCGCTATTGCAAAGTCTAATGCTAAAGCAGGTAAATCGACCGCTTCAAAGAGTTTTTCGCTTACGGCAGAAGAAAAGGTGCTCGCATCAAATTTTGTGTCGAATAGAGGAAAATTACCTTGGCCTGTTGAAAAAGGGTTTGTGCGGTTAGGCTATGGTACCCAGCCCCATCCTATTAATAAATCCTTAACCATTAAAAGTAATGGTGTGCGAATAGCAACCGAAAAAGGAGCAAAAGCCCGTGCCGTTTTTGATGGTGAAGTAAGTGAGATACTAATCATGAAAAACGTAAACCCCATTGTGATGATTCGACACGGAAACTACCTCACCATTTATAAAAACCTATCGGAAGTTTATGTGGAAAAGGGCGATAAGGTTACTACAAAACAGGAAATAGGTAAAGTATTTACTAACCCAAGTAATGGCGAAACGATTTTAAGCTTCACGATTTCAAAAGGCTTTGTTACCGAAAACCCAAGCAGTTGGATTTATAAAATGTAACCTTTTTTGTCATGCTGAACTTGTTTCAGCATCTCATAAAACTACACAAATAAAGCCTTTAGTTCAGTTGCCTCATTAGGCTTAATTTTCCCTGCAAGCAATAAACTTAATTGTTTTCTGCGCAAAGCAGCGGCATAACGTTCTTTTTCTAAATCGGTTTCAGGGATTACTTCAGGCACGGCAATAGGCCTTCCAGTTTCATCTACAGCAACAAAGGTATAAATAGCTTCGTTGGCTTTTGTTTTTTTGCCTGATTCGCGGTCTTCTATCCAAACATCGATAAACACTTCAATAGAAGTTTTAAACGCCCGAGATACTTTGGCTTCAACAGTTACCACGCTTCCTAACGGAACGGCTCTGGTAAAGGCAACGTGGTTTACCGAGGCGGTAACTACAATGCGTCTGGAGTGTCGGCGGGCAGCAATACTTGCGGCACGGTCCATTCTAGCCAATAATTCGCCACCAAATAAGTTGTTTAACGGATTGGTTTCTCCTGGCAATACCATATCGGTAAGTATCGTAAGCGACTCTTTGGGTGTTTTTGTTTGCATCTTTTATTGTTTTAGAAGATGTGCAAAGGTATAAAAACGATTTTTAGGATGGACCTGAGAATTTAAAGGGTTTTAGTCTACTTGCTTTACAAGCAGCCATGCATCTTTATTGTGATTGTTCTTAATGTCGCGTAATGCTTTTAAGGCTTCCAAGCGGTCTTCGTAACTAGCATAGGCTACTTCATGCAAACCGTACTTATTTACCCTAATTTTTCGAGCGCTAAAACCATTGGCTTTTAGTTGGGCTATTTTTTTATAGCAGTTTTCTTCAACTCTAAATGCCCCGGCAACAATATGGTAATTGCCAGTTTGTTTGGTAACATTTAGTGTAACGGCTGGTAAAGGATTTAAATTAAATGTAGCTTGTTGTATCTTGGCCTCCAGTTGCTTGGTAGCTTCTTCTTGAGCCAATTGATTATGGGTTTCAATTTGGTTTACATAATAATTTGAAGCTACAACACCACCTAGTGTTAAAGCTATTAAAGCTACAGCTGCATATTTTAAAAATGGCCTTGATTTACGTTTCTCAGGGGTTATGGCAATTGGCACAACTTTTTCAAGGTCTTCAACAATTTCTTTGTGTTCTTCTCTCGCTATTAAAGGTAATTCAATTTGCGATAGCCCAAATGCATCGGTAAGGTAGTTTAAATCGTAGTTAGGCTCAAATAAAATTTTACCTTCGTTGTTAAAAACAAGGTCTCCAATATTTTTAAAAGTTAAGGTTTCTCCTTGTGTTAAATAAGATTTTAAAAGCCTTACTCGCTTTTCTATTTTTTTCTTGGCAACCTCAAAAGGTATTTTTTCTACATCAGCTATATAGTTGGCCAAAAGCCCATCGTTTTTTTGAATTTGCTCATTAAAAGACAATACTTTTTTGGGAGCATAAAATGTATTTGAAGCGTCATCGACTGTAGCCGAAACACGTTGCGTTAAAAACGAACCAAATTCTGGTATGGTGACACATTCATATCTATATAGTAAATCGCTTATGTAGGTCTCTAGTTGCATGTAAACAAAGTTAAAAAAATAAGCTTTTGGATAAAATTTACCTTGAAGTATTTATTAACAGCACAAAAATTCTTTTATTGTAGGTTATAAATCAATAATATAGAATGACGGAAACCGATTTGCTTTATACCTTGGCCTTGCAACATGTGCCTAATATTGGCGATATTACTGCCAAAAAATTGATTGGACATTGCGGTTCGGCCGAAGCCGTTTTGAAGGAAAAAAAGCAAAACCTTCTAAAAATTGACGGTATTGGTAGCGTGACTTTAAGCGATTTGTTTAAGGCTCACCACTTAAAGGAAGCTGAAAAGGAAATCGAGTTTATAAACCAGAATGATGTTGAAGTATCTTATTTTCAAGATGCCGAATACCCAGAAAGCCTTAAACACTGCATAGATGGCCCTATATTATTGTTTCAAGTTGGTGATTTTAATATTCACAAGCAACACATCATCAGTATTGTGGGAACGCGAAAAATTACAACAAGCGGTGTAGCATTTTGTGAACGTTTGGTTGAACAATTGGCCCCTTACAACCCTGTAATAGTTTCGGGTTTTGCCTACGGAACCGACATTACAGCCCACAAGGCTGCGATAAAAAACAATTTACAAACCATTGCTTGTTTGGCCCATGGGCTGAATCAAGTTTATCCTAAAGCACATAAAAAGTACATGGTTGATGTTGAGAAAAACGGTGGTTTTTTTACCGATTTTTGGAGTTCTGATACTTTTGACAGGAATAATTTTTTAAAAAGGAACCGCGTTATTGCAGGGTTGAGCGAGGCGACCATCGTCATTGAATCTGCCGAAAAAGGTGGCAGTCTGGTAACTGCCGATATTGCCAATTCCTACAACAGAGACGTTTTTGCCGTGCCAGGTAGAACCAACGATAGCCAAAGTGTAGGCTGTAACAATTTGATTAAGCATCAAAAGGCGCACATGTTAACCGTGCCAGCCGATATTCCGTATATTTTAAATTGGGAACTGGAGGATAAAGAAAAACCTGTAGTACAAAAACAACTGTTTGTTGAGCTGGACGATACTGAAAAAGCAATCTATAATTTCTTAAAGGAGCATGAGAAAGAGCAATTGGACTTAATTGCCATTAGTTGCCAAATTCCTATTTTTAAAGTGGCCAGTGTGTTATTGAATATGGAACTCAAAGGTGTTGTGCGCCCACTACCTGGAAAAATGTTTGAGGTGGTTTAAAGTTTATGCAAAGGAAGCAACCTTTCAATACACCTTATTCTGAATTGATTCCAGAATCACATCCTTTTTATTTTTTTAGTTGTGATAAGAACCAGAAACATGTTCAGTTTGACAAAGAATGTACGTGTTTGGTTTTAGCCCTTTTAATACCCAACCTTTTCCCGGACACGTTTCAACACGTCGTTAGCCACTAATTTAGCTTTTTTTGCACCTATAGCCAAAGCGTTGTCAATTTCATTAAGGTTGTTCATGTAATGATTATAGCGTTCACGTTCGGCAGCAAACTTTTCAATAATCAATTCAAATAGAGCCTGTTTGGCATGGCCATAACCATAACCGCCATTTTCGTAATTGGCCTTCATGGTTTCAATTTGTGCTTCATTAGCCAACAAACTGTAAAGTGCAAAACAATTACAGGTTTTCCAGTCTTTGGGTTCTTCAAGCGGTGTACTATCGGTTTGAATGCCCATGATTTGTTTTCTTAGCTTTTTATCGGCCAAGAAAATATTAATGGTGTTATTACGGCTTTTGCTCATTTTGTGTCCATCGGTACCCGGAATAAGCTTGGTGTTTTCCTGAATCTTTCCATCTGGCATTACAAAAGTTTCACCCATTTTGGTGTGGAAGCGCGAGGCCACATCTCGGGTCATTTCAATGTGTTGTAATTGATCTTTACCCACAGGGATAATTTCGGCATCATAAAGTAAAATATCGGCCGCCATAAGCATGGGATACGTAAAAAGTCCAGAATTGACATCTTCCAATCTATCGGCTTTATCTTTAAAGCTGTGTGCCAAAGTTAGCCTTTGGTAGGGAAAAAAACAGCTTAAGTACCAAGACAATTCTGTGACTTGAGGAATATCGCTTTGTCTATAAAACACTGTTTTTTCAATATCCAAACCAAATGCCAACCAGGTAGCTGCGGTAGAATAGGTGTTGGCACGCAAGGTTTCGGCATCTTTAATTTGTGTTAATGTATGCAGATTAGCGATAAACAAATACGAATCGTTTTGGGGGCTGTTTGCCATTTCAATAGCCGGCATTATGGCGCCTAAAATATTACCCAAATGCGGTGTTCCTGTACTTTGTATTCCTGTTAGTATTCTTGCCATAGTTCCATTTCCGCAGAAGCGGAAATCCCATTAAAGTTAATCTTTTACTTGATGTTCGGGCAAAGGTAATTTTTTTAATAGAAATGCTCAATACAATTATGTATTTTTGGATTCGATGAAAATTTTTAAAAACATTTTCTATACGCTTTACCGTATTTGGTTTTACGTTTTGGTAGCCCTACCCATTATTGTTTTGTTTCCTGTGCTATTGATATCGATCTCTCGTGAGTCCTGGTATTCGTTCTTTTTTAGGCTAGCGCGATTTTGGGCAAAATTTATTTTAATAGGTATGGGTTTTATGTACCGTATTGAACGGAATCAAACCCCTGAAATGGGCAAAAGCTATATGTTTATTGCCAACCACACCTCGATGGCCGATATCATGCTTATGCTCGTTTCGGTTAAAAACCCATTTGTTTTTGTGGGTAAAAAGGAGCTTGCTAAAATTCCGTTGTTCGGTTTTTTTTACAAGCGTACTTGTATAATGGTCGACCGTTCTTCTGCCAAAAGCAGGCAAGCTGTTTTTTTGCGCGCTCAACGCCGATTAAAGTCTGGGTTGAGCATTTGCATTTTTCCTGAAGGTGGTGTACCCGAAGAACATATTATGCTCGACACATTTAAAGACGGAGCTTTTAGGTTGGCCATAAACCATCAAATTCCGGTAGTGCCCATCACATTTGCAGACAATAAAAAACGCTTTTCCTATACGTTTTTTAGCGGTGGGCCAGGAAGAATGCGTGTTAAAATACATGAATTTTTAAAAACCGATGGTCTATCTATCGAACGTACTAAGTTTTTGAATGACAAGTCAAGAAACATTATTTTAAATCAGCTTCAAAAATTTAATGGGGTGCAATAAAAAAAACTGCTCAGGATAAAGAGCAGTTTTTACTTTCTAAAATACGAAATCAACAAGGTATATAACCTAACCTAAAATTTTATCGCGAAACCAGTATAAACACCAATAAAGAACGGTGTAAAATTACCAGACGTATTGTTAAATGTGTTAAACTGGTATTTAAACATAGGTTCTAAATTCAAATCGAAGGTTTTAGAAACTTCATAATTTAAACCCAGCCCAAAGTTAGCACTATAGCTTATTTTATTAATGTTATTGGCTTCGCCCAAAAAAACGCGTGGTCCATTTTCTGCTTTTGAGTAGACTTCATTGTTGTCTAAAAAGAACGAACTAAAACCGCCAATAACGTTAACACCAAATTTTTTGTCCGATAGTGTATATTGTATTTCCAAAGGCACTTCAATGTAACCAAAGGCTTGATTTATGGTGGTGTTTGAGGATAATAATGTTTGAGGTAAATCTTTAGCATCTATTGATTCTGAACTTACAACCGAATACCCTGAAGTATTTCCAGAGTTTATATTTTGCAAAGCACTATTATTGGAGCTTAATCCAACAGATTGGTACAAAATGATATCGTTTGTGTTATAGCCTAAATTAACCTTATTAATACCCGACCGTATTTTGATTTTGTTATTTACGGCATAACTGGCCGCAATACCGTAGCTCATATTAACCTCACCGGTTTTAGAGTTACTGCTAAATTGTGGGTCTATCGACGATCCTTCGCCGAGCGTATTAAAATAAACAGGAGCGGCATTGGGTGCAATGCTCCAACGGTTTTGCTTGTTGGTTATTTCTTCTTTTAAGAGGTCTTTGTTGTTTTCGAGTGCTTCCTCGATAGTTATAGGGTTGCTGTTTTGATTATCAGAAACCTCTTCGCTAGTTGATGTCTCTTTGGTTTTGACCAATTCGGTATGTTGTTTTCCTGAAGCCTTTATGAGTTTTTGGGTTTCTTCTTTGTCGATTAATACAGCGCTGTTCGTGTTATCGGTTTCGTTATTTGCGGCAACCTTAGTGTTTTGCCTATTACTTTGGTTGTAATGAATTGCGTTATTGTTGTTTTCTTTGGAACGTTTAGCCAATGCAACGTGCGCATCTGAATTAGAGGGCTTGGTGGTGTTGCTTCCCTTATAAGTATTGATTGGGGAATGATTGCTATTAGTTTTATCTGAATCTGAAGTCGGCGTTTGAGCTATAGAAGTCACTTCAGAAGATGTAAAATTTACGTTATTATTTTTCTTTTGATGTAAATGGTCATCAGTTGCAGTGTTTTCAGCGGCTACAGCTTCAATATTTTGGTTGTTTGAGGTGTTCGATGGGTTGTTAGGATTGGTTTTTCTAGTACTTTCTGAGTCGACCACCTGTGGATTGGAAGTTTCGTTATTGGAGTTGTTTATATACAATCCACCAATCGTTAAAAAGAGCAAAAGTAGTGCTGCTACACCGGCATAACGCCACCACAATGGAATAACACGTCGCTTTTTCTTTTTATGATTGAGCTTTGATTCGATGTTTTTCCAAACAGCATCGCTTGGCTGGGATTCAAAATCTTTGAAACCTTCTTGAAATAATCGGTCTATGTGTTTTTTTTCACTCATTACAATAATTGTGAACGATGTATTGTTTTGCTGTCTTCTATAGTTTGCTTCAAAATCTGTCGGGCGCGTGCCAAATTTGATTTTGAGGTTCCTACTGATATTTCCAGCATGTTTGCTATATCTTTATGTGAATAGCCATCTAACACGTAAAGGTTAAAAACCAACCGGTAACGGTCTGGCAATTCTTGAATTATTTTTAATAAATAATCAATAGAGACACTGTCTTCATCAACTTCAACTTCTGTGTCTTCAATTTTGTCCTCGTTAATGATGTCAAAAACCTTTTCGTTTCTATAACGTTGCAACACGGTATTTACCGTTATGCGCTTCATCCATCCTTCAAAAGAGCCTTTATGCTTGTACTGTTCAATTTTTTCGAAAATTGTTAAAAAGGCATCTTGCAAATTGTCTTCAGCTTCGGCATAGTTTCTCGAATACTTCAGGCATACCGCGAACAACTTGTTGGAATACAACTTATATAATTCACTTTGAGCTTGAGTACTTTCAATTTTACAATTTTCTATGAGTTGGTCTAAACTCAAATTAAACATGTATTAATTAAAACTTGTTTTTTTACTCAACAACCGGAACTTCAATAGTTAAATATTGAGATTCATCATTTTCATTTTTGCCTTGCCAAAATTTAAAAATATAAGAACCGTTACAGGTTACTTTAAAATTAAAAGTGGCGTCGGTTAATGCGTCTTCAAGGGTTTCGCAGTTGCTACTGTCAAACACATAGTTTATAGGGGCTACCGTACGTTGATTGTTTTCCTTTTGGTAGTAGAATTCCTTAAAACCATGGCAGGTAGATGGTCTGTAATACGATACTGTAATGGGGTAGGTTTCGCCCATTACAAACTCTTCAGGAATGTCTACGATTTCAACTGGTAAAACCTCAAAACTATAACTTGTGCCGTCGTCTTCAACACTACATGAAAAGACAAGCAACAGTGCCAAACAAAGTAAAGCAAATTTTTTCATAGCGGATAAATTTAGGGTTAAATACATGTTTATATCATGTAGATACCTAATTTATGAAAAGGTTGCGTACAAATGATGCTTTTTTGTTGTGATTATTTAAAAAAAATGGTTTAAAAATAAAAAACCCCGCAAGTGCGGGATTTTTATATTATTTTTCTGAAACGGCTTTTCTAACCTTTTCTTCCAGCTCGTCCATAAGTTCTGGATTGTCTTTTATTAAAGCTTTTACGGCATCGCGCCCTTGGCCCAATTTAGTTTCGCCATAACTAAACCAAGACCCGCTTTTCTTTACAATGTCGTAATCTACGGCAAGATCTAAAATTTCACCCACTTTGCTAACACCTTCACCGTACATAATATCAAACTCGGCTGTTTTAAAAGGCGGTGCCACTTTATTCTTAACCACTTTTACACGGGTTTTGTTACCTGCCACATCGCCGCTGGTTTCTTTAATTTGTGTTGAACGACGAATATCCAAACGTACCGAAGCATAAAATTTTAAGGCATTACCACCAGTTGTTGTCTCGGGGTTACCAAACATAACGCCTATTTTTTCACGTAATTGGTTAATAAATATTACGGTGCAGTGCGTTTTGCTTATCGAGGCTGTTAATTTTCTTAGGGCTTGTGACATGAGTCGCGCGTGTAGCCCCATTTTTGAGTCGCCCATTTCGCCTTCAATTTCACTTTTTGGTGTTAAAGCGGCAACAGAATCGACTACAACAATATCAATAGCTCCTGAGCGAATAAGGTTATCGGCAATTTCCAGAGCCTGCTCGCCGTTATCGGGTTGCGAAATAATTAGATTTTCTATATCGATACCAAGTTTTTCGGCATAAAACCTATCGAAAGCATGCTCGGCATCAATGAAAGCGGCAATACCTCCCGCTTTTTGAGCTTCTGCAATGGCATGCAATGTTAAGGTGGTTTTACCCGAAGATTCTGGACCATAGATTTCAATAACACGGCCACGTGGATATCCACCAACGCCTAAGGCTATATCTAAGCCTAACGAGCCCGAAGGGATAGCGTCTACATCTTGTACGGCGGCATCGCTCATTTTCATTACGGTGCCTTTTCCGTAGGCTTTGTCTAATTTATCTAGGGTAAGTTTTAATGCTTTTAATTTAGCTTCTTTTTCGCTGCTCATCGTCAATATTTTTTCTGAAATTATGCTTGCTAAAGTACTACAACTTTTGGCATATCACAATAATAGTTTTCAACATAAATTTTTAAAAAAGAGAATATTATTACGCAACCTTTTTTCGGGAATCGCATCTAATGCTTGAAGATGAAAAATTTTGCTATCAAATTTACCAATGAGTTTTTGAAGATAGACTAACTCAAACTCAATTAAAGGCACTTAAGCACTAGGCTTAGGTGCTTTTTTGTTAATTACAATAGATACTTCTTCTTAAAATTGTACCTTTGCGCCCTAAATATTTCTTTGTTCCGCATTATGCGGCTTTAACCTTAAAATTAGTATAGCATGCAACTGTACAATACGTTAAGCGCTAAAGAGAGAGCAGAATTAATCGAAAAAGCTGGAAAAGACCGATTAACGCTTTCTTTCTATCAGTACGCAAAAATTAAAAATCCACAAGAATTTAGAGACCAGCTGTTTGTTGTCTGGAATAAGTTAGACGTTTTAGGTCGTATTTATGTGGCCACAGAAGGTATTAACGGTCAGTTATCGCTTCCTGCCGATAGGTTTAACGAATTTAAGGCACACTTAGATACCATAGATTTTTTAAAGGACATTCGATTAAATATTGCTGTAGAGCAGGATAACATGTCGTTTTTAAAATTGAAGGTTAAGGTGCGCAACAAAATTGTGGCCGATGGTCTAAACGACGACACCTTTGATGTGACGAATAAGGGCATTCACGTTGGTGCCGAAAAGTTCAACCAACTTATTGATGACGAAAAAACGGTTTTGGTCGATATGCGCAACCACTACGAAAGTGAAATAGGGCATTTTAAAAATGCCGTAACGCCCGATGTCGATACCTTTCGCGAGTCGTTGGATATTATAGAAGAAGATTTAAAAGAACACAAAGAAGACAAAAATCTGGTCATGTATTGTACCGGCGGTATCCGTTGTGAAAAGGCGAGCGCCTATTTTAAACACAAGGGCTTTAAAAATGTGTTTCAGTTAGAAGGCGGTATTATTGAATACACACGACAGGTAAAAGAAAGCAATCTTGAAAACAAGTTTCTAGGAAAGAACTTTGTTTTTGATGAGCGTAGGGCCGAAAAGATTAGTGATGATGTTATTGCACAATGTCACCAATGTGGTGCGCCTTTCGATGTACATACCAATTGTGCCAATGATGCGTGTCACCTACTTTTTATACAGTGCGATAAATGCAAGGAAGAAATGAACAATTGCTGTTCAAACAACTGTAAAGAAATACACGCTTTACCATTCGAAGAGCAAAAAGCCCTCAGAAAAGGCCAGGGCAATAGCAACGATATCTTTAAAAAAGGCCGAGCAGACCATTTGCCTTACAAAAAGGATTTAAGAAACATCTTTGAAACCTTAAAAGTCGACAAAATCAAATCCTAAGTCATGCAAAAGATAGAATTAATGGCGCCTGCTGGTAATTTTGAATCTTTGCAGGCTGCTTTAGACAATGGTGCAGATTCCATTTATTTTGGTGTAGAACAGTTGAATATGCGAGCCAGGGCCTCTATCAATTTCACTTTAGAAGACTTGTCCGAAATTGCTAAACGCTGCCAAGCCAAAAACGTAAGAACGTATTTAACACTGAATACTATTATTTACGATCACGATTTATCGATTGTTAAAACCTTGATTAAAAAAGCAAAAGACGCCAATATAACGGCAGTTATTGCTATGGATCAAGCCGTAATTATGGCGGCCCGTGAAGCAGGCATGGAAGTCCATATTTCTACTCAAATTAACATCACAAACATTGAAACGGTTAAGTTTTATGCCATGTTTGCCGATACGATGGTGTTGAGTCGTGAGTTGAGTTTGCGCCAAGTAAAAAAGATTACCGAACAAATAGAAAAGGAACAGGTTAAAGGGCCTTCGGGTAAATTGGTAGAAATTGAAATATTTGGGCATGGGGCGCTGTGCATGGCGGTTTCTGGAAAATGTTATTTGAGTTTGCATTCCCAAAACTCGTCGGCCAACAGAGGTGCTTGCAAACAAAACTGTCGAAAAAAATATACGGTTATAGATCAAGAAACGGGTTTTGAAATGGAGTTGGATAATGAGTACATTATGTCTCCTAAAGATTTATGCACCATCGATTTTTTAGATGAGGTAGCCGATGCCGGAATTAAAGTCTTGAAGATTGAAGGTCGTGGACGAGCACCAGAATACGTGGCTAAAGTCATTAAATGTTACCGCGAAGCTATAAACAGTCTCGAAAATGGCACTTACAGCAAAGACGAAGTGATTACTTGGATGCAAACCTTGGAAACCGTTTACAATCGTGGCTTTTGGAGCGGGTATTATTTAGGTCAGAAACTGGGCGAATGGAGTAAAGGCTCGGGGTCGCATGCCACGCAAAAGAAAGTCTATATAGGTAAGGGTGTACATTTTTTTCCGAAAGCAAAAGTGGGCGAATTTAAAATTGAAGCCTATAATATTAACGTTGGCGATACCGTTTTAGTTACGGGGCCAACAACGGGAGCTAAAGAACTCGTGGTGGAAGCTATGATGGTGAACGACGAAAAAAACAACCAAGGTGTTAAAGGTGATTCCGTAACCTTAAAGCTGCCCTTTAGGATTAGGCAATCCGATAAACTTTATAAAATTGTAGAACATAAAGTGGAAACCTAATGGTAATCATTACATTGCAACGAAAAAAGTGCATTGGTTGTAATTACTGTGTAGAACTGGCTCCAAACCAGTTTCAAATGTCTAAAAAGGACGGGAAATCGGTGTTGCTGCATTCCAAGGAAAAAAAGGGTTTTTTCACTTTAAAATCTAACGACGCGTTAATTTTTGACGATTGCGATAACGCTGCTAAAGCCTGTCCGGTTAAGATTATTTCGGTTAAACAAACTTAAAACTGTTAAATCTAGCCCTAAGCGTCAATGATATCCAGATTATTATCAGCTTCTTTTTTAAGTACTGCAAATAATCATATATTTACAAATCTAAAACACAATGTTAACCATCATTCGTAATAATCTAATTATTAGCGAATTCAATATATAAAACATATGGCCTGCGCTAGTTGCACAACCAAAGACGGCTCCCCAAAGGGCTGCAAAAACAATGGTACCTGTGGTACAGATAGTTGTAATAAATTAACCGTTTTTGACTGGTTGGCAAACATGTCGTTGCCCAGTGGTGAAAAACCATATAATTGGGTTGAGGTGCGTTTTAAAAACGGCCGAAAAGAATATTACCACAATTCAGAAAACCTCACTTTAAGTATTGGCGATATAGTAGCTACCCAAGCAAAAGCAGGGCACGATATTGGTATGGTTACTCTTACAGGGGAATTGGTGCGCGTTCAAATGAAACGCAAAAACATACCAAATAACATTGAAGAAGGATTAAAAATATACCGAAAAGCCAGCCAAAAAGATATTGATATTTGGCAAAAAGCACGCGATAGGGAAGAGTCCATGAAGGTTAAAGCCCGCCAGTTTGCTATCGATTTAAGGTTGCAAATGAAAATTTCCGATATCGAATTTCAGGGCGATGCCAGCAAAGCAACCTTTTACTACACTGCAGAAGATCGCGTAGATTTTAGAGAGCTTATTAAAGTTTTTGCCCGAGAATTTCGCACAAGAATAGAAATGAGGCAAGTCGGTTTCCGTCAAGAAGCGGCCCGATTGGGCGGTATTGGATCTTGTGGACGCGAGTTATGTTGCTCCACTTGGCTAACCGATTTCCGTTCGGTAAGTACCTCGGCGGCGCGTTATCAGCAATTGTCGCTTAATCCCCAAAAATTAGCGGGGCAGTGCGGTAAATTAAAATGCTGCTTAAACTATGAGCTCGATACTTATCTGGATGCTTTAAAAGATTTTCCAAAAACTGATACTAAACTTTATACAGAAAAAGGCACAGCGGTATGCCAAAAAACCGATATTTTTAAAGGACACATGTGGTACGCCTACGAAGGCGAATGGATGAACTGGCATAAAATAACCATAGACCAGGCCAATGAAATTATTGAACTCAACAGGCAAAAGAAAAAAATTGCCAGTTTAGAAGAATACGCTTCCGATGTGGTTGAAGACACTAAAAACGAGTTTGAAAACGTTGTAGGTCAAGATAGTTTAACACGTTTCGATAATCCAAAGCGGAATAAAAAACGTAGAAGTAATAGAAGGAAGGGTAATCAAAGAAATAAGAAAAATGCCCAGGGCAGTAACGATGGTCAAAAGCAAACCCAGCCCCAAAATAAAAAACAAGGGCAGAAAAGAAACAAACGAAGAAAGAACAACAAACGAAAACCATCACAAAACAGTAAAAATGCTTCAAAATAAAGCCTATTTATTTTTAGTACTATTAGCGTCTTTGTTTGTTTGCTGCGATTCCAATCGGGTTTTCGATACTTATAAATCGGTGCCAAATAAATGGAACAAAGACTCTATTGTGAGCTTTAAAATTAACCCGCCAGATTCCATTAAACCTTATAATTTATTCGTCAATTTAAGAAATACCAACGCTTATAAATACAACAATTTATTTTTAATTGTAGAAATGGAATTTCCGCACGGTAAAACCGTAAAAGACACTTTAGAATACCGAATGGCCGCACCAGACGGAAAACTTTTGGGCACGGGTTACACCGATGTTAAGGAGAATAAATTATGGTATAAAGAGGCTGTTGTTTTTAATGAGTTGGGTGAATATACCGTTAACATACAACACGCTATGCGAGAAACTGGTAAGGTAAACGGTGTAAAGGAATTAGAAGGTATTACCGATGTTGGTTTTAGAATTGAACATATAACGCGTAACTAAATCATCACTCCTATCCTCCAGGATTTGTTTTTGGTGGATGCAAAAGAGGAAGTAATTTAATATTCAGAAATTAAATGGCGAAAGCAAAAAAAGAAACAAAAGCAACTCCAGATTTTTCAAAGTATGTTCGTTTGTTCTGGATGCTTTTTTTAGCAGGTATATTTGCTGTAGGATTATTATTTTTATTGGCCTCTTGGGGCGTATTTGGCGAAATGCCAGACCATACACAACTCGAAAATCCTCGAACCAATCTAGCGACCGAAATTATCTCTTCAGATGGACAAACGCTAGGTAAGTTTTATTACAACGACAATAGAACACCCGTAAGCTACAATGATTTGCCAGAGCATTTGGTAAACGCTTTAATTGCTACCGAAGATGCACGTTTTCACGAGCATTCAGGTATTGATGCCCGGGGTACTTTAAGGGCTGTTATCAAGCTTGGGAGTGGCGGCGGAGCGAGTACCATTTCGCAACAGTTGGCCAAGCAGTTGTTCCATGGTGAAGGCTCAAGGAATATTCTAGAACGCATCCTTCAAAAAATAAAAGAATGGGTTATAGCTATTCGTTTGGAACGCCAATACACTAAAGAAGAAATCATTGCGCAATACTTCAATATTTATGATTTTTTAAATAATGCAGATGGCATTCGAAGTGCATCAAGAATTTACTTCGGAAAAGAACCTAAAGACCTAGACCTTAAAGAATCGGCGATGTTGGTGGGCATGTTTAAAAATTCAGCTTTATACAACCCCAGAAGAAATCCGGTTGGCGTAAAAAATAGGCGTAATGTGGTGTTGAGCCAAATGGAAAAATATGGCTACATCAATGAAAAAGTGAAAGATTCGCTTCAGCAAACAGAACTCGATCTAAATTATACTCCAGAATCGCATCGCGAGGGTATTGCAACTTATTTTAGAGGGTATTTGGATGGCTTTATGAAAGAATGGATTGCAAACAACCCAAAGCCCGATGGGTCGAAATGGAATTTGTACAACGACGGATTAAAAATTTACACCACCATCGATTCGCGGATGCAGCAATACGCTGAAGATGCTGTACAGCAGCACATGGCAAAGTTGCAGACTGAATTTTTTCATCAAAATACGCCAGATAGAAATCCAACAGCACCATTTTTAGAGTTAGATCAAACAGAACTCAATGATTTAATGAACCGTTCCATGAGGCAATCAGAACGTTGGAGACACATGAAATACGATTTAAAAAAGTCTAATAAAGAGATAATAGAATCATTCAAAAAACCAACTCAAATGACGGTTTTTCAATGGAAAGAAGGACAGCCTTCAGAAATTGATACTATTATGAAACCCATCGATTCCATGCGTTATTATAAATCGTTCTTACGTACGGGTATGATGTCCATGAATCCGCAAACGGGACATGTAAAAGCTTGGGTTGGCGGTATTAATTACAGGCATTTCCAGTACGATATGGTTAAACAAGGTAGGCGCCAAGTAGGTTCCACTTTTAAGCCGTTTGTATATGCATCGGCCATAGACCAATTGCATTATTCGCCTTGTGATGAATTTCCAGACGTACCATTCTGTATCGAGGCCAACAAATATGGAAATCCAGAAGAATGGTGTCCCAAGAATTCTGGCGGCGCCAACGATTATGGGGGTACTAGAACTTTAAAAAGTGCTTTGGCTAATTCGGTTAATACCATCACAGCACAGTTAATGGATAAAGTTGGTCCGCAAACGGTAGCCGATTTGGTTAAGAAATTAGGCGTAGATTCTCCCGTGCCGGCTGTACCTTCCATAGCCTTAGGAACACCCGATATCAGTATTTACGAAATGGTTGGAGCCTATTCAGCATTTGCCAATCAAGGCGTTTACACCAAGCCTGTCATGGTTACCAATATTGAAGATAAAAACGGAACTATTCTATATCAGTTTAAACCTGAAACCCGCGATGTTTTGAGCGATGAAGCGGCGTATGTAACGGTTAAACTTTTAGAAGGTGTTACACAAGGCGGGTCTGGTACGCGTTTACGGCATAAATGGGCTGTTAACGTTCCGGTTTATAAGGAAGTGATTACCGGCTATCCATATGCCTTTGAAAACCCCATAGCAGGAAAAACAGGAACCACACAAAATCAAAGTGATGGCTGGTTTATGGGTATGGTACCTAATTTGGTAACAGGCGTTTGGGTTGGTGCAGAAGACCGTGCAGCGCATTTTGCGAGCATAACTTACGGACAAGGTGCTACTATGGCCTTGCCTATTTGGGGCTTGTATATGAAAAAATGCTATGACGACCCAGAATTGAATGTTTCAAAAGATGAATTTCCAGAGCCCGAAAACCTTTCCATTCGGGTGGATTGTTCTGAAACAACTCAAGAGGATGATCAGGATGGCCCAAGTACCATAGAAGATACCGCAGATGATTTGGATTTTGGGTAGTAAAGAGCGTTAATTGTTAATTTATAATATAGATTGGTTTCCAATAACTGCCAATGAACAAACTACTGTCTTGTTTACTATTTTTTTCTTCAGTATTCAGCATTGCTCAAAACAGAGATTTCTTTTTTGAAATTAGGCATCAGCCAAATTCTGAGTATCTTTCTATATGCGAAAAATCGATAAAATTCAAAACAAAAAAAGAGGCAGATAAAGAAATGCTGAGGGTTTTTGATTCTATTGGTTTAAAAAGGATACGAAAAGGTGATAAAAAAGAAACATATAAAGTCTTAACAATAACTAAAGAGCAAAAGAAAAATCACACCATTCCAATAGAGATTTTAGCTTATGATTTTAAGTTTGAAGGAGACCTAGACAAAGAAAAGATAAACGAAACATTTAATTTCGAATCAATCCAAGCCAAAGGCTATGTTGATTTTGAAAATAAACTTACTGTTAATGAATTTTTAATCGATAATGAGCAAAGTGATAAACAGGCTGAAGCAATTAAAAAAATCGAGAATAGAGAAATCTGTTTTGATTTTCCTAAACACACAATTGGGATTGGAGAAAGTTTTTCTTTTGAACACATTGTTTATTATAGTATTCCAATGCGGGGAGATGATTTTTATAGTGCAAATTGTACAGCAACATTAGTTAAAGTGAAAAAAGATATTGCTTATTTTAAAATTTCATCTAAGCAACAGTCTGAAAACTCAAGTTATGATTTGGTTGTAAGGGGTAGTTTTAAATTTAACATTGAGAAAAATTATGCTAGCTATTTATTTTTACAAAGCGAATTGCATGTTAGCGAAGCTATTGATGATTTAACACTGATTGAGCATGATTACACTGAACAAAATAAAGTTGCGACGGTATTGAAAAACAATTAAATTTTCGCAGAAAAAGTTTGGGATATACTCAAATCTGTTCGGCAAACGCCACAAAAAACTCTACCGACTCAGGGTTTTTCATAGAGTCAACATTTATCGATTTTTCCAATGGCCTTTTCATTAAAATTTTTTTAACGGGCGCTTCCATTTTTTTACCGCTAATGGTATAAGGGATGTCTGGCACCTCTATAATTTCGTCGGGTACATGCCGTGGCGAATATTCGGTTTTTAATTGCGTGTTAATTTGGTTTTTAATAGCATCGGTCAATTCAACCCCAGGTTTCATTTTAATAAATAGGGGCATGTAGTGTTTACCGCCGTCGAGTTCCAAATTCACAATTAAAGCATCTTCAATCGTTTTGATTTTATTAATGCTTCTATAAATTTCACTGGTACCAATACGTATACCATGTCGGTTTAAAGTGGCGTCAGAGCGTCCGTAAATAACAATACCCTTAGTTTTAGAATTGATTTTTATAAAATCGCCGTGGCGCCACTTGCCAGGATAATGTTCAAAATAACTGGCTTTGTAACGTTTTTTGTTTTCATCATTCCAGAAATAAAGGGGCATGGAGGGCATGGGTTTGTCGATAACCATTTCGCCTAAATCGTCTTCAACTGAATTTCCATTTTCATCGTAAGCATATAACGAAACGCCCAAAGCGCGGCATTGAATTTCGCCAGAATGGACCGCATAAAACGGCATACCACCAACAAAAGCGGTGCATACATCAGTACCACCAGCCATAGAGCATAACCAAACATCATCTTTTATGCTGTTGTACACGTAGTCAAAAGCTTCAAAAGGCAATGGTGCACCCGTAGAGCTTATAGAGCGAATAGTACCAAGATTATAATTGTTTTTGGGTTCTATTTTCTTTTTCATGCTGGCTACTAAAAATGGTGCACTCGTCCCGAAATGGTTAATTCCGGTGTCATCAGAAAACGCCCAAAGTTTATCAAAATTGGGGTAGGTAGGGCTGCCGTCGTATAGCACAATGGCCGAACCCATTAATAGGGCAGATTGTAAAAAATTCCACATCATCCAACCCGTTGTAGTGTACCAAAAATAGCGTTCCCCAGCGTGGACATCGTTTTGAAAAGCCATGTATTTGAGGTGCTCTAACAATATGCCACCATGAGAGTGTACAATAGCTTTTGGTAAACCTGTGGTGCCAGATGAGTATAACACCCAGATAGGGTGACTGAAATCTACGGCCTCAAAAACTAAAGAATGCGCTTTGGTCTCGAATACATGGTTAATGTTCACAAAATCCTTTGGGAAATTCGATATATCATCCTTTTTTAAATAGGGTAATACGATGACTTGTTGCAAAGTGGGTAGGGCTTTGGCAATACTTTTCGCGATGTTTGTTTTATCGTAAGGTTTGCCGTTATAATAATAGCCGTCTGTTGTAATGAACACTTTCGGTTTTATTTGTGCGAAGCGGTCTATAACGCTTTCGGTGCCAAAATCTGGCGAGGTGCTCGACCAAATAGCTCCTATGGAATTAACGGCCAGGAATGAAATGGTAGCCTCCGGAACGTTTGGTAAAAAAGCTACAACACAATCGCCTTTAGTAACACCAATTGATTTTAAATAAGCAGCCATGGCAGCTACTTTTTGTTTAAGGTCTTGCCAGGATAGTTCTGAATATTCGTCTTGTTCGTTATTGAAAATAATAGCGGTTTCTTGGGCTAAATTGTGTCTAAAAACATGTTCGGCATAGTTTAGTTTAGCGCCATCAAACCATTTAAAATTGGGCATAGTCGTCATTTCTAATACCGAGTTGTAATCGCTATGTGAAATCACTTTAAAATATTGCCAAATGCTTTCCCAAAAGGCCTCTATGTGGTTCACAGACCATTGCCATAAATCGTCATAAGACTCAAAATGGAGTTGGTGATGTTCCATAAGCCATTTTTTGTAATCAAATAAGTGACTATTTTCTTTAAAAGCTATTGAGCCTACCCAAAGTTTTTTTTCTGACATCTTATTCAGTTTAGAGTGTTATAAAGATAAGTAATCTATAAAGATGAAAAGGATTTTTAGTTCATTTCAAAATCGCTTTCAATCGAAATGAAGGTTTTCAAATTTAGGAAAAACCCGATGAAATGTTAAATAAAAATGCATTTCATCGATTATTTATGTTTTTGAACTGATTTTTTAAAAAAAAGTTTGATATTAGCAGTCCCCAAAGATACTAAGTCAAATTAATAGATTTTACCAAATCTACCATAAATTTAAACTTATGAATATTGCAACAAATCTACCTGAACAACCTACTAATGATGAGAGCAAATTCAAAGAAACTCTTAAAGAGAATTTGCAATTTTTTAAAAGTTTAGTTTATTTAACCAAAAAGGTTTTCATGCTATAACCCTTTGGGAATAGCATGAATTAACTTTTTGGTATATTCTTTTTTGGGCGTGCTGTAAATTACGTCGGCATCGTCCAATTCTTCAATTTTTCCTTGGTTCATTACCAATAGTTGGTCGCTCATATACTTAACTACGGCCAAATCGTGCGATATAAAAATATAGGTAAAACCGAAATCTTCTTTCAGCTCATTCAATAAATTCAACACTTGTGCTTGAACCGATATGTCGAGCGCCGAAACTGATTCGTCGCAAACAATTAGTTTAGGTTGTAAAGCGATTGTTCTGGCAATACCAATGCGCTGACGTTGTCCTCCGGAAAATTCATGAGGATAACGGTTAAAATACGCTTCAGATAAGCCCACGCGGTTTAATATGTCAACGGTTTTTTCTTTACGCTCAGCATCAGAGCCATAAAGACCGTGTACTTTCATGGGTTCCATAATGGCCTCGCCAACGGGTATTCGAGGATTTAATGATGAGTAAGGATCTTGAAAAACAATTTGAATTTCTTTACGAAGTTTTCGTGTTTCAGTCTTTGAAAGATTTATAATGTCTTTCCCTTTGTAAAAAATTTTTCCAGCGGTGGCTTTATCAAGTTGAAGGATGGCATTGCCCAAGGTTGACTTTCCGCAGCCTGATTCGCCTACTAAGCCTAAAGTTTCTCCTTTAAACAACTTAAAGCTAACATCGTTTACCGCTTTAAAACCTACAGCTTTTGAAAATAAGCCCGATTTTGAGATATATTCCTTTTCAAGGTTTATAACCTCCAAAAGCGGCGGTTTGCTGTAAATAGCTTTATGGTTCTTTTGGCGTTGTTCTTTAGTAACAATGTCGTTGGAAACAATACCTTTTAAATAATCTTGAATGGTAGGCAGTCTTTTTAATCGCGTATCTAATGATGGTCGCGAATTAATCAATGCTTTGGTGTAGTTGTGTTGTGGGTTTTTAAATATTTCAGAAACTGTGCCTTGTTCAACAATATCGCCTTTATACATCACCAAAACCCGGTTGGCAATTTCAGAAATTAGTGCCAAATCGTGAGTGATAAAAATAATGCTCATTTTGGTGGCTTTCTGCAGGGCTTTTAACAGAGCAATAATCTCCTTTTGAACTGTTACATCGAGTGCGGTAGTGGGCTCGTCCGCAATTAAAATGTTGGGTTTACAGGCAATGGCCATGGCAATCATAACCCGTTGTTTTTGTCCGCCCGATATTTGATGTGGGTAAGTGCTATAAACGCGTTTAGGGTTGGGTAGCTTAACTCTTTCAAAAAGTTGGAGCGTTTCAGTTTTGGCGTCGCTTTTCGATAGATTGGTATGCTGAAATAAAATTTCCTCAACTTGTTTTCCGCAAGTCATTGATGGATTTAAAGAGCTCATAGGCTCTTGAAAAATCATAGCTATTTTGTTGCCTCTTATATTTTGAAACGCTTTGTTTGAAAGTCTAACTAAATTTTGGTTTTGGTAAATGATTTCGCCATTGGAAATGGTCGCTATTTTCTTTGGAAGCAACCCAAGAATAGCCAATGAAGACACCGATTTTCCTGAACCCGATTCGCCCACAATGCCTAGAATTTCATTTTTATTTAGGTGGTACGAAATGTCGTGAATGACTTTATTGTTGCCAAATGAAATAGATAGGTTGTTGATGTTTAGAATTGTGGTTTCCGTCATTTAAATATGAATAATTTCATTGTTGTGCAACAGCTCATTTCCGCGTAAGCGCAGAAATATTTGGGCAACTGCAATAGTGTCTTTTTCGCAGTAAGTAATTATCCGGTCTATTTCCTTGTCCTCATAATAAACACGGTATACTTCGCTGCCATCAATATCGTCTTTGGGTGAGGGAATGCCCAAAACATGGGTAAGCAATTTTAGTGACGTATAGGTTTTGTAATCGCCAAATTTCCAGAGTTCCAAAGTATCCAAATGAGGCACCTCCCAAGGTTTTTTGCCAAATAAATTCAGTTTATATGGCAATTCAATATTGTGAATAATCATGCGGCGCGCAATATATGGAAAGTCAAATTCCTTGCCGTTATGGGCACAAAGCAAGTGTTTGCTTTGGCTGAAATGTGATATGAGGAGATTTTTAAAGTCTTTAAGAATTTTAACTTCATCGCCATAAAAGGAGGTAACGCGAAAGGTGCGCAAGTCGTTCAAAATATTGAAATAGCCTACCGAGATACAAACTATTTTACCAAATTCGGACCAAATGCCGGCGCGTTCGTAAAATTCTTCGGCAGTAAAATCGTCCTTCCTTTGGTATTGCGATTTTTGTTCCCATAGCGCCTGCGTCGTTTCATCCAAATCTGAAAAATTTTGAACTTCTGGAACCGTTTCAATATCTAGGAATAATATGTCTTCAAGATTGAGCTTGCTTATCATTTTTTAACATTTTATAGGCTTCTTCGATATAAATTTGAATGTCATTTGTAAATTTACCAACACCATGGCCAGCATCGGGAGATTTACGGTGCCCCAGCCTCACAATAATAATATTATCTTCTGGTTGTACCAAAACATATTGGCCAAGATGCCCACGCATCATAAAAAAGTTTTTATTAACATATTCGCCAAGCCACCAGCCGTAACCGTAAATAGGGTCTTTTTTAAAGCGTGGCGTAATTGATTTTTTAACAAATGCAGAGTCGAGCAATTGCTTGCCTTTCCAATTGCCGCCGTCTTTATACAATTTACCAAAACGGGCAAAATCGCGGGCATTGCTTGATATACAGCAAAAAGCTTTGGCTAAACGGTGTTCGCTATCGTCCAATTGCCAAAGCGCATTTTGGCGGGCACCCATGGGTTTCCAGAAACTATCGGAGAGGTATTTTGCCAATGGAACTCTGGTTGCCTTTTGAATAATCATACCGAGCAATTGGGTGTTTCCGCTTAAATATTCAAATTCTTCGCCTGGCGTTTTAATTACTTTTTGGTTGAGAATGGTTTCGGCCAAATCATCATCATAGTTGGCACGCGCGGTAACGGAAAACGGACTTGTATAATGCTCGACCCAATCTAATCCTGACGCCATTGAGGCAAGGTCACCCACCGTGGTTTTTGCATAGTTGTACTGCGGATAAAAATCGCTTATAGGTTGGTCTAAACTTTCTATATAGCCATCCATAATAGCTTTGCCGAGCAGCGATGTGGTAATACTTTTGGCCATTGAAAACGAATTGGTTTTTGAGTTATCGTTAAAACCATCGTAATAATTTTCAAACCAGATACTATCGTTTTTGATAATTAAAAAGGCAATAGTGCCCAAATCATCGTTGGTTTGCATCAGTTTCCTTGTTTCATTTACTGTATTGTAATTTTTATGGGTAGGCCAAGGGTCTATGTGGTCACTATTTGCAATGGTGTCGTTTACAAAGTAAGGGTAGTCGTCAATAAAAGCGGTATTGTGCCCAGTAAAATAAACAATTTTAGCCCCTCTTAAAATGTACCCATAATCAAAAATATAAAGTAGAATTACGATAAATATAACAGTTAGTAAAACCCATTTAAGGGTCTTCTTTAGAATTTTCATCATAAAATGGTTTAGTGCAAATAAATATAGCAATTAAAACCGAACCGATTAATTGGCTTGAGACATTTTTAAAAAACCGATTTCAGTATGGTTTTCAAGCCCCACGATAGGGCTTCTTTTGAGGTTCTGTTGTCTAAGTTGCAAACATCTTTTGCACAAATAATAGATTCTATGCCCATTAACGAGGTAGCAGTGGCAATAAGGTTATTGTAAGTTTGGGCATCTAATTTGTTTCTGTAGGGCACCAGAGCAAGTTTTAGTGCAGCGGTTCGTCGTGAGCCTCGTAAAGATTCTTTTTTGTTTGATACGTCTTCGTTTAAGTAAATGCTTAAATATTTGCGGAAAGCAGGTTCGTTATCTATAGCTAGGTCGTTAAAATAGTTTTGAATGTATAAAATGCGTTCAGTGATGGGTAAATCTTTAATGTCTTGAAAAATAGTTGTGGTTGAACTGGTAAACATGTCCAAACCGGCTTCGGAGCATAAAATATCAATATTTGAAAAATAGCGATAAATCGTTGCTCTTGACACAGATGAAGCTTTAGCCACCTTTTCTAAACTCAATTTTTCACCTTTTTTAAGTAGTTCTTTAGTGGTATCGAGTATTTTTCGTCTAGTTTTCTGTTTTTGTTTTGTTCGGCCAGTATTTAAGGAGATATTGCTCATGAGATAATTATCTTATAAAAATTTGAAGATACAAAATTAAATTTTATATTAGTGAGATTAAAATCTCATAAACATGAAAACAATTGAAAACAAGTGGGTTTTGGGCCATAAAGTTGCTCTTCACGACACATCTGGAAATTATGATTTGGCCTTTGGAGAAACCCCTGCAGGAGTGCCAGGACCACCACCGCATTTACATGAAAAATTTACGGAAAGCTTTTTGATTACCGAAGGAGAAATGGAATTTGTTGTTAATGGAGCAGTTAAAATTGTTAAAGCTGGCGAGAGTGTTAATTTACCACAAAACACATTGCATACATTTAGTAATAAGAGCAATTCAGTGTGTAAGTGGGTCAATATTCACAGTCCAAAAGGCTTCAGAAAGTTTTTCGAAAAACTGGGTGTTCCCGAGGAGGAAGACGGGGCACAACAAAAATCAGTTAGTGAAAGTATAATTAACGACGTCATGACTACGGCCGTAAATTACGATATGCTCATTAAACCTTAAAAGAGCGATTGTTGTTTCGACTGACTTTCGTGCTCTAGAAGCCATTTTTTTCGGTGAAGTCCGCCAGCATATCCAGTTAAGCGACCATCACTACCAATAACACGGTGACATGGAATTACGATACCAATAGGGTTTTTGCTGTTAGCATTAGCCACAGCTCGTATTGCTTTGGCATCGCCTAATTGTTTTGAAAATTCTAGGTACGATGTTGTTTTTCCATAAGGGATAGCCTGTAACTGGCTCCAAACTCGTTTTTGAAATTCGGTGCCTTTAGGATTTAACTTTAAATCGAATTCCTTTCGGTTGCCATCAAAGTATTGCTGTAACTGAAATACACATTTTTTTAGAACTGTTGGAATAAAAGTAGACTCCATTTCAGAATCTAGGAATGATACCTCGGTTATGCCATTTTCATCGCCTGTTATTTTTATTGCCCCTAATGGCGATGTAACGGTACAGGATTCCACGTTTAGTTAGAAAGGTCTTTGTCGTCTAAAATACCTAATTTTTTTGCGCGGCTTTCCCAACTTTTTCGTGCCAATAGCTGTAAATCGGAAACGTTATCGCTCTCATCCATGATTTCTAGACCAAGAAGCGTTTCAATAACATCTTCCATAGTTACCAATCCACTTACGGAGCCATATTCATCTACAACCAAAGCCATATGGTTCCTGCTTTCAATGAGTTTTTCAAATAGATTGGGGATAGGCATGCTACGGCCAACAACTATAATACTTCGTTTGAGTTCTGATAATTTTTTAGAGCCATTATCGAGTGCCATTTCCCTAAAAACCTCATCTTTTAAAACAAGCCCTTTTATGTTGTCTGGATCATCCACATAAACGGGAATTCTGGAAAAACGAAGGTTGAGGTTTTTTTTAAAAAAATCTTCAACGGTTGCGTTTTCATCCTCTATTTTCATGACAGTTCTTGGGGTCATGATATCTTTTGCAAACACTTCTTTAAAGGTTAGTAGGTTTTTAATAACCTTACTTTCGTTTTCTTGAAACACACCTTCTTCGTGAGCCATATCGGTCATCATCATAAAGCTTTCACGTGTTAAAACACTACCGTGTCCTGTGCCTCCAATAAGTTTTGTGGTTAACTGAAGCAGCCATAAAATACCGGTCCATTTCAATGGAAAAATCATTATTGTTAATGTCTTCGCTGCGAAATTTGCTAATTGTTTCCAATAGGTGGCACCAATGGTTTTAGGTATAATTTCTGAAGCTACTAATATTAAAAATGTCATGATGGCCGACACAATACCGACCGTATTAATACCAAAAAACTCTATTTTGTACGGTAATTTTTCGGCTTCAATCCCTACCATCATGGCACCCAAGGTGTGGGCAATGGTATTTAAGGTTAAAATAGCGATTAAAGGTTTATCTACATCTTGTTTTAGATGTTCCAGCGTTACGGCATAGTCTTTATTTTCACGTTTTTTAACCTTTATAAAAGTAGGTGTAACGCTTAACAAAACAGCCTCAAGTATAGAACATAAAAAGGAAAAGAATATAGAGATGGTTGCCCAAAAGATTAGTGCGCTCATTAAATAGGTTTTAGATGTGCTAATTTACGAAATCAATTTTACAACATCCTTAGCAAAGTAGGTTGCTATAATATCTGCTCCAGCACGTTTTATTGCGGTAATTTGTTCCATCATAACGGCATCATGCTCTAGCCAGCCTTTTTCTGCGGCAGCTTTTAGCATGGCATATTCGCCTGAAACCTGATATACCGCTAAAGGCACTTCTACTTCGTTTTTAATTTCACGAACAATATCCAAATAGCACAGCCCAGGTTTTACCATAACAATATCGGCACCTTCATCAATGTCCATTTCGGTTTCTTTAATGGCTTCAAAACGGTTGGCATAATCCATTTGGTATGTTTTTTTGTCTTTGGGAATGTCTACAGTATCTACGGGGGCAGAATCTAGCGCATCACGGAAGGGCCCATAAAATGCCGAGGCATACTTTGCTGAATAGCTCATTATGCCTGTGTTGATAAAACCTTCGTCTTCTAAAGCTTCACGGATGGTTAATATACGGCCGTCCATCATATCGCTTGGGGCTACAAAATCGGCTCCCGCTTGAGCATGCGAAACACTCATTTCAGCTAAAACGTCGGCGGTTTCGTCATTTAAAATTTGTCCGTTTTCTATAATGCCGTCGTGGCCATAGGCAGAATAAGGGTCGAGCGCAACATCGGTCATGACCAGCATATCTGGACAAGCATTTTTTACCGTTTTAATGGCACGTTGCATCAAACCATTAGCGTTAAGGGCTTCGGTGCCTTTGTTATCTTTTAAGCTATCGGGCACTTTTACAAAGAGCAATACCGATTTTAGGCCTAATTTCCAAAGTTCTTTTACTTCGCCTTCCAATAAATCGAGGCTATAGCGAAAGTAATTGGGCATAGACGGAATTTCGTCTTTTATGCCTTTACCTTCAACAACAAAAAGCGGTACTAAAAAATCGTTTGGCGATATAATGGTTTCACGAACCAAGCTTCTAATAGCTTCGTTTGTGCGTAATCTTCGGTTTCTTCTTAATGGATACATTATCAAAAATGTTTAGATGTTTATTTGTTAACCCAATCTATAGGGTTTTTTAAAACGTTAATTAATTTTTCTTCCTCGCTACCGCTTTCAGGGTAGTGGTCATAAACCCATTGCACATGGGGCGGTAAACTCATTAAGATGCTTTCAATGCGGCCGTTAGTTTTTAATCCAAAGAGTGTGCCTTTATCGTGCACCAGATTGAATTCTACATAACGCCCTCGGCGTATTTCCTGCCACTTACGTTGTGTTTCGGTATATGGTAAATTTTTTCGTTTTTCAACAATAGGCACGTAAGCTTCTAAAAAGCTATCGCCTACTTCGGTTACAAAGTCATACCATTGTTTCATGTTCATATTTTCGGAAGCTTTGCAATAGTCGAAAAACAAACCGCCAATGCCTCGGGCTTCATTTCTATGGGCGTTGAAAAAGTACTCGTCACAACGTTTTTTGTAAGTAGCATAGAACTCTGTGTTGTGCTTATCACAAGCAGTTTTACAGATTTGATGAAAATGTTTGGCGTCCTCTTCAAATAAATAATACGGCGTTAAATCTTGCCCGCCACCAAACCATTGGTCCACAATTTTCCCGTTTTGGTCATACATTTCAAAGTATCGCCAATTAGCGTGAACGGTAGGAACCATAGGGTTTTTGGGATGGATGACTAAACTAAGACCGCATGCAAAAAAATCGACATCACCCACTTTAAAATAGGCTTGCATAGACTTGGGCAACTTACCATGAACCCCCGAAATGTTAACGCCGCCTTTTTCAAAAACCCTACCGTTTTCAATAACTCGGGTCCGGCCGCCGCCGCCTTCGGGACGTTCCCAAATATCTTGCTGAAATTTGGCTTTACCATCAATAGCTTCCAGTTTTTTAGTTATAGTGTCTTGTAATTCTTGTATGTATTGATAGAATTTATCTTTCATTATTATTCAATTTCGTCGTAAAGTTCATAGAGTTCCATATCGAGTGCGTTTTCGCCGGGTGGCGTGTGTTCTTTTTCAAGGGTTTTAATCCAGGTAAAATTACAACTTTCTGCCACTTTTATACTCGCTAGGTTCGTTTTATGGGCTATAATCTGTAATGTTTTTAAGTTCAAATTTTCAAAAGCGTAATCAGATAATAATTTAATCGCTTTTGTGGTAGTGCCTTGGCCTTCGAGATTGTAGTCGATGCAATAAGCAAATTCTCCATGTTTTTTGTTCCAATTGATGTCTTTCAGGTAGATTAATCCAGATATCTGCTTTAAGTGATTTTGCTTTAAAGTGAAAAGGAACTCTTCTTTTAATCCAAACGCCTTTACTTTTTTTTCAACAAAGATTTTTGCTAAATCTGGTGTTGTGTTTTGCTGAAGAGTCTCTGGAAAATAACGTTTTAATCTGTCTTCATTAGCATTAACAAAATTGCATATATTCCAGTAGTCTTCAGATTTAATAGGTTGAATATTAAAGTTGCCAAAACTAAGCATTCGCCGTTGTTGGTTTTAGGTTCAAGGCTTCCACCGTTTTTAGAGATGCAGCGGTAACCGAAAGTGGCAGTACCAAAATAACTCCAATGACTGGTACTAAAAGGCATAAAATAAAAACAATACCATTGCCAATGGCCAAACCTCGGTTTTTGCGAACAAACCGAATACTTTCTTTGTACTGAAAATGACGCTCTAGAGTATAGTCCATATTACCGAAGCCAGCATAGTAGGCTTGAACCAAAAACAGCAATATGGTTGAAAATATATTAATTACGGGAATGAATTTTAATAGTAAAATAGGGATTGTGTAAAATAATTCCATAAATAAATTCCGACCATTAATTTTTATACCACGCCATAATTGTTGCATGAAAGTGGTATTTCTATGCGAATTTGCCACACGACCCGTAAAATGTGCTTCAATCTTTTCAGAAACAGGGCTCATAAACGGTGCCGAAAGCGCCATTATAATATGTTTGAAAAGGATAAGGCCGATAACAATAATGATAAGTCCACCAATAAAATTACTGATGGTTGAGAAGGTTTCCTTTCCCCAATCCCAAATCCACAATTTGGAGATAAAGTCACCAACATTATCAGATAAGCCGTAGGCAGAACCAAAAATAACGATAGCGGTTACAAAGCTAATGAGCATAGGAACAGCAAAAAATTTCCAGAGCTTTAGTTTCGATATTAAACCAAAGGCTCCGAAATACGCTTTTATTCCCGATAGTACATTTTTAAGCATTGTATTCTTTTACGGCATCAATAAAGGCCTTGGCATTTTCTACCGGAATATTGGGTAAAATACCATGCCCTAGATTAACAATGTATTTGTCTTTGCCAAATTCATCAATCATTTGGTGTACCATTTTTTTGATTTCAGAAGGCGGTGATAACAAGCGCGATGGGTCAAAATTACCTTGCAATGTAATATTGCCGCCAGTTAAATACCGAGCATTTCTTGCAGAACACGTCCAATCAACCCCTAAAGCCGATGCGTTACTTTGCGCCATGTCATGAAGAGCAAACCAACAGCCTTTTCCGAAGGCAATAACTGGAGCATCGTCTTTTAGCGCTTCAATAATTTGATTGATATACTGCCAAGAAAACTCTTGATAATCGGTTGGTGAAAGCATACCGCCCCAAGAGTCGAAAACCTGAACCGCATTACAACCCGCTTTTACTTTTTCCTTTAGGTAGGCTATTGTGGTGTCTGTAATTTTTTGAAGCAATTCATGAGCCGCCACAGGATTGGTAAAACAGAATGCTTTGGCTTTATCAAAATTTTTGCTGCCTTGCCCTTGTACGCAGTAACATAAAATGGTCCATGGTGACCCAGCAAATCCTATCAAAGGAATTTCATTGTTAAGCTTTTCTTTTGTTGCTTTTATAGCTTGGTAAACGTAATCGAGTTCTACAGAAACATCTGGAACTATTACATTATCTAAATCTTTTTGCGAGCGAACGGGGTTTGGTAAGTAGGGGCCAAAATTGGGTTTCATCTGCACCTCGATGTTCATGGCTTGAGGTATCACCAAAATGTCGCTAAAAAGAATGGCGGCATCCATACCATATCTACGGATAGGTTGTACGGTAATTTCACTGGCCAATTCTGGTGTTTGGCAACGTGTAAAGAAGTCGTATTTTGCCTTAATTTCCATGAATTCTGGAAGGTATCGCCCTGCTTGACGCATCATCCATACTGGCGGACGGCTAACAGTTTCTCCTTTTAATGCTCTTAAAAATAAATCGTTCTTAATCATAGTTGTTAGTTGTTAGTTTCTGGTTTATAGTCGTTAGTCTAATAGCTGCCAACTAAAAACCATTAACCATTTATACATAATGTGCGTTAACCAACTCAATCACGCTCTCAACAGTTGGTACTCTCGCCACTCTTACATCGCTAAAATGTTTTCGGGCTTCTTTAGCCGTGGTTTCTCCAATACAAAAAGCAATAACATCTCTATTATTTTTTTGGATAAAACTTTCAACAGTTGATGGGCTGTAAAACATAACGCCTTCAACGGAATCGTCAATTTTCAAACCATCGTATTTAGTTTGATAGGCTTCAATCTCATTAACTTTTATTTGGTTTTCTTTAAGGGTGTTAGGTAAAGTGTCTAATCTTAAATCGCTACAAAAGTAAGTGGTTTCGGTACCTTCTATAAATTCAATTAAATATTTGGCTAGGCTTTCGGCATTTTTTTCGGTGTGTGTTACTTTGCCTATTTTTCTCTCAATTAAACGCTTGGTTCGTCGGCCTACACAGTAAATATTTTTGAACTGTAGTTCGGTAGCGGAATAATTTGTAGTTAATGATTCTACCGCATTTTTACTGGTGATAATCACATTTTCAATGGGTTTGCTTAAAATTCGAGGCGGAATGCGATTTAAACTAATTTTAATAAAATCAGTGCTTTCGGCTGACACCTTTTCGTTAAACAATAATCGTTGGTCTTCAGTTAATGCTTTGGTAGAACATATATTTGTTTTCTTTGCCGAATTTTTAATGGTATCCATGAGGCGTTTGCCGCCACGCTCGATAACAAAATCGGCACAATATTGCGCCATGTCTTGGTGATTGCCCAGTTTTTCGGTTTTGGCAACATCAATTCGTTTAGAGCCATCTTCACTAAGCAAAACGCCTTTAAAGTGCACCTCTTCATTTTTTATGAAGGCCAAAGCTCCAATAGGCGCGGTACAACCACCTTCGAGTTTATTTAAAAATTGGCGCTCGATGGTTGTGCAAATTTCTGTCTCTTCATGGTTGAGTTCGCTGCAGGCTTGTTTTGCAAATTCATCTTCATCTAAAGCGGTAACCATAATAGCACCTTGTGCCGGTGCGGGAATCATCCAGTCTAAGTTAATAGATTCTTCTGGCCTTATGCCTATTCTTCCAATACCGGCAGCGGCAAAAATGGCACCGTTCCAGTGTTCGTTATCTTGTAGTTTTTGAAGTCTTGAATTTACATTGCCACGCAAATCGACAATGGTATGTGTTGGGAAGCGATTTAGCCATTGTGCGCGCCTCCTTAAGCTGCCTGTTGCTATGGTAGCTTCTTTGGCGCCTAAGAACTCCTCGTTGTTTTTAAAAACAAGCGTATCGTTAACGTTGCCTCGCTTTAAAACGGCTGCTTGAACAATACCTTTAGGCAAAATGGTAGGCACATCTTTTAATGAATGTACGGCAATATCGATATCGTGATTCAACATAGCGATATCTAGCGTACGTGTAAAAATACCGGTTATGCCGAGTTCGTAAAGGGGTTTGTCCAGAACCAAATCGCCAGTAGATTTTACGGGAACAAGTTCTGTTTTGTGGCCTAAATTTTCAAGTTGTTGTTTAACTATGTTGGCTTGCCATAGTGCCAATTCACTATCGCGGGTGCCAATTCTAATGGTTTTAGACATTCGTTTTTTGAGGTTCTTCTAACTGAAACACTTTTTTTATAAGTTCCAAACTGTCGTCTGTAGAAACATCATCTTCTTTAAGGTGATGAGCAAAGTGGTTAGTGATTTTTTGAATGATATTGTTGCTTATCAATTCGGCTTGCGCTTCATTGAAATCGGCATTTTTTCTGCGTTGTGTGTCCAGTTCGGCAGCAGCAAAATCGGCAAGTTTGAGCTTAAGGGCTTTTATTGTTGGTGCAAACTTTCGGGTTTCAAGCCAACTGTTAAACTCGGCTTTTACTTCTTCGATTATGGTTTCTGCTGAGGGAATATATTGCTTTCTGGCTTCTAAAGTTTCGTCTGTAATTTTTGAGAGGTGATCTAAATGTACCAATTGAACATGGCTCAGTTCTTCAACATTAGCATCAACATTTTTAGGAATGGATAAATCTAAAATAAGAAGCGGTCTTTTAGATTGAACAATTTGTTTGTCGATAGTGGGTCGTTGGGCACCTGTGGCAACAATTAAAATATCCGATTGATTGATTTCTTCCTGTAAATTGGCATAATCTTTAACCACCAAATTAAATTTTCCACCAATTCTTTCTGCCTTGTCCTTTGTTCTGTTAATCAGGGTGATATGCTCGTTTTTGGTGTGTTTAACCAAGTTCTCGCAGGTGTTACGGCCAATTTTTCCAGTACCAAAAAGCAAAATGTTTTTGCTCGCTACATCGTCAACCGAATTCATAATATACTGAACCGAAGCAAACGATACTGATGTAGCACCCGATGATATTTCGGTTTCGGTCTTAATGCGTTTACTGGCTTGTATAACGGCATTGGTAAGTCTTTCGGTAAAATGGTTGAGCAGTCCTAGTTTGCGTGAAAGTTTGGCGCTTGCTTTTAGTTGGCTAATAATTTCAAAATCACCTAAAATTTGGCTGTCCAATCCAGAGCCAACACGAAACATATGGGCTATGGCTTCTTTGTTTTTGTATACATAGGCTACTTTTTGAAACTCTTCAACAGTGCCTCTCGTATTTTCGCAAAGTAATTGTATAAGTTGAAATGGATGTTGTGCAAATCCGTAAATTTCGGTACGGTTGCATGTAGAAGTAACTACTAAACTTTCAATGTCGTTCTCTTTGGCTTGGGCAAGCAACGCTAGTTTAGACTCTTCGTCCAAACTGAAACGACCACGGATGTTAGCATCGGCTTTTTTGTAGCTTAAACCGATGGCGTAAAAGTAGTTACTACGCGAAATGTTGTACTTCTGCATGCTTATACCTGAAAATGTGAAGCAAAAGTATGGGGATGGTGTTAAAAAAAATAACGCTCAAAGAACTTTTAATATCGTTTGTGGTTTTTTAACCCCAATTTTTCGTAAAACATGATAAATATCATATTTTTGTATGGTATTGGGGTGGTTTTAGTTAACTTAATTAGAATTAATCTAAATAAAAAAGTATGAATACAGAATTTCACAAAGAAAAAAGTATCGCTAAAAGTTCGTTTGAAGAGACAAATATAGAAGATGGGCTTTTGGTTTTAACATTTAAAAATGAAGAGAACGAAGTGCAATCTGTTGTTAAAGAAATAGATAGCGATTACATCCAATTCCATTTTTGTGTTAAGGGGTCTAGTCAGTTTGTATTCAACGAAGGACGGTACCGATTAAATATACTGGAAGAAAATTCATTGTTGCTCTATAATCCGCAGCGAGAGCTTCCCATAAATTTGGAAACGAATCCGCATTCTTGGATGGTTTCTATTTTGATTTCCATTAAAAAGTTTCACGGCTTGTTTTCGCAAGAGGCCGATTATATTACCTTTTTAAGCGAAGATAATCGTGACAAAAAGTATTACAAAGACGGGGTTATTTCGCCTTCTATGGCCATTGTACTCAACCAATTGATAAATTATAACCTTAATAGCTCCATAAAACCTTTGTATTTTAAGGGGAAGGCCTACGAATTACTAAGTCTGTACTTTAATAAAAGTGAGGATGCTGATGTTGAGCAATGTCCGTTTTTGGTTGATGAAACCAATGTAATTAAAATTAGAAAAGCCAAAGATATCATTGTGTCGCGGATGGCCGAACCGCCCACTTTACAGGAACTGGCCGATGAAATAGGCTTGAGTCTAAAAAAACTGAAAGAAGGCTTTAAGCAAATTTATGGCGATTCGGTATTTAGTTTTTTGTTTGATTACAAAATGGAAGTGGCACGCAAACTTTTGGAATCTGGCGAGAATAACGTTAACGAAGTGGGCCATAAGGTTGGTTACAGCACATCCAGTCACTTTATTTCGGCTTTTAAAAAGAAGTATGGCACTACGCCTAAAAAATATATTATGTCGTTGAATTGATTTAAAATTATGCCCATGAAATACTTAACCCCAGAAATTGAAGCGCTTTCAAGGCAATTTGATGAGACCAAATCTCTAGCACGAAGTAATGTGTCTTGTGGTATTTTCCAAGATTGCGATTACAGTGAGGAACGCCCTAAATTGTACCAACAACAAAGTGCAGAGCAGAAAAAATCCTAGGCAGATGAGAATTGTAATGGTCATGTTGGTTGCCTTACTGCTGTGTGCATGCAAATCGACAGACAAAGTTTTGGTGTTTACAAAAACGGAAGGGTTTAGGCATAAATCCATCGAAAAAGGTGTAGAGGCCCTAAAGGCACTTGGCGAAGAAAACCGTTTTAATGTTATACACACCGAAGATGCCCAGTTCTTTTCTAGCGATAGTTTACGCAAATTCAATTTGGTTATTTTTCTTAACACCACAGGTGATGTTCTGGGTAATGAGCAAGAGCAGGCGTTTAAAACTTTCATCAATAACGGAGGTAGTTTTATGGGGATTCATGCTGCTAGCGATACCGAGTTCGAATGGCCTTGGCTTGGAAATTTGGTAGGTGCCTATTTTGTAAGTCACCCCGCAAAGAGCCATGCCACAATTGATGTTGTAAACAGCAACCATTTATCTACAAAACACCTGGAGCAAGAATGGGTGAGATATGATGAGTGGTATAATTTTAAATGGGAAAACAAGACTATTAATGTATTGCTTAATCTAGACGAATCGACCTATGAAGGCGGTAAAAATGGCGACTATCACCCCATAGCATGGTACCATGAATATGATGGCGGCCGCTCATTTTATACGGGTTTGGGGCATACCAATGCATCTTATGACGAGCCCGACTTTAGAGAGCACTTGTTGGGCGGTATTTTTTACTGTTTAGGACGTTAATTTCTAATTTTTAATTGGTGCTTGTGGGCTTGTTCCCTAGTAATAATTCTGGTTTATCTTAATGCGCTTTCGGTCTTTGTGCTTTATCAAAAGCATAGTTTCCTCAATAATTTCGTTTTCGGTTTTTAGTCCATATATTGGAATGCCCGATGTTTTTCCGGTGTAATAGGGTTTTTCGGTTTTTTCGTTTTCAAAAGCTATAAAGTGCAGAAATTCGTTTTCAGTCTTTTCTTCTTTGTGATGCCTTTTGAAAATAAAAACGGTAATGTGTTTCCCGTTATCGGCTATAAGATTTTTTTCTGAAACTAAATTGATAGAATCTTTCTTTATCCTATTGTTTAAATCACCTAACAACTGCGATTTAGCCAAGGTTTTTAAGTCGATAACGTTTGTTTCTTCAGCAGTTAAAAGGTTTTGTTTTTTCAGTTTGGCATAAAGCAGATGTTGGGCTTCTTCTTTATAAAGGGTATTGGCTTTTAGTTTTTCAGGAATAGGCTCACTTTTCTGCTTTAATAACACATAGTAAGTGCTGAGCGCTTGCCAATTTTCACTTTCAAGTAATCGGGAATAGAACTCGCCTACCGCTTTATTGCTTCTGTACGGAAATAGGAGTTTAGTGTAATAGCTCAATGAAAAGTTGCTAAGGTTTTTGTAATTAAACCTAGGATTGTTGCCCAAACTTCGCTTTAACTCTACCTTGGCATCGTTAATTATCTGTTCTTTAAATGGTTTGTACAGTTTAGGTTTAACAATATTGCTATCAACCAGTTTCGATAACAAGGCGTAAACGGGCGATTTATATTCTTTAACCGATGTGAATTTTAATAACTCGGGAAACAGTATTTTTACTTGCTGAAGCGAATCGGACTTTAAGCGTGAAACCGATAGACTTGGGGTTTTATAGCCTAAAGGCAAGTCGCGATCCATAAAGTTTAGCAGCAAATCAAGCGATTCTTTATCGTTTCTTTTAAATAGGCCGTTAAGAATGGTGCTTTGTGTGCTCGGGTTCGAATATGAATTTAGATATAAATTTTCAAGATACTGCATTACCTTGTCACTTTTATCGTTTTTAATGAGTTCTTTTATTAGGTGGTGTTTAATATGGAGCTTGTCCTCTGGGAACTCATGGTTTTTTAAAATGTCGATAATAAGTGGGGAGTGCTTTTTTGAAAATTCGAGTTCGGTATAGCCGTTTAAAACGATGCTATCGTTTTCTTTGAGTGCTTTAAAAAATTGCGGCGTTTTATCTTGAAAAATATCAACGCCCATAAGCGTGTCGATAGGTTTGAAAGATTCGTAAAAATTAGTAATAAAACGAGAAGGTTGGCTTATGGAGTCTTGCAAACTGGCTAGTTTGTAGAGCACCCCTTGCTTTTGGACATATTTTACCAAAACAATTTTAGTGCTCGTTGAGTCTTTTAGTTTATGGGTGTAATAGTTTATGCCATTTTTGCTAAAGCGTTTTTCGTCAAATACTTCTAATTTTTCATGCTCTAAAAAATTCGGTTTTATTCTGTTTTTTTCACTATTGATGTTGTTCCACAAACTATCGGTATTGGCATACATTTTTAGGTCGTGGAATTTTGTTCTGGTCACCGTTATTTCTTCATTGTAATTTGATGTATAGGTGGTGGTTTTTTGGTGTTCTTCGTAAGGCTTTTTGCTTTTATTAAAACCAATAAATCCATAATTATTAAAACCAAATGGAGGTTTTATAGCAGAGTTGGTGGTAAAATGCAAAGCTGTGTCGATTTCGGTTTTAAAATGTTCGTAAACAGGCGTGTTGAAACGGATGGAATTGAAGAATTTGTTGGCTTTTTCCGCGTTGTTTCCGGAATACCCCATAAGGTAGTAGCTGCCATCTTTAACTACCGATTTTAGGTGTAATTTTTTGTTGTTTACAGTGTCGATGGCCCAAGACACATAACTTTTGTAATTGCCATTTTCAAACTGGCCATCCGATTCTTTTAGATCCAAGGTTTTATAAAAACTGGTATGAATGTATTGGGCTTCAAAAGCATCATCCTCGATATACTCGGTGTCGTTATGAGGCGATTCTTGAAAGAAATAGTAGTCGTTGTTGTCTTTGGCCTGGATTAACTTTTTTCCAGCACGGTCAATGTTTTGGGTAATGCGGTTTTCGGGTAGTAAAATCTCATACTTTTTAGAGGGGTCGCTGTAAAGACTAAATGTATTGTTGTCTGGCTTAAACGAAATGGAATTGAAAACATCGGCTTCGTAGCGCTTTACAAAGTCTTGTTTGCCTCCAAATTTTATAATGATAATTTCTAAAGGCGTTTCGTAAATATGATATTTTTGGTAATCGCCTTTTTTGGTTTTATTTAAAATACTAATACCTGGAAAGGGTGATTTTAAGTGGTCTTTTTTAAGAATGGTACCCGGAATATCTTCGTACAGTAAATGGTCAATTTTATCAAGCGAGATAGTTGTTTCTTTTGGCAAATAGCTGTAAGTGTTAATGCGGCTAATGGCTAAAAAAGCACCATTGGTCATGTCTGGGGCTAAATAATATTTTTGTCCGTTTGCTGAAAACTCACGCAAAGTGTCAAAACTTTTAAGGGATAAAAAGCCATCAGGGGTAGATTGCATAGATAGCTTGGGTTCCAATAATAAGTTTTCAAGTTTTTCTTTCTCTTGTTTCGCGTAGGCTGTTTGTTTTGAGGTTAGTGGTTTAACGGTGTAGCCCTTTTCAACCAGCATATTAATCATGCCTTGTTCTCCGGGCAAATGGGCAGCCCCAACACCCGAAAAAACAGATTGTTTTTGCATTAACGAATCAAGAACTTCTACCATATTTTCATTGCGTTTAAAAAGCATGTGCTCTCTAAAGTATGGTGTATTGGTGGCCGAACTAATAGAATCGAGTAAATCTAAATTACGTTCCCTATAAGTGTTTTCTTGAATAAAAAAAGCGCCTTCTTTTTCAAAAAGTTTAATAACCCATGGGTCGGGTTTTTTCTTATTGGCGTTATATTGGGCTTTAGTGGTTAAATATCGCGATTCTGCAATGTCCTCAAGTCCGATAATGGGTTTGTGGTTTTTTTTTCCTGCTTGGTAGATAAACATATCCAGATAGGTTTCCTCTTCAAAATTATCGTAGCCATAATCTTTTCGGTACAGGTAGTTGCTTATTAGTCGGTTGTCAATCCTAATACTGCTTCTTATTTCTAACTGATCGGGGAGTCTTAGATTAAATAGCTTTGAGTAAAAGTCGCCCCTGTAAAAGTCGTAGTGATCTTGTGTTGGTGTGTTTTCGTAGTTGTAAGATAACCATGTTGAAGGGTCGGATTCTAAAGCCACACTTTCACTGTTATTCAAAGCTTTAAAGAACACATCATCTAGCCTAAAGGCTACTTTTTTACTAACGTGCATGGTACCGTAAAGGTAAGAAGGCTTTTCCAAGCCGTTTCCTGAAATTTCCCAAAGTAAACTTTGGTATTTCTGTTGAGGGTAAAAATATAGTGAACTAAAGCAGGTAATTAAAAGCAGTAATTTTTTCATGAAATAGGAATTCCTAAATTGGAAATTATAATGTATAGTTTAGAACGATTGCATAAATATATTTATTTTAAACGTACAGTAAGGAATACAAATGCGTAAAATATAAGTTTAACAGAGAGAAAGCCCTATTTTGGTTAGGGATATTAATTTCTATTGTATTTTTGCAATATGAAAAAAGGAATTTTATTGGTTAATTTGGGTTCGCCCGATAGCCCAACACCCAAGGACGTAAAAAAGTATTTGGGCGAATTTTTAATGGACGAGCGTGTTATTGATATTCCACTTTTGGCCAGAACAGCTTTGGTTAAAGGGATTATATTAAAAACACGCCCCAAACAATCGGCGGCTGCCTACAAGAAAATATGGTGGGATGAAGGCTCGCCTTTAATTGTGATTTCCGAAAGGCTACAGAACAAAATTCAAAAACAGGTTGATGTTCCTGTAGGATTGGCTATGCGTTACGGGAGCATGACTATTAAAAAAGGTCTTCAGGCATTGGTCGATCAAGGCGTTGAGGAGGTATTGCTCTTTCCGCTTTATCCGCAGTTTGCCATGGCAACTACCGAAACCATTACGGTTTTGGCCGAAGCATTGCGCCAAGAACATTTTCCGCAGTTAAAAATAGAATCTGTTCCTGCTTTTTATAACAAACCAGACTATATTGAAGTGCTTTCAAACTCTATAAAAACCCATTTAGAAGGCAAAAATTATGAACATTTGCTTTTTTCTTACCACGGCGTTCCAGAGCGTCATATTCGTAAAAGCGATGTAACCAAGTCGCATTGTAAAATAGATGGAAGTTGTTGTATTACCCCATCTAAGGCACACGAGTATTGTTACCGCCACCAGTGTTTGGAAGTTACCCGATTGGTGGCCGAAAAACTTCAGCTTAAAGAAAGCACGTATTCTACCTCGTTTCAATCGCGTTTAGGTTTCGACCCTTGGTTGCAGCCTTACACAGACCGTACCATTGAGCGCCTTGGCAAACAGGGCATAAAAAACATGGCCATTGTAACGCCGGCATTTGTTAGCGATTGTTTGGAAACTTTAGAAGAAATAGCCATGGAAGGCCAAGAAATTTTCCATGAAATGGGTGGTGAAGAATTCATTACCATACCTTGCTTAAATGACGATAAGGAGTTTGTAGATTTACTGTCAAAGTGGATCAACCAATGGGCAACTTCTAATGTTGAGGTAGGCTAATGGCAAAAATTTCGTCGCAAGAATTAGGTACAGAACCCATTGGCAAGTTGCTTATAAAACAAGCCGTGCCGGCATCAATTGGTATTTTGGTGATGTCGCTTAATATTCTTGTCGATACTATTTTTGTGGGCAATTGGATAGGCTCTATTGCTATTGCTGCTATAAACGTGGTATTGCCAGTGTCGTTCTTCATTGCGGCTTTAGGTATGTCAATAGGTGTGGGCGGGTCGTCCATAATCTCGCGGGCACTTGGTGCCGATAATAAAAACAAAGCGCTTAAAACCTTTGGGAACCAAATTACATTAACCTTACTGCTAACCATAGTTATGGTCATTGTAGGGCTTTGGTTTATTGAAGGTATTGTCCCTGCTTTTGGAGGTAAGGGCGCCATTTTAGAGCCTGCCAAAATATATTATACTATTGTGCTTTACGGCGTGCCGTTTTTAGCACTATGTATGATGGGAAATACGGTTATTAGGGCAGAGGGCAAGCCTAAATTTGCCATGTATGCTATGATGATTCCGTCGGTGACAAATTTGGTATTGGATTACTTGTTAATCAATGTTATGGATTTAGGCATGGAAGGTGCAGCTTGGGCGACCACGGGGTCTTATCTGTTGTGTTTTGTTTTTATTTTATGGTTCTTTTTATCTCAAAATTCCGAATTAAAAATTGGGTTTTCGCATTTCGGATTGGAAAAGTCCATTGTTTCAGAAATAAGCTCATTGGGTTTTGTAACGCTATCTAGGCAAGCTATTGTAAGTATTACCTATTTGTTTATGAACAATATTTTGTTTGATTTGGGAGGCGAAACCTCGGTAACGGCCTATGCCATTGTTGGGCGTATGCTCATGTTTGCTTTGTTTCCGGTTTATGGCATCACGCAAGGGTTTTTGCCTATTGCCGGGTTTAATTATGGCGCACTAAAATACGATCGCGTGAAACAAACCATAAATACAGCCATAAAATATGCAGCAGGTCTGGCTACACTGGTGTTCATATTGCTCATGGTTTTTCCAGAAGCCATAACCAAACTGTTTACCCATGATACTGAGGTAATAAAAGAAACACCATCTGCTATGCGTTGGGTTTTTGCCGCTACACCTATAATTGCTCTTCAACTTATTGGGGCGGCTTATTTTCAAGCGATTGGCAAGGCTAGGCAGGCCCTTTTGCTAACCTTGTGCCGGCAGGGGTTTTTCTTTATTCCGCTTATTTTAATATTACCGTTGTTTTGGGGCGAACTAGGTGTGTGGGTGTCCTTTCCTATTTCTGATGTTTTGGCCACTATCGTAACGGGCTATTTTTTAAATAGAGAAATTATTAAGAACTTGAAAACAGAAAACAATACCTTATCCACAAATAGCTAAACATGGAATATTACGCTTATATTAAATCTTTTCACCTCATATTTGTTATTACGTGGTTTGCAGGTTTGTTCTATATTCCGCGATTGTTTGTTTATCAAATTGAAGCCTTTCATAAACCATCGCCCGAAAAAGAAATTTTAGGTAAGCAGCTTAAACTTATGGCCAAACGCTTATGGTATATTATTACCTGGCCATCGGCTATACTCGCTACTGTTTTTGCTATTTGGTTGCTGATTTTACAGCCTTATTGGCTGCAACAACCTTGGATGCATGTAAAACTAACTTTCGTGGTCTTACTTTTTATTTACCACTTAAAAACGCATCAATACTTTAAACAGTTACAAAATGATGTTGTAAAAAAATCTTCCAGTTTTATGCGTATCTGGAACGAGGGCGCTACATTTATACTGTTTGCTGTAGTTTTCTTGGTAGTTTTAAAAAGTGCCATAAATTGGGTTTGGGGCGTTATAGGTATTTTTGTTTTGGGAATTCTTATTATGCTCGGGTTTAAAATTTACAAAAATATTCGGGAGAAAAACCCCGATGCCTAAAGTTACTTGGGTGTTGCGAAATCAACTGCTTAAACAAATTCAAGTGAAGGTTTAAAAAGGAGAATTAATTTTAAATAGGTCTTAGGCCGTTTGGTTTGATTATTGCTATCTTTAAAGCATCATATTTCCAAATGAAACTAAAAAAACTGTCCTTACGCACCCGTATATTTTTGGCCATGATTCTTTTGGTGTTGTTGGCCTCCATTCTTATTTCGGTGGTTTCCATTTATCAATATCGCGAACAGAGTCAAGATTATCATAAAGGCCGTTTAGAGCGTAAAGAAGGCAGTGTTCAGGCCCATATAAAACGCGTTTTGACGGGCAGGCAGAACACCTGGGAAGTAAAAACAGAAAACATTCCATACATCTTTAAGGAAGAGGTTTATAATATTGCAGATATTCATAAACTACAAATCAATATTTACGATTTAGAAGGCAGCTTGCTAATAACATCAAAAGCCGGTTTGCAAATCAATGCCGTAGATAAATGTATAGATACCAATATTTTAAACGCTATAAATAATACCGTAGAGTTTAATAATGACGTTGAAATAGCCCGACACCGTTATGTGGACAAACGCAAGGAAAATGGTGAAATTTTTCAGTCGTCGTACACCTTTATTTTAGATCAAAAGTCGAAACCACTAGCCATTTTAAACATTCCGTATTTAGAAAAAGACGATTTTTTGGATAAAGAGCTTGAAGAGTTTTTAACCCGAATTGGTTATGCTTTTGCCTTGGTGCTGCTCATGGCTATTGCCATTGCTTTTTTATTGTCTAAATACATAACCAAATCGTTAAAGGCGATAAGCGATAAGATTAACACCACCCGACTTGAAAAGCGGAACGAAAAAATTGAAGTAAATGATACTAGTGAAGAGATTACAACTTTAGTAAACTCGTACAATAGTATGATTGATGAGTTAGAGGAAAGTGCAATACAATTGGCACGCAGTGAGCGTGAACAGGCATGGCGCGAAATGGCCAAACAGGTAGCCCACGAAATTAAAAACCCCTTAACGCCCATGCGGTTGACCGTTCAGAATTTCCAACGGAAATTTGATCCCAATAATGAAAATATCCATACCAAATTAGACGAATACAGTAAAACGCTCATTCAGCAAATTGATACGATGAGCGCCATTGCATCGGCGTTTTCAAATTTTGCCAAAATGCCGGCTCAGCAAAGCGAAACGCTAAACGTGGTGAAAATCGTTAAATTGGCTTTGGATATTTTCAATGAAGGCTATATTGTTTTTAGTGCCGATGCCGAAGAAATCATTGCAAAACTAGATCGGTCACAACTCATTCGTGTGGTAACCAATCTGGTGAAAAATGCCATTCAGGCCATTCCTGATACGAAAGACCCAAAAATAGAAGTCCATGTGGGAGCAACTGAAAACCATGCCATAATTACTGTTAGCGATAACGGCATGGGCGTTTCTGAGGAAAACAAAGACAAGGTTTTCGAACCTAAGTTTACCACAAAAAGTAGCGGAATGGGCTTAGGTCTGGCTATGGTAAAAAACATTGTAGAAACTTATAACGGAAGCATTTCGTTTGAAACGGAAAAAGGAAAAGGCACCACTTTTACGGTAAAATTTCCAAGAGCATAAATAATGCTACCCTGAACTGTTTTCAATGTCACTTTAAAAGGAGTTGATTATAAAAAGCATTATGGGATGCTGAAACAAGTTCAGCATGACGGCGATTTTAGGGAAACCACTTAATTTGAATCTTAAAAAATCAAACCATGAGTTACAATAATATTTTATCCGAACAAAACAATGGTATATCAACCATTACCATAAATCGGCCAAAAAAACTAAATGCACTTAATCAAGAAACTATTAAAGAGCTTCATGAGGCATTTAAAGCGGCTGATGAAGACAAAACCACAAACGTTATACTGGTCACCGGAAGCGGTGAAAAAGCATTTGTAGCTGGCGCCGATATCAGCGAATTTGCCAATTATAATGTTAGCCAAGGAAAAAAATTGGCGGCCAATGGCCAAAACATATTATTCGATTTTGTAGAAAATCTATCCACACCTGTTATTGCGGCCGTAAACGGTTTTGCATTGGGCGGCGGACTGGAGTTGGCTATGGCCTGCCATTTTAGGGTGGCCAGCGATAATGCCAAAATGGGGTTGCCCGAAGTATCGTTGGGCGTTATCCCTGGGTATGGTGGCACGCAACGTTTGCCACAACTTATTGGTAAGGGCCGTGCTATGGAACTCATTATGACGGCTGGTATGATAGATGCCCATAAAGCACTAAACTACGGTTTGGTAAACCATGTAACGACACAAGAGGAGTTACTGCCGCTTTGCCAAAAAATAGCAGGTAAAATTTTAAATAATTCTTCAGTGGCCATTAGAGCCGCTATTAACGCCATAAATGCCAATTATAAAGATGGTGTAAACGGTTTTGATGAAGAAATTAATGCCTTTGGCAGTTGTTTTGGTACTGAAGATTTTACCGAGGGTACTACCGCGTTTTTAGAAAAACGAAAGGCCGATTTTCCTGGGAAGTAGGTCTTTTTGTGGAATGTTCGTTTAACAGGTTGGGCTATGGTTTCATTGAGAAAAATCTGCGAGGATCTTTTTCCGCCGTAGCAGAAAGATAGCAAAATGCGGTGAATTCCGTTTAGGAATTCAACCGCAATGAATTATAGCCATCTTTGTTGTACACTGGCTTTTAAAATTTTAGAATTTGAAAATTACGTCTTCTTCAAGCATGTTATTTACATCAATAGTAGGTAGAAGAAATTCGTTAAATGGTGTTCCTTCTGTTTTTGAATGTAAAATCCCCCTTGCAGAACCAATTGTCAAAACTGCGAAATGAACAGCAAGACCTTTTGCTACTAAATATGTATCATCATCTTGTTTCACTTTATTTAAAAAATCATCTTTCTCAATCTCAAATAATGCCTGTACTTCAAGTATTAAAAAAGGTTGATCTTTCTTTTTTTCAAACGAAAAACGAGTATTGCAAGTCACTACATGGTCGTCAATGTCCAAACCAAATCCCAGTCCTGTCATTAGATTTGTTTCCCCAGTTTTTTTATACGCTTTGTCTATTATTGCGAAAGATAAAGTTCGAAGACCTGTGAAAGCAAAACCTAGTTTATTGTAAGTCATTGTTTTCGTTATATTTGATTAGCTGTATAGGTATATAAATCCAAGTTTTCCATACTAGTATTCAAAACTGCATTCTGTTTATTTATTATTTTTGATGTTATATTTTCTTCTATAACTTTATGTTTACGTTTATGTACAATTTGCATTGAATAATGTACGATTGAGGAATGAGAACTTTTGATTTCTCTTATTTTTGGGGCCGGAATATTAACTTCTAATGCATCAGCAATTTTATCTAATGTTTCAAAAGTTAGATTAGCTTTTGCTCGTAATATTTTATTCACCTGTTGAGCACTTACTCCCATTTTATTTGCTAAATCTGTTTGTTTAATATTATGCAAATCCATATAATCCATTAGCTCTAAAGCAAATGCCTGTGCTCTTGTAATATTTCTTCTATTATTACGGTCTTGTTTAGCTCTAGTTTTCCACTGCGTAGCAGTTTTGGTAATTATTTTATTTAGGTTTTCTCCCATTTTATAGTTCTGTAGCGTCAGTTATATTTTCTTGTTTTAACCAGTCTTTCAAATAATTCATTTTATCTAATTCTAATTCTAAGACTTTAGTGTCATGCATTTTGTCAACTAATTTGATACCTGCTCCTGTTATGATAATTGCATTATTACCAACAAGAACTCCATATAGTCGCAATAAGGAACCTTTTTCATAAGTATACATTTTTCGTCTTCCAGGGTCATCGTATTTTTCAGTTTTTGATAGTTCTTTAAATTCATCAAATAAAAGCTCGAAACAATCACCATTCTGTGAATCTTCGCATATTTCATCTAATTTGTCAAACAAATCTGCAGCTTCTTGAAGTACATCGGTTGCTAAAAATGTTAAGTTATGATGTTTAAATGCACCTTTCTTCCATCCTGACTTGGTAGATTTGATGAAATTCCGTACAAATAATGGATCTTGAAGTTGATCTTGTATTTTATCCAATTCTGTTTCATACTCCTCGGGTGTTTGATAAAAAGGACAATTAACAAAGTTTGCTAGATACACACCTTGATATTGTTTGTCAAATGTACGGAATATTTTCATAAAATCAACCTGTAGGTTTATTTTTGTAGCAAAATTAACATTTTAAAGGACATTTGACCTATGGATTATTAAAAATTATCAACATAACATTTTATGCTTTTTAAGCAAAAAAAAATGACTTTAGAATCAATATAGTTAGTTTTTTAGCTTGTGTACAACTTTAAGGATATCCGTCGTTAAACGAAGATAGTTGAAAATTTCTACAAAATCAAGTTGTTAATAACCCATTCGCGTTTTAACAGTTTTTGGTTTGAATTATATGTAATTTTAAAGAACTATACCACACATAAAAACCCAAATATTCATTAAAAATGAACTCCAAATCTATTATAAGAGGTCGAGGAGCACAACGAAATGTGCCCAATCGTTTTTTTGAGCATAGCCATGTAACTCGCGACGATTTTTTGGAATATTGCCAAAAGGAAGGCGAAGCGGCCAATAGTAATAAAACATTGTATTTAGAAACTTTTCCAAAAACCATTGTCAATAAGGTAGAAAGCCCCGATGTGGGCATGATGTATTCCATGAATGTCTATCAAGGTTGCGAGCATGGCTGTATTTATTGCTATGCCCGAAACACGCATGAATATTGGGGTTATGGAGCAGGTTTGGATTTTGAACGCCGTATTTTGGTAAAAAAAGATGCCCCAAAATTATTGGAAACCCAACTGAAGAAGAAAAACTGGAAAGCTCAACCCATTGTGATGTCTGGCAACACCGATTGCTACCAGCCTGCCGAAAAGCACTTTGAAATTACCCGTAAATGTCTGGAAGTGTTTTTAAAGTATAAGCATCCAGTGGGTATTATCACCAAAAACGCTTTGATTTTACGCGATTTAGAACTTTTAAAGGCCTTGGCAAAAGATAATCTGGTTGGAGTTAATATTTCCATTACATCGCTTTCTGAGGATACGCGCCGTATTTTAGAACCGCGAACGGCTACTATAAAAAAACGCTTGGAAACCTTAAAAACCTTGAGCGAACATGGTATTCCAGTTAATGTAATGTTGGCACCCATTATTCCATCGATTAACAGTCACGAAATACTGCCATTGGCTAAAATTGTCGCCGAACATGGGGCTTTATCAATCGGACATACCATTGTGCGTTTAAACGGTGCCATTGGCGAAATATTTACAGATTGGATTTATAAAACGATGCCCGATAGAGCCGATAAAGTGTTACACCAAATAGAAAGTTGTCATGGTGGAAGCCTAAACGACTCACGTTACGATACCCGAATGCGTGGCGAGGGCAAAATAGCAGAACAAATAAACAACTTGATAAAATTGGCCAAGCAAAAATATTTTAGAGATAAGGGTTTTCCAAAACTAAATACCGATTTGCACGAGCAGTACAAAGATGGTCAACTTAAATTGTTTTAAATAAAAAAAGCGGGCCATTTGGCCCGCTCATCAAGTTAAATTTGAGTTAGTTAGGATTTGGTTTAACTTCTAATAATTTTGGTAAATACTCTACCTTCGGTTTTGTAAACTAATTTATAATCTACTTTATTAATCCCGGTTAATTTAAACAGACGTTCTATGTTCTCGGTGTTTTTAATGGTTTCAGAGTACATAAGCTCATAGTTTCCGTCGGTTCCTGAATAAACTTCAATATCCATCGGTGCCTTTTCAAGCGATAATTTTGTAACGAATACTAAATCACCTTTTACTCGGGTTACAGGTTTAAAAAATGTTTTTTCAAGTTCCTTTTTAAACGATACTTCGCTCGCTTTAACGGTAAACGGTATGGTAGAAATCTCTACGTCTTTGTTTAACTCAAAAAGATAAGCTCCATTAGGAAGCGATGTTAAATCGAAACCTTTGGTAAATACACCTGTGGTTTGGATAGCTTCTTTATATAATATCATACCATTTTCATCTTTGATAGATAGCAGGTCGCCCTCGTTAACATTAACTAAGGTTACCGACGTTCGTTCTGCACCATTTACAATACTGAAAAATGATGCTTTGTCATTTGCGAAACTTGCCAAGGTAGCCATCATGGTTACCATCAAGATTCCTTTTTTGGTGTTTCTGATTACGTTTTTCATAATTTGAGGTTTTTAACGTTCAACACTTCAAAGGTATAGGATAAAAAGAGTTTGTAAAACATTGAAATTGATGTATTTATGTGTTATTTTACCCGTTGTTTTTACATCAATTTTATGTTAAATCAATATAGAATATTAGTGTGTTAATTATGTGTAATTTAGAGGTTTGCCAATTGAAATTTTAAGTGAGAGCTTTAGGTTTTATTTTTTGTGTTCTACCTGGAATGGATAAGTACAACAGTTGTATTGTAAACAAGGAAAACAAAATGAAAGAAAAGAAGGCGTTTAGTTAAAACGACTTTCAATTTATAGTGTTTTTGAACCAAAGCGCTCAATAAGAAAAATGAAGAAAGTTTGGGCAAAGAAAAAGCGGGCCACCACAGCCCGCTTTACCAACTAAACTAAACTAAATAAGACATTAAACTAATTATTAATGAATTTCGTGTACGTTCTGTTATCAGAACTTATTTCTATTTTATAATTACCGCCTTTTTCAAGTTTGTACGCTTTTTCAATGGATCTGGTGTTTTCAACAACATCAGAATACATTAAGCTATACTCGCTATTATAGTCGGCGTAAATTTTAATTTTTAAAGGCTCTAAGTTTGGAGCAAGCTTTGTTATAAGTACCGTGCCATCTTTTTGTCTGATGTAAGGCTTAAAAACCGAAGTTTTACCTTCTTTATGGAAGAGCACCTTTTTCGACTTAACGGTAAACGGAATAATCTTGATTTCTATAAACTTATCAACTTCAAAGAAATAATCACCATCCGGAAGAGCTGTAAGGTTAAACCCTTTTTTGTAAACTCCTTCAGATTCAATAGTCTCTTTATAAAGAATAACGCCGTTATAATCTTTTATAGTTAATAAATCTCCAACTTTTACATTATTTAATACAAGTGCCGTTTTGTTAACGTTGCCTATTAGTTCTGCGTTAAAATTTTCGTTTGCGAAACTTGCCAAGGTAGCCATCATGGTTACCATCAAGATTCCTTTTTTGGTGTTTTTCATTACGTTTTTCATAATTCATTTTTTTAATAACGTTCAACACTGCAAAGTTATGGTAGGAATAGAGTCTGTAAAACACTTAAATTGATGAATTTGTATGCTATATTATCTGTTATTTTAATGTTAAGAAAATGTTAGGGTAAAATAGTATATACTTGGGTTAAAAGAATATATTTAGAGCTCATTTTGTGAAAGTTGGGTCATTAATTATGCTCAATATTAACGTAGACTAATGAAAAGTTTTAGGACTAATTTGGTTTAATATTTAGAGAACCAATAGGGTTTAACTTTTTATGTTTGGATACGAAGCAAAAAAAAAGCGGGCCACCACAGCCCGCTTTACCAACTAAACTAAACTAAATAAGACATTAAACTAATTATTAATGAATATTGTTATACTTTTTTATGAGTGTATTTTTACTTTTGTAATGACGTAATAAAAACCTGTTTGTTAAACTAAAAGAAGAAAAAACTATCTTTTAAAACGTTTTTTACGACTTGGGGTTTTTCATAACGTTCAACGATACAAAGATACGTGAGATATATACCTAGGAAAACATCAATATTGACTTATTTGTATGCTATTTTAACTGTTAAATGAATGTTAATTATTCTTAATGTTAAAATAACATACATTTGGGGTAATTAAATATACAGTGTATGCATAATATGTAGTAAATTTGCATAAAAGACCCCTTGTTATGATGAATAAGAAACCAACATTAAAAAAGATAAGTCCAAGTTTCGGGAGTTCTTTATTTGTAAAACAACATATAGAGTCGGTTGATCGAAACAGTGCGTATTGGCATTTCCACCCAGAATTAGAGTTAATCTATATTAACAAAGGTCAAGGTAAAACGCATATAGGCAACCATTTATCCTATTTTAACAACAGTCAGTTAATATTAATTGGTTCTAATTTACCACACAATGGTTTTACTGATCGCTTAACGGCAAACGGAACCGAGACAACCATACAATTTAAGTCCAACTTTTTGGGTGACGATTTTTTAACCGTGCCCGAAATGGCAGGAATTGTAGCATTGTTTGAACGTGCCAAAAAAGGCATCCGCTTCAAAGTGGAAACCAAAAAGAAAATAGGGCCAAAAATTGAAAAACTTAAACAACAAGATGGGTTGAAGCGCGTTTTAAAGTTTTTGGAAATATTGAACTATTTGGCAAAAACCGATGATTATAGCTTGCTTAATGCAGATGGTTTTGCTTTTGAGACCGAAGCTCAAGACAGCTCTAAAATCGATATCATATTTAAATATGTAAACAAAAACTTCCAAAATCACATTTCTTTAGATGAAATAGCAGATGAGGTAAGCATGACTGTCCCTGCATTTTGTAGGTATTTTAAAAAATCTACGGGTAAAACATTTACACAGTTGGTAAACGAATACCGTGTAGTGCACGCTACTAAGCTGCTGAACGAAAGCCAAATGAGTATTGCCGATATTTGTTACGAATGCGGTTTCAACAATTTTTCACATTTCAATAAGCAGTTTAATGAAATAACAGGTAAAAGTGCCTCAAACTATAGAAAGGAAATAAAACTGATGATACAAACCAAATAGGTTTTGGTTTATGATGGCGATTTAAAAGATTGTTGCAAATACGAAACGCCATTCCATTCTCTAAAAAATTGGTCTAAAAACTGAAGCATGTAATTATGCCTCTCAATAGCTATATTTTTACCGGTTTTGGTATTCATTCTATCTTTTAGCAGTAACAACTTTTCGTAAAAATGATTTATGGTGGGTGCATTAGAGTTTTTATACTCAGCCTTGCTCATATTTAGGTTAGGCTTAATTTCTGGGTCGTAAAGCGCCCTGTTTTTAAAACCACCGTAGCTGAAGCAGCGTGCAATGCCCATGGCGCCAATAGCATCGAGTCGGTCGGCATCCTGAATAACCTCCAACTCAGGCGATTTAAATTTTTGAACCTCATTACCGCCCTTAAACGAAATGTTTTCAATAATTTTTACAACGTGCTCAGTAACTTCTGGGTCAACATTTAGGTTGGATAAAAATTTATGGGCTATTTTGGGACCAATAGTTTCATCGCCGCTATAGAATTTGCTGTCAGCAATATCATGAAGTAGTGCGCCTAACGAAACCACAAATTTATCTGCGTGTTCATTGTTAGCTATGAGTAATGCATTGTTAAGCACACGTTGTGTATGGAACCAGTCGTGACCACCTTCGGCATTGGTTAAGGTATTTTTTACGAATGCTTTAGTTTTACTTACTATTATTTCTTGCTGCTTTAACATGATATAAAATTAATTTGGTTGACAGCCCAAATATTCTGCTTTTTTTCTTCCTGTGCCTAGTGGGTATGTAAAGCCTGGTTCACCTGTTTTGCAATCAACTTCAGGTACAGTAATAATAACATCATTTATACCTTTAAAGGCGCCATTGCATCTACAATCGTTGTTCTTTGAACAGCTAAAAATTAAAGAAGAAAAAATTAGAGTTGAAAAAATACCTACGGACAATTTTATTTTCATCTTTCGATGTACCAATTATGAATAAATAGTTTTTTGTAAAGTGTATTTAAAATTAAAACAAAAATTCCTTTCGGTAAAGAAAGGAATTAATAATTGTTTGATTTTATTTATTCACAGCAGGTTCTACCCATTTAAATTGAAATGAATTCTCTGGGATTTTCATGCGTTCCGATATGCGATACATCCTTGCAGGAAGTTTCATGAGATAGTCTCTGGCTTTTTCGGCCTCGTCATTTAAGCCAGTAATTTTATCAATTTTCCAGCGTTCTATTAATTTTTGAAGAATATCAACATAATCGGTTGAGGTATAAACTCCAATGCGTTGGGCTGTATTCGAGAACTCTTCAAAAGCTGTACCTATTTTGCCACCCGACTCTCTTAAAAAATGGGCCGGCATAGTAATTTTTTGTTTCATCATGTAGTGAAAGGCCATCATCATTTGGCTGGGGTCCACTTTAAAAATACGGTCTACAAAATCGGAATAGGCGTGGTGGTGGCGCATTTCGTCGCCCGAAATAATCTGACACATTTTGGCCAAACGTTTATTGCCTTTTTTACGGGCAATTTTAGCCACGCGGTTGTGCGATACATAGGTGGCCAACTCTTGGAAACTCGTATAAACGAAGTTTTTGTAGGGGTCACGGTCTGTGCCAATATCAAAACCATCGGCGATGAGATGCTGCGTGGTTTTTTCAATTTCCTTCATGTTAACCCTTCCAGATAGGTATAAATATTTGTTGAGGACATCGCCATGGCGATTTTCCTCAGCCGTCCATTGTTTTACCCATTTAGACCAGCCGTTGCCACCATCATCAACCTGATTAACACCCTCAACATCCATAAGCCACGATTCGTAGGTTGGCAGGGCTTCCTCGGTAATCATATCGCCAACTAAAACCACCCAAAAGTCGTATGGGAGTTCTTTGGCCAGTTCTCTTATTTCTTTTACTTCTTCAAAAAAGTTTTCGTCCGTACCTTCAGAATCTGGCAAAAAATCAGTGGGTTGCCAAATGGTATCAATAGGTATTAGATATTTTTGCATTAAAGCATCAACGTCTTTTTCCAAAAACTGCATCACTTCTAACCTCTTATTCTTTAAAGACATTTATTAATAATTTTTAAAATTTTATGTGTTTTGTTATGGCAGATTCAATATCCTTTATTAAATCTGCCTTATTAACAAAGGTAGCCAATTCTATGGGTTTATGCACAGTAAATGTTAAATGATTACCCAGCCCTAGTGGGAAGCTTCCATATCGGAACATTTTCCAGGAATTGTTAATTGTTACGGGGACCACAATAGCCGAAGGTATTTTTTTAAACAAAATATCTAAACCTCGAGTTTGAAAAGGCTTTGGTTTTCCAGTTTTACTTCGCGTGCCTTCAGGGAAAATTACGGCAGCGCGTTTATTGGTTTCAATATATTCGCCAAATTTCATCAAAGCAGGTAAAGATTGTCTTGGGTTTTTACGGTCTATAAGTGCGGCTCCACCATGGCGCAGGTTGTACGACACACTTGGAATCCCTTTCCCTAATTCAATTTTACTTATAAATTTAGGATGGTGCTTACGCATAAACCATGTTAGTGGATAGATATCGTGAAAACTTTGATGGTTGGCCACTATAATTAACGGTTTGTTTGTTGGGATTTCAAAATTGTTTTTGAAAGAATATCTTGTTCCTAAAATGTTACCACATCGCATTAAAGACCATTGTAAGGCATCAACACTTTTTTTGTGGGTAAAATAACCAAATAGGTTAAAACAAACCCATTGGATGGGGTGAAAAATAACCAAAGTTAGTCCGAAGCACAAATAGTACAATACAGATAATGGATATGACAATAGTTTTTGCATGCTGTAAAATTAAAGGAATACCAATACATGGCATAAAAAAAACCATGATAAAATAATCATGGTTTGGTTTTTTTATCTGAAATAAGTCCTTAGCAGTGCTCGTTATAGGCATCAACTAGGTTTTCTGCAATCAATTCTGCTGGGCGACCCTCAATATGGTGACGTTCAAGCATGTGCACCAACTCACCATTTTTAAACAAAGCCATACTAGGTGAACTTGGAGGAAACGGAACCATGTGGCCACGAGCCGTATCAACGGCTTCTTTATCTACACCGGCAAAAACCGTAACGATGTGGTCTGGTTTTTTAGCATTCTGTAAACTCATTTTAGCACCTGGACGTGCATTGGCCGCGGCACAGCCACAAACCGAGTTTACAACAACCAATGTTGTTCCTTCTTTTGCTAAAGCGGCCTCAACGGCTTCAGCGGTATGTAATTCTTCAAAACCAACGCTTGTTAGGTCTTCGCGCATAGGTTTTACTAATTCTGCTGGATACATATTTTTAAATTTTAATAATTAACACTTTTTCAGGGTGCAAAGATACCAATTGTGTAACAAATTGCTAAGGCAATCAACTAACAAATATTATATTTGACGATAAACAAAATTTATACTTACATGAGTTTTTCGAAATGGATAGGTGGTGCTTTAGGGTGGTCCTTTGGAGGGCCTATAGGTGCTATTATAGGTTTGGCTATTGGCAGTTTAATTGATTCGGTGGCCGATGGCAGTGGCGAGCCGCTTATAGGTCAGGGAAGGCCGCGAGGGGGAAGGGCCACCTACCGTACTCAGCCAAGACAGCGTCCAGAAACACAATCAGGTGATTTTGAGGTGAGCTTGCTAATTTTGGCATCGGTCATCATAAAAGCCGATGGGAAACAAGATAAGCGTGAGTTGGATTTTGTGCGCCAACAGTTTTTAAATATGTACGGTAAAGAACGAGCCAACCATGCTTTTCAGCTCTTCAAGAATATTAGTAAACAAAATGTTTCAATACGTCCGGTTTGTTTACAGATAAAACAAATGATGGATCACCCATCACGTTTACAATTGGTACATTTTCTATTTGGAATTGCCAAGGCTGATGAGTTTGTAACTGAAGCTGAAGAACGCCAAATCTACACTATGGCAGGTTATTTGGGTATTAGTTCGAAAGATTATGCTAGTATAAAAGCCATGTTTTACAACAGTAGCGATAATGCATATAAAGTTTTAGAGATTGATAAAACTGCTACTGTTGATGAGATTAAAAAAGCCTACCGAGCCATGGCCAAAAAATACCACCCCGATAGAGTGCGACACTTAGGAAAAGAACACCAAGAAGGTGCCGAAGAAAAGTTTAGACACGTGCAAAAAGCATACGAGCAGCTGCAAAAAGAACGTGGGTTTTAAGATTTTTGTCATTCCTGCGAATGCAGGAATCCACTTTAAATTATACTCTATTTTTAAAAATTTTTCAAAAAACTAGAATTCATGAAAAACATCTTCGACAAAGAAGTAGCCAATGCTTTAATCGGAAGGATTAATAAGCTAGATGCTTATTCTTAACCGATTTGGGGGAAAATGAGCGTTGACCAGATGATGGCACATTGTAATGTGATTTATGAAATGGTTTATGAAAACAATCATCCTAAACCCAATATATTTACGCGGTTTATGTTAAGGTTATTTGTTAAAAATGCTGTAGTTAGTGATAAGCCATATAAAAAGAATAGCAGAACAGCACCACAATTTAAAACAATTTGGAGTTTAATTTTGAAAGACCACAATAGACTGCCCACTACCTACTGTCAATTCAACAGTTCTTCCTAAAATCATCGCCCTATTGTCCTTTTCATGCCCAGCAGGCATGTTAAAAGCTATCGGGAAATCGTATTCTGCCAAAGCATCCAAAATCAAATGCTCAATTGAAGTACCCCAAAGCGTCGTGTTTTTTCGTAGTTTGGTCATATCGCCTACAATTACGCCATTACAATTATCAAAATAACCAGCACGCTTTAGGCTTTGTAGCATACGGTCTATATGGTATTTGTATTCTCCAATTTCTTCAATAAACAAAATTTTTCCAGCAGTATTGATACTGCTCGGCGATCCCAGCATGGTATGTAACATGGTTAAATTGCCGCCAACCAACTGCCCCGATGTTTTTCCTGTTTTGTTGTATTTTGAGCCTTTTAAAGTATAGCTTAAATGGTTTCCAAAAATGGCATCTTTAAAGGTTGAAATGGTTGCTTCAATTTCAGAAGTGTTGTCCTGTAAACTGGTACACATCATGGCATGAATGCTTTCAATGCCTTCATTGTGAACCTGGCTGTGAAAGCCCGTAATATCAGAATAACCAATAATCCATTTGGGCTGCTGTTTAAATGTCGACCAGTTTAATTTATCTAGAATTCTAACCGAACCATAGCCACCACGAGCGCACCAAATAGCTTTTATTTTAGGGTCGTCCAGGGCTTGTTGGAAATCTTCACAACGCTCATCGTCTGTGCCTGCAAAATGATGAGCTTGTGTGAACACATGTTCTCCCAAAATCGAATGTAATCCCCAATCCTTTAAAAGAGCCTGGGCTTGTCGTATTTCACTAGTTCTGTTTTTTAAAATTCCCGAAGGGGCAACAATAGCTACGGTATCGCCTGCTTTTAAATATGGTGGTTGTTTCAAAGTGGTATTGTGTTTTTCAACAGACCTATTTTGGGCTGAAAACGGTTTTATTCCGAAGAAAAAAAACGCACAAAACAGGCAAGTTGTCAGTAGGTTTTTCGTCATAATGTAAATGTACATTTTTTTTCAGAAACGCTCTTAAATTATGTACTTTTGTGGCTTTAAAAACGATTTGTCATTCCGTGCCAAGCGTTGGAAACTGTTAAATTTATCCCATTTCGTGAGATTGATACAGTTGTTCCTCCTTGCAATGACGATAAAAATTAAAGTTTTATAATGAACAAACCAAAACGATATACCGTAACAACCGCATTACCTTACACAAACGGTCCCATACATATTGGGCATTTGGCTGGTGTTTATGTGCCTGCCGATATTTATGTGCGTTATTTACGATTAACAGGTAATGATGTGGCTTTTATTGGTGGAAGTGACGAGCATGGCGTGCCTATTACTATTAAAGCAAAAAACGAAGGTGTGTCGCCGCAGGATGTTGTAGATAAATATCATGCCATTATTAAAAAATCGTTTGAAGATTTTGGTATTACTTACGATAATTATTCGCGTACCTCGGCACCAATTCATCATGAAACGGCTTCCGAATTCTTTAAAACCCTTTATGACAAAGGTGAGTTTATTGAAGAAACTACCGAGCAGTTGTACGATGAAAAAGCCAACCAGTTTTTGGCCGATCGTTTTGTGACGGGAACGTGCCCAAAATGTGGCAACGAGGAAGCTTACGGCGACCAATGTGAAAGCTGTGGAACCAGTTTAAATGCTACTGATTTAATCAACCCAAAATCAGCCTTAACAGGAAATGTGCCGACTTTGAAAGAAACTAAACACTGGTTTTTGCCCCTCGATAAGTATGAAGATTTCTTAAAAGAATGGATTTTAAAAGGTCATAAAAAAGATTGGAAACCCAATGTTTACGGGCAAGTAAAATCGTGGATTGACGACGGGTTGCGGCCGCGAGCTGTAACCCGCGATTTAGATTGGGGTATTCCCGTTCCCGTTGAAGGAGGGGAAGGCAAGGTGCTATATGTTTGGTTTGATGCCCCTATAGGTTATATTTCGTCAACCAAAGAATGGGCTGAACGCGAAGGAAAAGATTGGGAACCTTATTGGAAGGATGAAGACACCAAATTGGTGCATTTTATTGGGAAAGATAATATCGTTTTTCACTGTATTATTTTCCCAACTATGCTAAAGTCCGAAGGCAGTTACATTTTACCCGATAACGTACCAGCAAACGAGTTTTTAAATTTAGAAGGCAACAAGCTGTCAACATCTAAAAATTGGGCGGTTTGGTTGCCCGAGTACTTAAAGGAGTTCCCGGGCCAACAAGATGTGTTACGCTATGTGTTAAATGCTAATGCTCCAGAAACCAAGGATAACGACTTTACTTGGAAGGATTTCCAAGCCAGAAACAATAACGAGTTGGTAGCCATTTTCGGTAATTTTATTAACCGTGTGGTGGTATTAACTAACAAATACTACAACGGTATTGTTCCCGAGCCTTCAGAATTAACAGAAGTTGACGAGGAAACACTGGCAACGGTTAAAGCTTATCCTGATGTTATTTCGAGTTCTATCGAGCGTTATCGTTTTAGGGAAGCAGGACAGGAACTTATGAATTTAGCGCGTTTAGGTAACAAATATCTCGCCGATGCCGAGCCGTGGAAGGTGATAAAAGAAAACGAGGCACGCACCAAAACCATTATGTATGTGGCCCTTCAAATAGCCTCTGCTCTAGCCACATTAAGCGAGCCGTTTTTGCCGTTCACCTCAGAAAAGTTAAAAAAAATACTTAATGTAAAGTCCGGTGAAGTTGCGATGTCATGGAACGACATCAGCACCAAAGAAGTATTACTTCCTGCTGGTCATCAAATCAATAAAGCCGAATTGCTGTTTTCTAAAATTGAAGACGAAACCATTCAAAAGCAGTTGGATAAATTAGAAACCAGTAAAAAAGCAAACGAGGCAGCCAACAAAAAAGCAGAGCCTCAAAAAGACACCATAACTTTTGAAGACTTTACTAAACTGGACATTCGCGTCGGCACCATTTTAGAAGCCGAAAAGATGCCTAAAACCAAAAAATTATTGGTTTTAAAAGTCGATACTGGTATTGATGTCCGAACTATTGTTTCGGGTATTGCCGAAAGTTTTACAGCAGATGAAGTCATTGGTAAGAAAGTAACGGTTTTAGTCAATTTGGCACCAAGAAAATTACGCGGTGTAGAAAGTGAAGGCATGATTTTAATGACCGAAAGCACCGATGGGAAATTAGTGTTTGTAAATCCAGACGATGCAAATGTTGCTAATGGTTTACAGGTAAGTTAGTTTTCAAAAAAGCTTAAATATTCAAGAAGAACACCTTTTTTGAGGTGTTTTTTTGTTAATTCTGTGTTAATTTTCTTTACTTTATTCTTTTGCAGTGTGTTTTTTAATGTGTTATAAATCAGTTTTTTGTGATTTTTTCGAGTCATATTACTACATATCCAAAATCCGTTAAGCTTAAAATTCAAACATCTTTTAATACCATCTAATTCGTATATTGTAATAAGCATATTAATTAAAAACTAACACAATGAAAAAATTACTTTTATTACTTGTTTCGGTTAGTGTTTTGTCTTGCGGAGCCTCAAAAACGGTACGTGTATCAAAAAAGGTCATAAAGGGCAATTGGTTGCTAAACGATATTAGTTACAGTAAGGCGGGTACATATAACGTCACGCTTTTAAACGATGTCTCTAAAGATTGTTTTGAAGGCAGTAGTTGGCAATTTGTGCCAAATAATAATACAGGTGTGTATAGCATAAACGACATTAGTTGCTCGGGAGGTGAGCGTTATTTTGTCTTTACTATTGACGAGGTTAATGCCGAAACAGGCCTTTACGATTTCCTATTAAAACCCACTAACGAAAAGTATAAATCTGAAACCAATCAAGGGTTTAGGTTGAGTTTAACGGCATTGTCTGATGCTATGATGCAATGGCAACAAACATTGACTGTTGAAGGCGAACCATTTACTATAACCATGAATTTTACTAAGCAATAAAAGAACAAAGCATTATGAAAACATATATTAAAAAGACTGGAATTTTATTACTTGCGTTTGTAACCGTAGTGACTTTTACTAATTGTAAGGCCGTGCAAAATGCCAATAACAAACAAAAAGGAGGCGTTATAGGTGCTACTGGTGGTGCTATTTTAGGTGCCATAATTGGTAATAATGTTGGAAAAGGCGGTAATGGCGAGCTAGGAGCCGTTATTGGCGGCGTTGTTGGCGGCACCGCGGGTGTGCTTATTGGAAACAAAATGGACAAGCAAGCCCAAAAAATTGAAGAAGAAATACCGGGAGCCGAAGTAGAGCGTGTTGATGATGGTATTGTAGTAACCTTTGATGAAAGCAGTGGTGTGTATTTTGATACCGAAAAATATAACATCAACTCGGCATCACAGGCAACCTTAAACAAGCTAATAGGTGTTTTTAAAGAATATCCAGACACCAATATTTTGGTGGTGGGGCATACCGATAGTGCTGGTCCAGCCGACTACAACATGACTTTGTCTAAAAATAGAGCTTATGCCGTAACAAATTATTTGTCTAACAACGGTATAAGCAGCGGAAGGTTAACAACCAATTGGTTTGGTGAAACACAACCTAAGCACGACAACGCTACAGCCGAAGGCCGCGCCAAAAACCGTAGGGTAAATGTTGCGATACTTCCAAATGAAAAAATGATTGAGGAAGCAAAATCGCAAGCAGGCCAGTAAAGTTTCAAAATAAATTGATTGAAAAGGGGTGTTCTTCAGTGAGCAACCCTTTTTTTATTTCAAATAATCCCACGAATTAAGTAACTTTACGTAAAAACCATAATTATGTTATCAAAAACCATAGAAAAAGCGCTTAATAAGCAAATAAAGATTGAAGCTGAATCGTCACAAATATATCTGGCCATGGCCTGTTGGGCCGAGGTAAAAGGTTTGGAAGGTATTTCCGGTTTTATGTATGCCCAATCTGACGAAGAGCGCGAGCATATGTTAAAATTAGTAAAGTACGTTAATGAACGCGGTGGCCATGCAAAAATATCAGAATTAGCAGCGCCCAACGTAACCTTTAATTCCTTTAAGGAAATGTTTGAAGAACTTTACAATCACGAAATTTTTGTGTCTGAAAGCATTAACGAGCTGGTGCATATTTCACTTCAGGAAAAAGACTATTCAACCCATAATTTTTTACAATGGTACGTTTCCGAACAAATTGAAGAAGAAGCCATGGCACGCACTATTTTAGACAAAATAAACTTGATAGGTGATGATAAAGGAGGTTTGTATTTATTTGATAGAGATATACAGAATTTAACAGTAAGTACTGCGGCTCAGGATAGTGCGGAATAATTTTAACATTTAAACTTATTTAGATTTAATAAAAATAGATTATTTTTGCGCCAATATTTTTGAAATAGATTATTTTATTTTGGGCAAAAAGAAGAAAAAAAAGGCCATAAAGAAACTACGGAAATTAGGAATTGAACTTCCTGAAAACGTAAAAAGTAGTTGCTGCAAAAAATACAAGAAAAGCGAAAACAAGCGCTGTAAAAAATGCCCTTGTTTCGATTTGATTAAAAAAGTGGCGTAATATACCGCTAAATAGGGTATGTTTTATCACGTAAAAAGACCTGTGGAGTTTAATAAACCCAACAGGTCTTTTTGTTTACATTTGCCTAAGAATTTAGACTACCAAAAATAGCATGATAGACTTTTTAGTTCAACATACGCAACTTCCAGAAAAATCAATAAAAAATACTATTCAGCTTCTAAATGAAGATTGTACTGTGCCGTTTATTTCACGTTACCGAAAAGAACGTACCGGTAACCTCGATGAGGTTCAAATTGGAGAGATTGTTAAGTATAAAGAACAATTTGAAGCCCTTGAAAAACGCAAGGCCACCATTTTAAAGGCCTTGGAAGAGCAAGAGGTATTGTCGTCAGAGTTAAAGAAAAAAATTGATTCTGCCCAAGATATAACGACGTTAGAAGATCTCTATTTGCCATACAAAAAAAGCAGGAAAACTAAAGCCGAGAAAGCACGCCAAAAAGGATTGGAGCCTTTGGCAAAAATCATAATGGCGCAAAATGCAAATGATATTGAATCTATCGCATTAAAGTACATAAACGGTGAGGTCGAATCTGAATCTGATGCATTAGAGGGGGCACGGCATATTATTGCGGAGTGGATTAACGAGCGTACCGATATAAGAAACAACATCAGACGGCTGTTGGAGCGTTTTGCAACAATTTCAACAAAGGTTGTTAAAACAAAGTCTGAAGAGGAAACAGCACAAAAATTTAGAGATTATTTTGATTGGGAAGAATCGTTAAGCCGAATTCCATCACACCGCTTATTGGCTATTTTGAGAGCCGAAAAGGAAGGTTTTGTTCGGATGAAAATTCAAATTGATGACGAGCGTGCCTTAAATTACATTCAAAATCGAACGATTAAAAGCAACAATGCTTGTGGCGAGCAAATTCATTTGGCCATTCAAGATGCATACAAACGATTACTATTACCGTCATTAAGCAACGAAGCGTTGCAGGTAGCCAAAGAAAAAGCAGATGAATCGGCCATATCGGTATTTGCCAAAAACCTTAAACAATTGTTATTGGGTTCTCCATTGGGAGAAAAACGGGTTTTGGCCATTGATCCTGGGTTTAGAACGGGCTGTAAAGTAGTGTGCCTAGACGAACAAGGCCAGTTAAAATATAATGAAACCATTTACCCACATCCGCCAAAAAATGATAGTCTTGGTGCGATGAAAAAAATAAATTCGCTTTGCGATGCCTATAAAGTTGAAGCTATTGCCATAGGAAATGGCACAGCTTCAAGAGAAACTGAGGCTTTAATTAGGAAAATTCGTTTTAAAAACAATATTCAGGTTTTCGTGGTTAGCGAAGCCGGGGCTAGTATTTATTCAGCATCAAAAATTGCCCGTGAAGAATTTCCGGATTACGATGTTACCGTTCGTGGCGCAGTTTCAATTGGCAGGCGCTTGCAAGACCCCTTGGCCGAATTGGTGAAAATAGATGCCAAATCTATTGGTGTTGGCCAATACCAACACGATGTGGATCAAACAAAGTTGCAAAAATCGTTGGAGACCGTGGTTGAAAACTGCGTAAATGCCGTTGGGGTAAACATCAATACCGCTAGCTATAGTTTGTTGAGTTACGTGTCGGGCATTGGACCAAAACTAGCCGAAAATATTTTTAAGTACAGAAATAGCAATGGCGCATTTACTTCTAGAAAAGCTATTAAAAATGTACCGCGATTGGGAGAAAAAGCCTTCGAGCAAGCGGCAGCGTTCTTAAGAATAAAGGAAGCTGAAAACCCATTGGATGATTCGGCTGTTCACCCCGAAAGCTATGGCATTGTAAAGCAAATGGCTAAAGATTTGGGTAAGTCGGTTCAGGATTTAATTGGTAATAAAACATTACTTCAAAGTATTGATTTAAAGTTGTATTGTGATGCATCGGTAGGTTTGCCAACACTTCAGGATATTGTTAAGGAACTTGAAAAACCTGGATTGGATATCCGTGAGCAGGCCAAAGTGTTTACATTCAATCAAAATATAAAAACGATTGACGACTTGCGCGAAGGGCAATTATTACCGGGCATTGTCAATAACATCACAAATTTTGGCTGTTTTGTCGATGTTGGAATCAAAGAAAGCGGCTTGATTCATGTGTCCAACCTTTCCGATAGTTTCGTGAAAGACGTTAACGAGCACGTGCATTTACACCAACAGGTTATTGTTAAGGTGTTAGCTGTTGATGTTCCGCGAAAGCGCATTCAGTTAAAATTGCACAAATAACTTTTATAAACCGCTGTGCATTTTTAAAAAATAATCGTCAGTTCGAGTGGATTTTTCGATTGGGATGAGAAAAATTTATATCGAGAATTAAGATTTTGGTTGCAACATGTTCTCTATAGAATTTTTTAAGCTCCGCTTAGGTATCTTCAATCAAAATACATTTAGATTTCGATAATCTCAAAATCATTCGAACTGACGTCAATTTATTACTTCTAAGACAATTTTTTTATCTATTTCTAAAATTTATATTTAACAAACGCACTAAAATTTCGTCCAGGCTCTGTAATGGGCGTTCTGCCAAAGTCTTCTTGATTGGTAAAACTAAAATTTAAATGGTTATTGTAGTTTTCGTCAAAAATATTCAAGGCCGCTAAACCAACCGAAAGTTTTTTTATAGGCTTGAAACCAAGACGTAAATCTAAAGTTTCATAACCGTCAGTAACGGTTTCACCAAAGCTTGGTGCGATATGCTCTTGGCGACTGGTAACATTGTAATTTATAGTGGCCCAATAGCTTTCTTTTTTTAAGCCTAAAGAAAAGTTAGTTATAAAAGGCGGTGTTAGCGGTAACGACTCTTTCAAATCGTTGTTTTTTGCATAAACGTAGGCCAATTCGGTCTTAAAATTAAAGCCGTTTAAGAAACGGATTTGTGCCATGGTTTCAAACCCAGTTTTGTAGGTGTCGCTCAAATTCCTGAATACTTTTACATGTCTAGGTTCGGCCATGGGCATATATTTGCGCGAAATGTTAGGGTCGATTACCGCAACGATATAATTTTCGAATTTCGAATAATAAAAATTAGCCGAGTACTTAAATACGCTATGCGCTGTTTTGCCTTTAAAACCAATTTCAAATTGATTGTTGGCTTCTGGTTTTAGGTTGGGGTTTCCCAAATATTCATAAGGGTCTTGACCTACCGTAAAATGATTTATGTAACGTTCAACCATGTTTGCAGAACGAACACCACGTCCATAAGCTGCCTCAATGGTAAAATAATCTGAAACTAATTTTTTAATGGACACTGTTCCGCTAAAATTGTTGTCTGTCTTTTCTTCAAGGTGGTATCTTGTGGCGAAATCATCTGCTGGGTCGTTAGCGTTGCTCTTAACCATATCGTAGCGCAACCCTGTTGTTAAAAGAGCTGTAGGGGTTAAGGTCCATTTGGCTTCGGTAAAGGCTCCAAAATCGTTTATAAAAGCGTCTTGCCAAACGTTATCGTTAAAAACCATTGGGTTTTCTAACGGTGCGCCCATCATGTTTCGCTTTACCATTCGAGTTCGACCACCGGTTCTGGCTATGTGCATGACGTCAATACCACTAAAAACATTAATGGCGTTTGTTGGTTTCCAGTTGATTTCCATTTTACCGCCAATAGTTGTGGCTTCAACAGCAGAGGTGGCTTCCATCATCATGAAAGACGGTCTGTCGAAATTATTCATAAAGTGGTCTACAAAACTGTAATAGGCTTTTGCCGAAAAGCTTTTAACGCTTTCGCTAATTTCCGATAGGTTATAATCTAAAGACATGATGCTGCTGTTATCATAATCACTGTCCATGGGGAGTGCAGCGTGCAGGATATCACGACCAAAAGATTGACGCCAATGGGCCTGTAAGCGTTGGTTTTTCGTGATATTATAACCAAATTTTAAGCCGTAGTCTGTGCTTTTAAAAGAGGATGGGATTTCGATACCATTACCATCTTGGTAATTTCCAAAATTGCGATACCCAAAATTTCCAACCATATCATATTTGTTTTGAATGTAGTGCAATTGAAACATATTTACCAGAGCATTCCCGTTGGTTTCGTAACCCGCAGAAACAGTACCATGAAGGCCACGGTCTAAATAATCGGGTTTTTGTGAAACCATATTTACAATGCCTCCAAAAGTGGCGCCATAACGTACGGTAAATGGGCCTTTTATAATTTCAATTTTTGAAATTTCTTCAGGAGTAACGTGGGTTGTAATGGGATCCATACGGTTTGGGCAGGCGTGCATGGCTTTGGTTCCGCCATCGTATTGTATGTTTAGCTGTTCGTATTGGCTTGCCCTAAAGCTGGGGTCGATAGCATAATTGCCTCGTTTTATTACTGAAAACCCGTTAATACCATTAAATAAATCGGCTACATTTTTGGGCTGAACAACGTTTTTTTCATAATCGTTACTTACCGTTGTTAAAACGGGGTCTGTTTTATGGTTTCCAGTAACGATAACTTCACTTAACTTATTGATTTTTTGTTTCGTAGTATCCTGTTTAATCTCTTTAGTTGTTTGCCCAACAGAAATAAGGCAGGTTAGCGTTGCGAAAATTACGCTATATAATTTTTTCATATTCGTGATTTTTTAAAAGTTGCAAGTAATGCCTAACAATCATGTATGCATGCCTTCATAATAGACATAGATGTTCCGTTTGGTACTTGTCAAAATTTATGATAAGTCAAATTGCGTCTTTAAAATGAGTTATGCATTAAAGACGGCAAGGGTCCATATGTAAAACTTAAACCTGCGGTGGATGAAAATAAGAGGGTCTAAACTTAAAATTATAAAGGTTTAGATAATAGGCCTGTAGTTTGTTCGCGCTCAAAAAAATAGGATTCAGCTCGTATGCAAAAAAGCCTTCATTAAAAAGCAAAAGTTCATCGAAGTTAAGAAGTTGGTTGGGTTGGTTATTATCATCGGTTGATGATTGCGCCACTTTTTTTAAATGGCACTGACCATTACATTCCATTTCAGGTTTGTCTTTATTAACACATAAAGCTTCAATAAAACCAATAGGGTCTAATTTATAATAGGTATATGTGGCAGACACCCTAAAACTGTTGTACAGGATAAGGGTGGTTAGAAAAAAAACAGTAAGCGTTAAGCTATTTTTCACACGGCAAATATAATTGTTTGCCATTGAAAAGTAACTGATTTTTATCATAATACTGATGTGCGTTTTGTATGAAACTTTTGTGGCGAACTACAGTTTTTTTATTTGTTAGTTTTGAATAAAATTAAAACGCCATATGAAGATGAAAACAAAACATTTAAACACTGTATTTACCGTTGTTGTATTCGCTTTTTCGCTATCGTTTTTACAAGCTTGTAATGATGACAACAACAATGAAGATTTTGGCAGTGAACCGAACACCAAAAGGCTATCAGATGCCGATAAAGCTGTATTATTATTTATGTTGGAAGAAGAAAAACTGGCTAGAGATATTTACATATTTTTAGATAACCTATAGGAATAACCAAAGGTGTGGACTAACACAGTGATTTTATATAAAAAAAGCGCCAAAATAATGGGCGCTTTCATTTATAATCTTTTTGATATGATTTATTTATTCATATTCTTTATTTGGTCTATAAACGTATCTAAGTCTGCACCGTTTTGTACCAATGTTAAGGCCTTATCTGCAATATATTTTACGTTTACGGCATGAAACCCAAGACCTACACCAATTTTATTTAAAAGTTTGTGCTCTGGGTCACCTTTAATTTGGTCAACGTGTACCATGCGCACTAAGTCGTATAGACGCTCTAAACGCCTGTCGTAAGACACAGGTGGATTAATAGGGTGCGATTTGTAATTCTTTAAAATAGAATCGTAGTCCTCTTGACTTATGTCTAGGTGACGTGCCAATCTATCTAAAAACGCTTGCTCATCAGGAGTAATTATTCCATCATCCATCGCTACACGAACAATAGCAGCAAAGTGGCTTTCGTTACGTTTTTTAAACCCACTATCAAATAAATCTGAAAACGACATCTTATTTTGTTTTTATAGTGCTGCAAACGTACATATTTTTTTTAAGATATAAATTGAAAATTTTATTTTTTTGGAACTGGTCGAGTTAGGTATATTTTTACTGTATCTTTCTAAAACACATGCTTTAGCGAGATGTGGAAATTGAAAAAAGATGTATTCTTTTATGTAAAGGCAAAGGATTTTTTAATTTTAAAACATTTTTTAAAAGTCAAATTGCAGTTGCACACTCACCGCATTTTTTTCCTTTTGACGCTCTGGTCTTTTTTCGGTGTTGAGATTTGATAGTGAAATACCCAATAGCCTTACCGAATTTTGAAGGTTTTCTTGGTAAAGTAAATCTTTCGCGGTTTCTAAAATAATGCTCTTGTCGCTAATAAAATAGGGTAATGTTTTGCTTCGTGTTTGTAATGTAAAGTCGCTGTATTTTATTTTGAGCGTTACCGTTTTTCCGGCCACTTTGCTTTTTTTGAGTCTTTTAGAGACTTCTTCAGCAATATGTGTTAATTTTTCGAGCATAAATACTTCAGAAGATAGGTTTTCTGAAAAGGTACGTTCCGCAGCCAAGCTTTTACGAATGCGGTTTGGTTTAACTTCGCTGGTGTGAATCCCTCTAACAACGTAATAAAAGTATTTACCCGATTTACCGAAGTTCTCATTTAAAAACCCCAAAGATTTTTGCTTTAGATCCAATCCGGTAAAAATGCCTTTTTGGTACATTTTTTCTGCCGTTACTTTACCTACGCCATAAAATTTTCTAATGTCCAATTGCTCTAAAAACGGAAGTACATCCTCGGGGTTTACGGTTTTTTGTCCGTTGGGTTTGTTATAGTCGCTGGCTACTTTCGCGATAAATTTATTGATGGAAATTCCTGCCGATGCTGTTAAACCAACCTCATTTTGTATGCGTTCTCTTATTTCTTGAGCAATAATTGTGGCACTTGGGTTTCCTTTTTTGTTTTCTGTCACATCTAAGTAGGCTTCATCCAACGAAAGCGGTTCAACCAAATCTGTATAATCGTAAAAAATGGTTTTAATTTTTTTAGAGATCTCAGAATACCGTTCAAAACGAGGCCGCACAAAAATTAAATTGGGGCAAAGCTTGCTTGCGAGGCTTCCGGCCATGGCACTTTTCACACCAAAGGTCCTAGCCTCGTAACTGGCGGCGCTAACAACACCGCGCTTGCCTCCGCCACCAACAGCAATGGGCTTGCCTTTAAGTTCGGGGTTGTCCATTTGCTCCACCGAGGCATAAAAGGCATCCATATCAACATGGATGATTTTTCGTATTGGTAAATCGGCATACATGGTGTAAATTTAGGCATTAATTGTTTTGATGGCTTAGATTTACAAAGTCAAATAAAATATGAATTTATGATAGAAATTGAACGCAAATTCTTAGTGCTTTCAAACGATTTTAAAACTGCAGCCTTCAAAAAAACCAAATTGGTTCAGGGCTATTTAAACTCACATAAAGAAAGGGCTGTTCGCGTAAGAATTAAAGGTGAAAAAGGTTTTTTAACGGTAAAAGGGGCCTCGTCCAAAAATGGACTGTCTCGTTTTGAGTGGGAAAAAGAAATTGCTTTGCAGGATGCTAAAGCATTGTTAAATCTTTGCGAATCGGGCATTATCGATAAAATACGTTATGAAGTAAAGCTTAAAAACCATATTTTTGAGATAGACGAGTTTTTTGGAGATAACGAAGGTTTAGTGATTGCCGAACTTGAACTGAAAAGCGAAAACGAAACTTTCGAAAAACCAGATTGGTTGGGAGATGAGGTAACAGGAAATCCTAAATATTATAACGCCCAACTTAGCAAACACCCCTACAAAAAATGGAAATTATGAATAGAATACTAATTGCTTTTACAGTTGTAACATTTATATTTAGCTGCAAAGACCAACCAAAAACTGAAACCTCGGATAATGGAATTTTAGAAACGGTCGAAAAAAATGAAGATTCTACGGCTTTTGCTGAAACGACTTTGGAAGAACCCATTGAAAAATCAATAAGCGCAATTAAGCAAGAACTAACCGAAAAAGGATTCAAAACCTTTGATTTTATTGATGAAGAAACCCATGATACTATTTTAATGCAGCAATACTTTATGGCTTTTTTGAAAACAGGTCCTATTAGGGGACAGAATGAAGAGGAAACGGCCGATTTGCAAAAGGAACATTTAGCACACTTAAAGAAAATGTACGATTTGGGATATGCCGATATTTCTGGCCCGTTTGGCGATAACGGTAGCATCAGGGGAATAACCATTTATAATGTGCCAACCCTAAAAATGGCTGACAGTTTAGCTAATGCTGATCCTATGGTGAAAGCGGGGCGTTTGGAAATTGAAATCCGGCCATGGTGGGCAGCCAAAGGCTATTCATTACGATAAATGCTATTTAAAATAATAAAGAGCATTTATCTGTTCTTCAATATATTGGTTATACTGGCACTGCTGGCTATTCACTTTGTTTTAAAAGAAAATAGCTATGCCAGTTCGTTGCTTTTCTACAGCTATCCGTTGCCAATAATTATTTTTATCATCGTTTTTCTCTCTATTTTTTTGGGAAGGTTTAGTAAAATCAATCTTGGGTTAGCTGTTGTTTTGTCAATTTTATGGTTTGGAAGAAGTTTTAAGTTACATTTCCCGGAAAGTATAAAGGAAACAGATACTGAAATTGTTTTTTGGAATGCCTCCAGAGATAAAGGGTTTGCTGAAGCTTTTACATTGAACGATGGCATACCGGATATTATGGTGTTGACCGAAGCCACAAGTTTAGACACCACGGTTTTGAAAACGCATTACCCAGAATATCACTTCTATAAATCGGCCACCGATATGGTTGTGTTTTCCAAAACCCCAATTCATGTTCAGAAGGAAGACATTTCAAAATACCATTCACATCTATTATTTTTTAAAAGCAAGTCAATTAATTTTTGTGCTATAGATGTTCAGGGCAGTACCGATGTACCAAGGTCGTGGGAATTCGGTTTTGTAAATAACCGCATTGAGAATAACCCCAATACAGTAATTTTAGGTGATTTTAACGTGCCATTCGAATCTAAATATTTGGATGGTTTAAAACAAGATTTCAATCATGCCTTTTCAAAAAAAGGAAATGGTTTTAAAGAAACTTGGTTTTGGGTGTTTCCTTTGCTTTCGTTGGACCATATCTGGGTTTCAAAGGATTTAAAAATTCTCAAAACAGAAAAAATCCATACTTTTAAAAGTGATCATAATATGATAAAAACCTTTATTAGATAATTACAGGCAGAACCACGTGCTCAGTCTTCGAACATACCGATGTAAAGTTGGTCACTATCATTCATCATTGCCCTAAACATACCCGCTGTATTGAATTCCATGATCATATTACCGTTTTTATCGATGGCAATAATGCCGCCATCGCCACGGCCATCGCCTATGCTTGGTAATTTTCTTTGAATGACTTCTTTAGCAGCTTTTTCCAAAGACCAGTTTTTGTATTCCATTAAAGCCGAAATATCGTAGGCTACCATACCTCGAATAAAATATTCTCCCCATCCTGTTGAAGACACAGCACAGGTTTTGTTATTGGCATAAGTGCCCGCGCCAATTATGGGCGAATCACCAATACGCCCCCAGCGTTTGTTCGTCATGCCTCCAGTTGAAGTTCCTGCAGCAAGATTCCCATTTTTGTCTAAAGCCACGCAACCCACGGTTCCAAATTTACTATCGTTTATTTGTGCATTGTAAAACGCTGTCTTTTGGGCGTTCTTTACACGTTGTAGTGCATCAAAACTCTTTTTGGTAAAAAAATAGTTAGAATCAACAATTTCCAAACCTTCTTCTTCAGCAAATTGTTCAGCTCCTTTTCCAGATAGCATAACATGGGGAGACTGCTCCATAACTTTACGGGCTAAACTAATGGGGTTTTTAACTGTTTTGGTGCAAGTGGAGGCTCCAGCGTTTAAAGTCCTGCCATCCATAATGGAAGCATCATGTTCATTGAAACCGTCGTGAGTAAAAACAGCGCCCCTTCCAGCATTGAATAGTGGGGGATTTTCTAATATATTAATGGTTTTTTCAACAGCATCTAAACTGCTTCCGCCATTTTTTAATATGTTATGCCCAATTCTTATGGCTTCTTCTAATGTATTGCGGTAAACTGCTTCCTTTTCAGAAGGTATATTTTCTTTTAAAATTGTCCCGGCACCACCATGAATTACAATACAGAATTTGGCTTTCTCAGACGGCTCTTTTAACTGTCTGTTCTATATCCTTCTTGCAGGATATAGCAATGCATATAATCAGGAAAAGGGTGAAGATTTTTTTCATTATTAAGTTGAAATTTAACAAGCATAAAACTAATTGATTTATTTGTGAATTTCAATAAAACAAACTTTTTATTGTTATATTCGTAAATAATTTAAAAATTAATGACAAATCAATAATACATGAAAGCGTTAGTAACTGATTTTGGTATCGATAAAGCTTTGGAAACTTTAGGCATAAAAACTGTAAATGAAGGCACATCAACGGGTTTAAATCACTTTTCGAACGGCGAAATAATTGAAAGTGTTTCGCCAGTAGATGGGCAGCTTATTGCAAAAGTAAAAACGACTACAAAAGAAGATTTTGAAAAGGTTATGCAAACAGCGACAGAAGCTTTCAAGGTTTGGCGAACCATGCCGGCACCACAACGCGGCGAAATTGTGCGTCAGTTTGGTGAAAAGTTGCGAGAAAAAAAAGAAGCCTTAGGAAAGTTGGTGTCATACGAAATGGGAAAGAGCTACCAAGAAGGTTTGGGCGAAGTGCAGGAAATGATAGATATCTGCGATTTCGCCGTAGGGTTGTCACGACAGCTTCATGGCTTTACAATGCACAGTGAACGCCCAGGACACCGTATGTATGAACAGTACCATCCGCTTGGTGTTGTTGGTATAATTTCGGCGTTTAATTTTCCGGTAGCAGTTTGGTCATGGAATACGGCCTTGGCGTGGGTTTGTGGAGATGTTACCGTTTGGAAGCCCAGCGAAAAGGTGCCTCTTTGTGGTATTGCATGCCAAAATATTGCAGCAGAGATTTTTGCCAAAAATAATTTGCCTGAAGGTATTTCTTCATTAATTAATGGAGATTACAGGGTAGGTGAATTTATGACACAAGACAATAGGATTCCACTAATTTCAGCAACTGGATCCATACGAATGGGCAAAATTGTGGCTCAAGAAGTGGCTGCACGCCTCGGTAAAAGTCTTTTAGAGCTTGGCGGTAACAATGCCATTATTGTTACGCCCGATGCCGATATAAAAATGACGGTTATTGGTGCTGTTTTTGGAGCCGTTGGTACTTGTGGGCAACGCTGTACTTCAACACGACGGTTAATTGTTCACGAAAGCATATACGATAAAGTTAAAGGTGCGGTTGTTGATGCTTATAAACAATTACGTATTGGTAATCCGTTGGATGAGCACAACCATGTTGGCCCATTAATAGATAAAGATGCTGTTAAAATGTATCAAAATGCTTTAGAAAAAGTAGTTCAAGAAGGTGGTGAGATTGTAGTTGAAGGCGGTGTTTTAAACGGTAAAGGTTTTGAAAGTGGTTGTTATGTAAAACCAGCCATTGCAGAGGCTAAGCCAGATTTTGAGGTTGTTCAGCAAGAAACCTTTGCGCCAATTTTATACGTATTGAAATATTCTGGAAATGTTGAAAATGCCATCGACATTCAAAACAATGTGGTACAAGGGTTGTCTTCAGCTATTATGACCAACAATTTGCGAGAGGCTGAACGATTCTTGTCTGTTCAAGGTTCCGATTGTGGTATCGCTAATGTAAATATTGGTACCTCGGGAGCAGAAATAGGTGGTGCTTTTGGTGGCGAAAAAGAAACAGGTGGCGGTCGTGAGAGCGGAAGTGATGCCTGGAAAATTTATATGCGCCGACAAACAAATACTATAAATTATACTACTGAGTTGCCTTTGGCACAGGGCATAAGGTTTGATTTATAGATTGCAGATACTTTTAAATCAAAAAGGGTTAGGAACAGTCCCCTTTAAGCATAAAAAAACCTTGACTCAATTTTTGATTTGGAGCACAAGGTTTAATTAAAAAGATTAATAGCACAACAAAAATACAACTTTTCTTTAAACATAACAACGCTTAACGTTAAGCGAAGGTTAAATTTATTAACAAATGTTAATTGTATTTTACCTTTCTAAGTATCCGTAAGGCCTCTTTGTAAAGTTGGTAAACGTCTTCGCTGTAGGCTTTTAAATAAGGTTTTGCTTCGTTTAGCTTATCTATGGCCTCATGAAACAAGTTTAAATAACAAATAAGGTAAGTTGAAGGTAGGGTCCTTAGGTCTATAGTTTCCCTTTCGGTAAGCGTTATCCCTTTTTTTAGCTTATCTAAAATAACATTGTTGGTGTTGTAAATATGGTGCAGTACTTTTTTGTCGTATTGCGGAGGTTCGAACAAGAGTTTGGTTTCTATATGGTACTGTGCATTATCTTCAAACTTAATAAGCGTTTCTTCTAACGGATAATATTTTTTGGCATCTTGCAACCCTAAATTTACATATTCTATTATTTTAAAAAGCGAATCGTTAATATTGATAGCAACTTCATCAAGCGCAGAAAAGAATAATCGAACCTGTTCGTTTACAAGTTCAATATCAACTCTTGAATAAAATACTTCGTCTTTTACCATCTTTTTTTGGCCGGCCCAACACACAACAAAGTATTCTTTAAACACTTTATATTCTGGATTGTAGTCTTTTCTGGCCTCCATAAAATGAAATACGCCATCAAGGGTGTGCTCAATGTTGTTTTGTGCATTTTTTTCAATGGCCTCTACAATTTTAGAGTTTACATCTTTAATTTCAATATCGAACACTTTGGGCATACTCATGCTGCCGTCTCTAAAAAAAACAGAGCCGCCATAATATTTCCAGATGTTTTTTCTTAATGAGGTTATTTTTCCCGTGGGCCGTATGGTAACTAAACCAACAACCTTGTCTTCAGGTAAATGCGGAAAAGGTATATTTTCATATTGAACAATTGGCGGATTGGTTAAATAGGCATTAATAAGGTTTTGAATTTTACTGTCGTCAAAAAAATCGACACCAATTATTTTGTTGTCCTCATCTTCAACACCTATTACAATGTAAGAGTTGTTTTTAGGATTACTATTGGAAAGTGCACATATGTGTTTTAAAAACTTGCCCTTGCCTTCCTTTTGCGAAATATCGACTTTTCGTTTTTTATCATAAAAGCTGTTTTCGTCGTTATGAGCCAAAAGGTGTTTTATAAGTAGGCGTTTGTTAATCATAATTTGGGCGGAAATCTGTAATCCGTCGAATAGGTACGTTGTTCAACCATAAAAGTACTTAAAACAGATTGAAAATAATAAAATTGTTAGCTATTTGGAATACAGTTGTTTATAGGGCAACTTGTTTTTATATAATCCAAAATGCCCAAAGTAACCGTAAATACTAATACAAATCTTAAAATGAATAACTATGAATGCAATTAAAAAGCTTAAATTAACTTTTTTATCAATGTTGCTTGTATCCTTTTTTGGATGTGAGGACAAGGCCAATAGTGGTGGCGCTACTGGCGTTCAACCAACCATTAGTGTAAGACTTGTAGACGCCCCTGGTGATTATAAGGCCGTTAATGTTGAAGTTGTTGACGTCATGATAAAAATGGATGATGATAGCGAAGATGAAAATGGATGGATGTCGTTAGATGCCCAAAATGAAACCGTAAACCTTCTGGATTTTACAGGAGGTATCAGTAAAGTGCTTGTTGATAAATTTCCCATTCCAGCGGGAACGTTATCCCAAATGCGATTGGTCTTAGGTGATGGCAATACCATTGTTATGGAAAACGATGCAGAGGAAGATGTTGAATACGATTTAAAAACCCCAAGTGCCCAACAATCGGGTTTAAAATTAAAAGTAAACTCGGTTATAGAAGAAGGCTACACCTATGATTTTATTCTAGATTTCGATGTAGAAAAATCTATCGTGATGGCCGGAAACTCTGATAATATTATATTAAAACCAGTACTTAATTTAAGTACTGAGGTTAATTCTGGTATTATCGAAGGAAGTGTTTCTCCAAGCGATGTGCCTGCAATGGCGTCAGTTATTGTTGATGATAAGGGTAACGACAACCCAGAAGACGATGATGTAATCTCAGCTTATACCGACGAAACAGGAGCTTTTGCTTTGTGGGGTGTTCCCGGCGGAACTTATGATGTTATCATCTCGCCAGTTGATGAAGCGTCTGACTATGCTAGTGGAATGGCTACAGGTGTTGATGTTGTAAATGGTGAAACAACAACAATAGCCGAACCCATTATTTTAATGCTTAAACCAGGAAATATCACAGGAACTGTTCTTGAACTGCCCGAAGGGGTCGTTGCCACGGCATCTGTTATGGTTGAAGGTGTAGCTGTTTCCGATGAAACCGATGAAACCGGTGTTTTTCTAATTGAAGGAATTCCTGAAGGAGATTACACGCTTTTAGTAAGCGCAGAGGGTTATGTGTCTCAAGAAATTAATGTGTCCGTAGTTGCTAATGATACAAAAACAGTAGACGATATTACACTAGTTGCGGAATAAACGAATATAAATATTTCATATTAAAAGCAGTGTCATTCGACACTGCTTTTATTTTTTAACCAATAATTAACGGCTTCACCTGTTTAGTTTTAACCAATTTTTAACACCAAGGCAATAAAAATTTTAACAATTTGCATTGCTCAATTAAGGGCAGTATATTCGGGCTTTTAAAAAAATAAAATGATGGAAGAAACAGGTACAATTGATATTAAGTCGATTAACGAGAAAATTGAAAAGGAAAGTGCTTTTGTTGATTTACTGATGTTAGAGATGAATAAAGTCATCGTGGGACAAAAGCATATGGTTGAAAGATTATTAATTGGATTATTGGGGCAGGGGCACATACTGCTTGAAGGTGTTCCTGGGTTAGCAAAAACTTTAGCCATTAATACGCTGTCTCAGGCGGTACATGGTACGTTTAGCAGGATTCAGTTTACCCCAGACCTGTTGCCGGCAGATGTTACGGGAACCCTAATCTATAATATGAAGGTTAACGATTTTTCCATAAAAAAGGGGCCTATCTTTGCCAATTTCGTGTTGGCAGACGAGATTAACCGAGCGCCAGCTAAAGTGCAATCGGCCTTACTCGAAGCCATGCAGGAAAAACAAGTTACTATTGGCGACGATACCTTCAAGCTAGATAAACCGTTTTTGGTAATGGCTACACAGAACCCTGTGGAGCAGGAAGGAACCTATCCGTTGCCGGAAGCGCAGGTAGACCGTTTTATGTTAAAAACGGTTATAGATTATCCAAAAATTAACGAGGAGCAACTCATTATGCGAGCTAATCTCAGCGGGGCTTGGGATAAAGTAAATCCCGTAGTGTCTTTAGATCAAATTTTAAATGCTCAAAAGGCGGTGCGCGAAGTTTACATGGACGAAAAGATAGAAAAGTACATTCTCGATATCATTTTTGCCACGCGTTACCCAGAAAAATATAGACTTACCAGTTTAAAACCATTAATATCTTTTGGGGCATCGCCTCGTGGTAGTATCAATTTGGCTGCTGCTGCAAAATGCTATGCCTTTATCAAACGCCGTGGATATGTAATTCCAGAAGACGTACGTGCTGTGGTTTACGATGTTTTAAGGCACAGAATAGGTATTACTTACGAAGCCGAAGCCGAAAACGTAACCTCGGTAGATATTATCAACAAAATAGTAAACGAAATAGAAGTACCATAATTAGTTAGTGGTATTTGGTTGTTGATTTTTAGTCTTAGGTAAAAAGTAAAGCTGAAAACTCAAACCGGATACTAAATTTAGAACTGCTTACCGCATACTGAACACTGCACACTGAGACAATGGATACTAAAGATTTACTAAAAAAAGTACGGAAAATAGAGATCAAGACACGCCGGTTGTCTGATCATATTTTTGGAGGTGAATACCACTCGACCTTCAAAGGACGCGGTATGACTTTTAGTGAAGTGCGCCAGTATCAATTTGGAGACGATGTAAGGAATATCGATTGGAATGTTACAGCGCGTTACAACGAGCCTTATGTTAAGGTTTTTGAAGAAGAACGCGAACTTACCATGATGCTCATGGTTGATGTTTCGGGTTCTGAGCTATTCGGAACAGAGCAACAGTTTAAAAACGAAGTGGTTACTGAAATAGCAGCAACTCTTGCATTTTCAGCAACACAAAACAACGATAAAATCGGCCTTATTTTATTTTCCGATAAAATTGAGCTTTATATTCCTCCGAAAAAGGGCCGTTCGCATGTGCTTCGCATTATTAGGGAATTAATTGAATTCGAACCAGAAAGCAGGCAGACCAACATTGTCGAGGCTTTAAAATTCATGCAAAATGTCATGAAGAAAAAAGCCATTGTTTTTGTGTTATCTGATTTTATCGCAGACGATTACCACCAAACCATGAAAATAGTTTCGGGAAAACATGATGTAACAGGTATTCGAATTTACGATAAGCGCGAAGAAGAAATCCCCAATTTGGGTATGGTACAAATGCAAGATGAAGAAACAGGTGAGTGGATGTTAGTTAACACGTCATCAAAAAAAGTACGCCTCAACTACAGTAAATTTCATAACGAAAAAGTAAACTATTACAAGAATAGTTTTGCCAAATCTGGCGCTGGCGCCATAGATTGTCGTGTTGACGAAAGCTACGTAAAAAAGCTGTTGGGGTATTTTAAAAGAAGAGGATAAACGAGAAGTTGCCAGGTTGAGCGTAGTCGAAACCTACTTAAAAATGAAGAATAATTTGAACATCAAAGAACAAAGAAACAAGAATAAAGAACAAAGAAGCATCAAAAAAAGATTACTTCTGTCTTCTGCCTTTATGCTGCTTTCTTTGTTTTCTTTTTCCCAAGTTAAATCAGCTGTCGATTCCACGTCAATAAAAATTGGAGAACAGATTACGTATCATATTCAAGTTGAAACAGACTCAACAACATTGGTGGTATTCCCTGAGGGGCAAACCTTTTCGCCTTTGGAGATGATTGAATCTTATGATGTAGATACCTTAAAAAACAAGGCTAAAGTTAATCTCATAAAAAAGTATGGACTCACCCAGTTCGATTCGGGAAAATATACCATTCCAAAACAGAAAATTATTGTTGGTGACAAAACGTTTTTTACCGATTCGCTTCAAGTGGAAGTTCGAAATATAGAAATTGATACTACCAAAGGGCTCTACGACATAAAACCTATAATGGCCGTAAAAAAGCAGGGTAGTAATTGGTGGAAGTATGTTTTGCTCACATTATTGATTTTAGGAGTTTTAGCCTTTTTGTTGTATTGGTTTATTTGGCGGAAAAAACCATTAACGGAAGAAGAACAAATAGCCTTATTACCTCCTTACGACCAAGCTAAATTAGCTTTGAAAAAGTTAGATGAAAGCCAGTATTTAGAACAAGAAAACCTTAAGGATTACTACTCTGAGTTAACCTTTATTATCCGTAAATATCTTGACGAAAAAGTTTACGACCGTGCGCTAGAAAGCACAACTGACGAGCTTATAACAAGGCTTAAACTTTTAAAGGAGGGAAATCAAGTTGATTTAAGTCAAGAAGATATTAAAAACTTGGAAAGGATTTTAAAACGTGCAGATTTGGTGAAATTTGCTAAATCTGCTCCAGATATTGAGTTGGCTAAAATTGACCGCGATACGATTGATGTCGAAATAGACCATGTTAAAGAAGCATTGCCAGAACCAACAGAAGAAGAAAAGTTGTTGGATGAGAAATATCGCGAAGAACAAGAGCAAAAAAAGAAACGCAAAAAAGTATGGTTAACGGTTGGAATTAGCGTGTTTTTGCTTTTGGTGACTATAACCGGGCTTTCGATAAAGTTTGGTTTCGATTACGTGAAGGATACCATCATTGGTCACGATAGTAAAGAACTTTTGGAAGGCGAGTGGATAACAAGTGAATATGGTTTTCCACCAATAACGATAAGCACACCCAAAGTTTTAAAGCGTACAACTCCTCAGTTGCCCGAGCAAATGGCCCAACAAATGGAATTAACCCAATTTAGCTATGGTAGCTTAATTGACAGATTTCAAATACAGGTGGCCACGACAAAAATTAGGAATTTAGGTGAAAATAAAATAGACCTACAAAAAGCCATTGATGGTAGTTTGAAACTTTTTGAAAGTGCTGGTGCCCAAAATATAATTACCAAAAGCGAAAAGTTTGAAACCCCAAACGGGGCAGAAGGTTTAAAGGTGTTCGGTTCAATGGATTCGCCTGTATTGGGTACAGACAAACTCGAAAAAGGAAACTATGTAATTCTTGGTTTTACAGCCGAAAATGTAATCCAACAAGTGCTACTTTTTTATAAAGAGCAAGATGTTTATGCAGAGCAAATGGTAGAACGTATCTTAAATTCAGTGGAACTTAAAAAAGCAGAAAATTGATGTTTGAAGGCATAGAATTTGCAAATAAAGAATTTTTCTGGTTGCTGCTGGCGCTTCCATTGGCTGTGCTTTGGTATCTATTTAAAAATAAAAGACAAACGGCCGAGCTTAGAATGTCCAGCTTGAAAGGGTTTAAAATTACTAACTCGTGGTTGCCAAAGTTTAGGCATGCCTTATTTGTGCTGCGACTGTTGGCATTGGCTTTGCTAATTACCGCTTTGGCTCGACCTCAATCTGTTGATGTCTCTACAAAAACAAAAACTACCCGGGGTATTGATATTGTCATGTCTATTGACGTTTCGGCTAGTATGCTGGCTAAAGATTTATCACCCAATCGTTTGGAAGCTCTAAAAAATGTTGCAGCAGAATTTATTAAAGGACGCCCCAACGACCGCATTGGTTTGGTAGAATACGCCGGCGAAAGCTACACTAAAACGCCAATTACCAGCGATAAAGCTATAGTTTTGCGTTCGTTAAAAAGTATAAAATACAACACTATAATTGAAGGCGGGACGGCTATTGGTATGGGATTAGCCACTTCGGTAAACCGACTTAAAGACAGTAAAGCAAAAAGTAAAGTCATTATTCTGCTTACTGATGGTGTTAACAATTCAGGGTTTATTGATCCTAAAATTGCGAGCGAATTGGCCGTTGAATTTGGCATAAAGGTTTATACCATAGGTTTGGGTACCAATGGTATGGCGTTATCGCCCGTTGCTATTCTGCCTAATGGAAATTTTCAATATGGTCGTATTCAAGTTGAAATCGATGAGGCCTTGCTAAAAGAAATAGCTCAAGTAACGGGAGGCAAATATTTTAGGGCAACCAACAATAAAAAACTAGAAGAGATTTATAATGAAATAAACAAACTCGAAAAAACGGAAATAGAAGAATTTAAATTTTACAACTACGACGAAAAGTACCGTCTGTTAGTGATATTAGCAGGATTACTTTTGTTGTTGGAATTGTTATTGCGATTCACCGTTTTTAGAAGTTTTGTTTAATCTTTTTTAGATGGTAATTGACGTTGATTAAATAAAATATCAGTAGTATTCGTGGTAAAAGATTAAATAAATCCACGGAAAACAAATAAACGAATACATGTATCAATTAGACGAAAAAATATGGTTTTGGACATTGGCAATTATCCCGGTAATTGTACTGCTCTTTTTGGTGCTTCAACTCTGGAAATACCGAGCACAACGCAAGTTTGCCGATAAAATCTTGCTTAAAAAATTGAGCCCAAATACCTCGCTTTTTAAAAGCATTTTAAAAGTAATTCTACTCTGCTTAGCTTTTGCATGTTTAGCTATAGCCTTAGTGAACCCCAAAATAGGGACAAAATTGGAAACCGTTAAACGGGAAGGTGTTGATATTGTGTTTGCTATAGACGTATCAAAAAGTATGCTTGCCGAAGACATAGCGCCCAACCGCTTGGAAAAATCGAAACAACTGGTAACGCAAATCATCAATAATTTAGCGAGCGACCGTATTGGCATTATCGCCTATGCTGGCAAGGCTTTTCCGCAGCTGCCCATAACCACCGATTATGCTTCAGCAAAAATGTTTCTGCAAAGCATGAATACCGATATGTTGTCATCGCAAGGTACGGCCATTAACGAAGCCATTAATCTAGCTAAAACCTATTTTGACGACGAAGAGCAAACCAACCGCGTACTCATCATTATTTCAGATGGAGAAGACCACAGCGAACAAGCAGCAGCCGTTGCCGAAGAGGCCAGTGAAGAGGGTATTCGTATTTTTACAATTGGTGTGGGCGATGTAAAGGGAGGGCCTATCCCTATTAAGCGAGATGGGGTTGTTTTAAACTATAAAAAGGATAATGAAGGTGAGACGGTTATTACCAAACTGAACGAAGAAACCTTAAAAAATATAGCCGAAGAGGCCAATGGAGCTTATATAAATGGAAGAAACACCAATAACGTCGTTGATAATATAAGGGATATTTTAAATGCTATGGACAAAACCGAGTTTGAAGCCAAGCAATTTGCCGATTTTAAAGATCAGTTTCAATGGTTTTTAGGTTTCGGAATTTTCTTTTTATTACTCGATGTTTTCCTTTTGGAACGCAAAACGGCCTGGCTTAAAAAATTGAACCTGTTCAATGAAAATTTATAAACAAGTACAAAAAAGATATTTTTTATAAAATCTTTAACGAACAAAACACGCAATATTTTCTAATTTAGAAATAAAAATGAAACAATTACTGGCCATTTTATTAATGTTTACAACGTTTTTGTCTTTTTCGCAAGAAGAAGACAAAGCGCAGTTGCTGGCCTTAAAAAAAGCGAATAATTTTGTTTACGAAGGCAATAATTTTCTGGAAGAAGACAATGCTATTTCAGCAGAAATGGAGTACCGAAAAGCTATTTCAGAACAGCCAAATTCGGTTGTTGGTAGTTATAACTTAGGTACATCGTACATAAAAAATGGAAATCTTGATGAAGCTGTTTATCGATTAGAGGCAGCTGCAAAAGTGGCCACATCAAAAAAAGAAAAGCACAAAGCATACCATAATATTGGTAACGTATTAATGCAGGGTAAAAAATGTAAAGAAGCTGTAGAGGCTTATAAGAACGCCCTTAGAAATGATCCAACCGATAATGAGACCCGTTATAACCTAGCGTTGGCTAAAGATTGTGCTAAGCAGCAACAAGACCAAAATCAGGATCAGGATAAAAATCAAGAGGACAAAGACAACAACGACGAAAAACAAGACGAGAATAAACAAAATCAAGATAACAAGGACGACAAGAATAAAGAAGGCGATAATAACGAAGATAAAAAAGACGAAGGGGATCAAGATAAACAGGATGAAAACAAAGGCGAAGAAGAAAAAGAAAACCAAGATAAACCCCAAGACAAAAATAAAGACCAAGGTGAAAATGGTGACGAAAAAAAAGAACAGCCTCAACCTAAGCCTCAACCTGGACAGTTATCGCCACAACAAATTAAAAATTTGCTAGAGGCCATGAATAATCAAGAGCAAAAAGTACAAGAAAAAATGAACGCCGAAAAGCAAAAAGGTGTTATCATCCAATCTGATAAAGATTGGTAATCGTTTTCGTTAATTTATGAAAATCACAAAATACATATTCATATTATTTTTATTGGCTACAAGCTTAGCTACTGCTCAAGTACAGTTTAACGCGAAAGTGAGCAAAAATAAATTAGGTGTTAACGAGCGCCTGCGTATCGATTTTGAAATGAACCAAGACGGCGATAACTTTAATCCACCAGATTTTACAAATTTTACGGTGGTTGGTGGGCCAAATCAATCTGTTAGTAATTCTTGGATTAATGGTAAGCGTACTTTCAAAAAAACATACAGTTACTTTTTAGCACCCCAAAAGCGAGGAAACTTTACTATTTCGCAGGCCACAATTGTTATTGATGGTACCATTTATAAAACAACACCAATTAAGGTTGAAGTTACTGCTGCGGTAGATATCCCAAAAGACCCGAATGATCCCCAATATTTAGCTTCAGAGAATATTCACCTTGTGGCTGAGGTTTCTAAAACTAATCCGTATCTAAACGAAGCTATTACCGTAGTTTACAAATTGTATGTTTCGCCAAAAATAGCTGTAGACAATTGGAATGAAGTAGACACACCCAGATACAACGATTTTTGGAGCCAGAATATCGATACCCAAGGCCAAAAGGTGCAAAACGGAAAATATAATGGCGAAGACTACAGGTTTTTAGTGCTTCGGAAAACCGTGTTATATCCTCAGAAAACAGGAAAATTAAATATAGAGCCTCTAACACTCGATATCGCTTTACGGGTGCCAACAAACCGTCGCGATATTTTTGGTAGTGTTTATATGACACGAACTAATAGAACCGTTTCGGCAGGAAATAAAACGATTAATGTAAAGCCATTGCCCGAATCAGGAAAACCTGTTGATTTCACCGGTGCGGTTGGCGACTTTAATTTGGGCGTTACGGCTTCAAAAACCGAATTGGATGCTACCGAATCGCTTCAAGTGAAGGTTGAGGTGAATGGAAACGGTAATTTAAAGTTGTTTAAGCTCCCTAAAATATCGTTGCCGAGCTCACTTGAAGTCTACGAGCCTGAACATAAAGAAAATGTTCGTACAAACCTTTCAGGAATGCAAGGTAGCATTACCGACAGTTATACGGTTGTACCACAATATAAAGGTAAGTATCCCATACCAAGTATTTCGTTTTCTTACTTCGACTTAAAAACAGAAAGTTACAAACGTTTAACATCCGATGAAATTGTAATAAATGTTTTAAGCGGACCAGCAAACAACGAATCTAACGCCAATGTTACAGCAGCAGGCAACAACAAGCAGGCTGTGGTACTTAATAGCGACCAATTTGCGTTCATTAAAACCAAAACAGATTTTCAACCCATTGAACGTAACTATTTCTTTAAGACCAATTTGTTTTGGAGTTTGCTGCTTCTGCCCTTTTTGGCTATTCCGTTGGCCATCGTGGTACGAAAGAAAAAAGCTAGCAGAGCCGCCGATGTGTACGGTAACAAAATTAGAAAAGCCGATAAATTAGCTAGAAAGTATCTAAGCAGTGCTAAAAAATCGTTAGGAGATAAAGAAGGGTTTTACATTGCATTAGAGAAAGCCTTACACAACTACTTAAAAGCAAAGTTGCACATTGAGACGAGTGATTTCAGTAAAGATAAAATTGAAACTTTGCTAAAACAGAAGCAAGTTGAGCCTGCTGTGGTGAACGATTTTATAGGAATTATAGAAAACTGTGAATTGGCCCGATATACACCAATAGACAATGTTACTATGCAAGAGGATTACGATAGGGCTGCCAAAACCATTTCTTTAATTGATAAACAGGCACGTTAAAATGAAGCATTTAATTTACTTTTTTTTGTTTTTCTTTGGAACCATGGTTTTTTCACAAAACCAAGACTTGTTCAATAAGGCAAATACATTGTATAATGAAGGTAAGTATGCTGAAGCCATAGATAATTACAAGGCTATTTTAGATAGCGGAACACACTCTGCCGGGTTATATTATAATTTGGCCAATGCGCACTACAGGCTCAATAATATAGCACCAAGTATTTATTATTACGAAAAAGCACTGCAACTTGCACCCAACGATGTTGATATTAAAAACAACTTGGCATTTGCCAAAAATATGACGATTGATGCCATAGAAACAGTGCCACAAGGAGGTTTGGCAAAATTATTAAACAAGGTTACTAATAGCCTGTCTTTTGATGGTTGGGCCAAAACGGCCGTGGCTTTGGTTTTTTGTTTCGTGATGTTGTTTTTAATATACTATTTTGCCTATTCTACTATTAGAAAGCGCTTGACTTTTATAGGGAGTTTTGTGTGTTTGGCTTTTGTTTTTGTAACCTTAGCTTTTGCATTCCATAAATATAATTTAGATAAAAATGATAACCCCGCTATTGTTTTTGCTCAAGAAAGCAAGGTGAAGAACACCCCTAATGCTAGGGGAGAGGAAGCTTTTAGGCTTCACGAAGGCACAAAGGTGCAAGTGGAAGAAACCTACAATAATTGGAAAAAAATAAAGCTGGCCGACGGTAAAACAGGCTGGGTAAACGAAAAGGACATTAAAATGTTAAATTACTTTTAGTAAAAATTAACATTTAGAATTGTATATTTGTTTTTTCAGTAAAAAATTATGTTAAAACATATCGTTTCAATATTCTTTACAAGTGTGTTCGTGCTATTCTTAATGGCACCAACAGCTGTTGCTTTTTTGGACGATTCTGTTGATGTTTCTGTCTTCTTTACCACTTCAGAAGAAGAAGAAAAAGGCGGTAAAAAAAATACCGAAAAAGAACTGTTGTATTACGAGATGGATGCAACAGAACTTGAATTTGCTTTTGGTGATAATGAGCATAACTTGGAATATTACCAAAAAAAATATCCTAATCCGCACTTAAAACTAACATCTCCACCTCCCAAGGTAAACATATTGTAAAATTCTGCCCAAAGGCTTAATAAGATAGCCTTAATCAAAATGAATTGTTTATACGCTAGGTTTAAACAGACCATGCAAAAATTTATTATAATATGTTTAAAACTATTAAAAAAGACTTACCTGCGAGTATAGTCGTATTTTTCGTTGCCCTACCATTATGTTTAGGAATTGCTCTTGCCAGTGGCGCTCCTTTGTTTTCGGGTTTAATAGCTGGTATTATTGGAGGAATTGTTGTTGGAGCCTTAAGTGGGTCTAAAGTTGGTGTTAGTGGACCGGCCGCTGGATTGGCAGCCATTGTTTTAACGGCCATTGGGTCGTTAGGGGGCTATCAAAATTTTTTGGTCGCTGTTGTATTGGGTGGTGCCATTCAGTTGCTTTTTGGAGTGCTTAAAGCTGGTATTATAGGCTATTACTTTCCTTCTTCTGTAATTAAAGGAATGCTTACCGGTATTGGTATCATCATTATTTTAAAGCAAATACCTCATTTTTTTGGCTATGATGCAGAGCCAGAAGGTGCCGATAGCTTTTTTGAAACCTCTGGAGAAAACACCTTTTCTGCAATTTTGAATATGGTAGATAATATTACTTTGGGGTCACTTTTAATTGGAGCGATAGGTTTGGCCATTTTAATTTTATGGGATAGGGTGTTAACCAAAAAAGCAAAGATTTTTCAGCTCATTCAAGGGCCTTTGGTAGCTGTTGTTTTGGGTATTATATTTTATTCAATTACAAAATCCCACGATACTTTAGCCATTTCATCATCACACTTGGTTAGCGTGCCTGTACCAGATGATACAGCTTCGTTTTTAGCGCAGTTTAGTTTTCCCAATTTTGCTGTTATCACCAATCCAGATGTTTGGATAGTAGCATTTACAATTGCATTGGTTGCGAGTTTAGAAACATTATTATGTGTTGAAGCAACAGACAAACTAGATCCTCATAAAAATGTTACACCAACAAACCGAGAACTGTTGGCTCAAGGAACAGGTAATATTATCTCAGGAATGATTGGAGGCTTGCCAATAACACAGGTAATTGTTAGAAGTTCTGCCAATATCCAATCGGGTGGCGAATCTAAGATGTCGGCAATTATTCATGGTTTTTTCTTATTGATATCAGTGATTTTAATTCCGACCTTACTAAATATGATTCCATTATCGGTATTAGCCGCTATTTTATTGGTAGTAGGGTATAAATTAGCGAAACCATCACTGTTTAAAACCATGTATAAATTAGGGTGGAAACAATGGGTGCCCTTTATTGTAACGATTTTGGGTATCGTTTTTATAGACTTGTTGTACGGTATTGGTCTTGGGCTTTTGGTTGGCATCGTAGTAATCCTTTTAAAGAGTTACCAAAATTCCCATTTCCTTCATATTGAAGACAAAAGTAACGGTAAGCATAAAATTAAAATGACCCTTGCAGAAGAGGTGACATTCTTTAACAAAGGTGCTATTTTAAAGGAGTTGGATAGCTTGCCTAAAGACACTTATCTGGAGCTTAACCTTTTAAAAACAAGGTATTTGGACAATGATATTATAGAGATTCTTGAAGATTTTCTATTTAAGGCCAAAGAGCGAAATATTGATATCAAATTGGTGTCGAAAAGAGGTATTGAAGAAAACCCCGAAAGTTTTATCAAGTTCTTTAACGAAAGGCCAAAATCGAGTTTAAGTTTAAGCTAAGCATCATGGAAAAGCAGTATAGTATTGTGGTACTTTCAGATTTGAAAGATGCAACAGAAAACATTCTTAAAAGCAGTATTAGCTTGGCTAAAACCTTTGGGGCCGATATAAAGTTTTTCCATGTTAAAAAAGCGACAGATGTGGTAGATCGTGATAGTCAACTGTCTACATTCAGAACCATCAATGAGCAGCATAGCTTAACCAAGAAGAGTATAGATAATTTAATACAGTCTGTATCAAAAGCCTATAATATCGCGATCGATTACAGCTATGCCTTCGGAAATGTGAAAAACGAAATAAAGGATTATCTTACCAAACAAAATCCGGATATTGTTGTTCTTGGAAAGCGAAAAACAAAGTTTGGTATACCTGTAGATAGCACAATAAATTTTGTTTTAAAAAATTTTAAAGGCCGTGTAATGGTAGTTGGTGACCAAAATACATTAGAGCCTGGAGAATTATATTCTCTGGGGTTTTTAAATAATGGTGATATAGGCAACATGGACGCCTTTGTAAGCCAATTGGCCGAGCACTCGCAAAAACCGTTTAAAGCCTTTAGATTTACAGACCAAACCAACCAAGGAGAAAACGATGAATCCATTTTAGATAATAATGCTGTAGAATTTATTTTTGAGCGTAATAGCAATACAATAAGTAATTTGTCTAAATACGTATTGAAAAGTAAAATTAACTTACTCTATTTAGATAGGAGAAATAATAACAGAGCAGGTTTAAAGAGTTCAGATATAAAAGATATTATGGGAAAGGTTGACGTTTCAGTGCTCTTATCTGAAGAACCAAACCTTTAAAAAACACTTAAAATAAAATATTATGAAAGCACACACCAAAGAAACACAGGCGACAATGACGCCACAGAAATCTATACAGTTTTTAAAGGAAGGGAACGTAAGATTTCAAAACAATTTAAAGGCCAACAGGAATTTGTTGGAACAAGTTAATGATACCAGCGATGGGCAATTCCCGTTTGCAACCATTTTGAGCTGTATAGATTCCAGGGTATCGGCCGAGTTGGTTTTCGATCAAGGTCTTGGCGATATTTTTAGTGTTAGGATAGCCGGTAACTTTGTAAACGAAGATATATTAGGGAGTATGGAATTTGCCTGTAAGCTGGCAGGAACCAAGGTTATTGTAGTTTTAGGACATACCAGCTGTGGTGCTGTAAAAGGTGCTTGCGACGATGCTAAACTAGGTAACTTAACGGCCATGCTAGGAAAAATAAAGCCAGCCGTTAGTGCTGTAACCGAACCAGCCGATGCAAGTCAAAGAAATTCATCAAATATTGATTTTGTTAATAACGTCGCAGAGAAAAACGTTCACTTAACTATAGACAACATTAGAAAGCAAAGCCCAGTTTTAAAAGACATGGAAGATGCTAAAGAAATCGCTATCGTAGGTGCTATGTACGATGTAAACACAGGAGCGGTTACTTTTTTCGAGTAAAATGTTTTATGGGGAAAAATAGTATGAAAAAGAAAATAAATTTGGCGGCATTAGTCTTAGGGTTAATGCTGCCTTTTTTTAGTCAGGCCCAAGATAGTACTTTAGGGAATTGGATGATTTATTTTGGAAATAAAAAACTCAACCAAAAATGGAACATCCATCATGAAGTCCAGTATAGAAACTACAATGCGGTTGGCGATTTGGAGCAACTGCTGTTAAGAACAGGTTTGGGTTATACTTTTAATGAAGGTAAAAGCAATGTTTTGCTCGGATACGGCTATATTTTATCTGAAAATTATTTGGGAAATACAAACGATAAAGTTTCGGTAAATGAGCATAGAATATTTCAGCAATTCATTTCAAAACAAAGCATAGGAAGTGTTAAACTTAATCACCGATACCGATTCGAACAGCGTTTCGTGGAAGAGGATTTTAAATTGCGTTTTCGTTATTTCTTAGGGGTCAACATTCCATTTTGTAAGCAGATAGAAGAGCCGAGGAAATTTTATTTCTCTGCGTATAACGAGATTTTCTTAAACACGGAAACTTCAATTTTTGACCGAAACAGGGTTTATGGCGGTATTGGCTTTAGAGTGAATTCTAATCTCAGGTTAGAGGCTGGTTACATGAACCAGTTTTTCGAAACGTCGGGCAGAGACCAGCTTAATCTCATAGCTTTTGTAAACTTCTAAGGAAATTACAAGCGCTTTTTATACTGGTTTTCGTCTAAGTTTTTTTTGAGAATATTTTCACTTTAATTTAGTAAATATTTATATATTCAAGATATGAAAAATCTATTCTCAAATATAAAAGGCGATGCCTTTGGGGGAATTACCGCAGGAATCGTTGCACTACCATTGGCACTTGCTTTTGGTGTGTCTTCTGGTTTAGGGCCAACTGCCGGGCTTTATGGTGCCATCTTCATTAGTTTTTTTGCGGCACTTTTTGGCGGCACCAACACTCAAATTTCAGGTCCAACTGCCCCTATGACAGCCGTAAGTATGGTGGTTATTGCAGGAATAATTGCAGCCAACGACGGCGATGTTTCAAAGGCCCTTCCCGTAATTTTAACGGTATTTTTATTAGCCGGATTGATTCAAATCGGATTAGGGATTATGGGCTTGGGTAAATACATTAGGTATATCCCTTATCCAGTGGTATCTGGTTTCATGACGGCCATAGGAGTTATCATTTTACTTACACAAATATTGCCATCTCTCGGTTACTATCCAAAGGAAGATATGGCCTTTGTAAATACGTTTAAGCCCCAAGCCGAAGAAGTTATTTTAGAGAATATCTTAAAAGAAGAAGCCGAAGAGGGCATATTGGTTTTAGAAGATTTTAAAGAAACCATTAAACGGGCAGAACAAACTACAGAAGCCGATATTTTAAAAGAATCGCAAACCTTGGCAGCTAAAGAGACCTCGGGGGCTTTAGGTGCTATAAAAGCATTTCCAAGGGCTGTACAAAATATCAATTGGCTAGAGTTGATGCTGGCTTTGGGAACCATTTTTATTATATATGGTTTTAAAAGAATCACAAAAGCTGTTCCAAGTACCTTAGTAGCCTTGCTGGTCATGTCTGGTGTAGCGGTGGGTTTTGGTCTAGAATATAGGCCCATTGAAGAAATACCCAGCGGATTGCCGATGCCTAATTTAGAAATCTTCACTAATTTCAAATTGAGCAGTGTAACCCCTTATGTGTTTACAGCTCTTACTTTGGCGCTTTTGGGCGCAATAGACTCTCTGCTCACGAGTGTGGTTGCCGATAACATGACCAAAACAAAGCACAAACCCAATAAAGAATTGGTGGGGCAAGGTATTGGTAACAGCATTGCAGCAGTTTTTGGTGGACTTCCTGGAGCAGGTGCCACAATTAGAACAGTGGTAAATATTACATCGGGAGGAAAAACGAAACTTTCAGGTATGATTGCCGGCGTTTTGTTGTTTGTTATTTTGTTGGGACTCGGCCCAGTGGCATCAAAAATACCAGCTGCTGTACTGGCAGGTATTTTAATAACGGTTGGTATTGGAGTAATGGACTATAAAGGGTTAAAAGCCATACCCAGCTTGCCAAAAGACATTAAAATGGGGCCTTTAAAATTAAGCTCCGAGGTACTCATAATGCTTGTGGTGCTATTTCTGTCAACATTTTGGAACTTAGTTTATGCCGTTGGTATTGGACTGATAATTGCTTCATTAATGTTTATGAAAAAAATTGGCGATTTAATGGCCGAGCGCAGTGATGTTAAACCCTTAAAAGAGGAAACTTGGAAAGACGAATTAGGTTTCCCCAAAAGCTTAAAGGAAGAAGTGTTTATTAAACACATAAAAGGCCCGTTGTTTTTTGGTTCAACTAGCGACTTCCAACAGTTGTCAGAGCAAATACCAGATACTGCCAGTACCGTTATAATTCGGCTTGGGCGTATGCAGTATATGGATCAATCGGGCTTGTATGCCATGGAAGACATACTACAAGAGTTAAATAAGAAAAACATTGAAGTGCTTTTTGTAGGCTTATTAAGGCAGCCAAAGTACATGATGGAACGCATTGATATCATCCCCGATTTAATTCCTAGGGAACATATATTTGAAAGCTTTAAGGAATGTATGAATTGGGTAAAAAGAAATGTGAAAGATGAATTTTAACGATACAAGATGGACTTAAAAAAAGTATTTGATAACAACGGGGCTTGGATAAAAAGTAAGCTGAAAACCGAGAACGATTACTTTGAAGAACTTGGTAAAGGTCAAAATCCTGAATTGCTCTACATTGGATGTAGTGATAGCCGTGTAACGGCCGAAGAGCTTATGGGAGCAAAGCCCGGTGAGGTTTTTGTGCATCGTAATATAGCCAATATGGTAATCAGTATAGATTTGAATGTTATGTCTGTGGTTAATTATGCTGTAAACCACCTTAAGGTTAACCATATTATCGTGTGTGGCCATTATGCCTGTGGTGGTGTACAAGCGGCTATGCAATCGGCCGATCTGGGGATTTTAAATCCGTGGCTACGTAATATTCGCGATGTTTATAGAATACATAGGGCTGAGCTCAATAAAATTGAATGTGAAGAAAAAAAATACGATAGGCTAGTTGAGTTAAATGTACAGGAGCAGTGTGTCAACCTTATAAAAACCGCAGCCGTACAAAAGGCTTATCGCGATAGAGGATTAAAAGTACACGGTTGGGTTTTTGATGTACATACAGGAAAACTTATCGATTTAAAAATTGATTTTGAGAAGTACCTAAGCGATATAATGGAAATTTATCATTTAGATTAATGGCCATTAGAGTTAGGCTTCCTTTTCAACTAATGTACCGTCTTCGTGTTTTTGCTGTAAAATGTTTGGAAAAATAAGTGGCACCAACGATTTTACAGGTTTATAGAGTACGGTTTCATCGATATTTTCTTTTTCGACAAAAGTGATGCTGTTATTTAGTTTGTCGAAAATATTTAACACTACACTTAAAATCAAAGCAATTTTCAAGGCACCAAAAACACCACCAAGTACGCGGTTGATAATGCCTAATGCGGCAAAATCGGCCAATTTGGTCAGTGCTTTTCCAGCAAGAGCAATAGCTAAAACAATAATTAAAAAAGTGATTGCCAAAGCCGAATATTTAATGGTGTTTTCGCTCCATTCGGTTTTCGATTGTAAAAATTCAGCAGCAAAATCACTAAAATGAATGGCACCATATACACCGGCAACGAGAGCGATTATAGAGGCGACTTCAACAAAAAGTCCTTTCATAAAACCCCGAACTAAACCAAATAAAATTAAAGCGCCTAAAACAATATCAATTATGTCCATAGTTATATAATTTCAACAAATATAAATTAACTTTGCAACTTTAACCTTTATACCGTTAAACATTAATATGGCAAGAGACGAGCAATTAAAAGAGCGTTGGGATTTGGTAGTAGAAAAGCTATCAGCACAATTTGCAGACGGCGACACCCTAGAGCTCGATGCCATAATTTATCTTATCGGTGTTCAGGAATTAGGCCAACTGCACAGAAGTTTTAAAAAAGACCAAAAACTAGATCTAATGCATGTTGCCATATGCAAATTATTGGCGCCCTATGGGTTTTATGAACTTGACTATGTAGATGACGACGGTTGGCCACACTACAAAGTATTGGAAGCCCTACCACATTTAAAATCGGGGGAACAAAGTGTATTGATGAAAGAAGCCATTGTGAATTATTTTGTGGAAACGGAGTATATCACCTGATTTTTGACCGCCATTGGCAATAATTCCGCGCTAATCTCAAATGCAAATAGTATAAAATCCTTAAATTTGCCATCCTTTTTAAGATGTTATGATAGATAAGATTAAAGAACTCATTGACGAAGCCGAAGCATTCAAAGCCCAATCTAAAGAGGAAGTGGAAGCTTTCCGTATTAAATATTTAGGTTCAAAAGGCTTGTTAAAGCAATATTTTGCAGAATTTAAAAATGTGGCCAACGACCAAAAAAAAGAGTTTGGCCAAACAATTAATAAGCTTAAAAAAACGGCCGAAGATAAAGTCAATACCCTAAAGGAAGAACTCGAAAGTAAAGAAGAGGTTAAGGGTGTTTATGGCGATTTATCGCGTCCTGGTGAGTCTATCCAAATAGGTGCCCGTCACCCTATTTCAATCGTTAAAAATCAAATTATCGATATCTTTTCTAGAATTGGTTTTAACGTAAGTGAAGGCCCTGAAATTGAAGATGATTGGCATAACTTTACGGCACTAAATCTTCCTGAATACCACCCAGCACGCGACATGCAGGATACGTTTTTTATTCAAACCAATCCTGATATTTTATTGCGTACGCACACCAGTTCGGTGCAGGTGCGTTATATGGAAAACAACAAACCGCCCATCCGTACTATTTCACCAGGAAGGGTTTACAGGAATGAAGCCATTTCAGCGCGTTCTCACTGTTTTTTCCATCAGGTAGAAGGACTGTATATTGATAAAGATGTGAGCTTTGCTGATTTAAAACAAACACTCCAGCATTTTACCACCGAAATGTTCGGAAAGAGTAAAATACGTTTACGTCCTTCATATTTCCCATTTACAGAGCCTAGTGCCGAGGTTGATGTGTATTGGGGCTTAGAAACCGAAATTGATTATCGCATCACCAAAGGTACCGGCTGGTTGGAAATTATGGGCTGTGGTATGGTAGATCCTAATGTTTTGGAAAATTGTGGAATAGATTCTAAAGAATATTCTGGGTTTGCCTTCGGTATGGGAATCGATAGAATTGCTATGCTATTGCATCAAATTGGAGATATCCGATTGCTTAGTGAAAACGATACTAGATTTTTAGAGCAGTTTAAAAGTGCTTTGTAGAAAATAAATAAAACAAACTTAGTTTAAAGCCGATGGAAACATCGGCTTTTTTTATTTAACAATTTTTTAACTTCGATTAGTTCGGTTTGTTCCGAACCAAAATATATTTTTGCACCGTAAAATTAATAGAAGATGAATCAAGCAGAAAAAAGAAAGTGCGAACTTGTTGAAAAACTGGGGATTTTCTTGGAGAAAAAAGAACAAATGGCACCTGTTGCCGCTCGAATTTTTTCTTACATCATCCTAACAGGAAAACAAGGGACTACCTTTGAGGATTTGGTGTCTAACCTTTGCGCCAGTAAAAGCACTATTTCAACGCACTTAAATCATTTACAGGATTTAAAAAAACTGAGCTATTTTACTAAAACAGGCGATAGAAAAAAGTATTTCATCATCAATAGCGATACGATGCTTCAGGGTATTAGTGGCATGGTAGAAGAGTGGGAAAGTGAAAAAGAACTTCATTTAGAAATAAAATCATTCAAAGAAGAAGCAAATAAAACCTTAGAAGAAGAAAATAAATTTGAACTCGATTTTCATGATAGTTTCATTGATTTCTTGGATGGGGCTATTACATCAATAAACAAATTGAAAGAAACTATAATAAATAATAAACACTAACCAATTTTAAAATGAAACTATCAAACTTATATAGTTCTGCGGTACTTGTTTTGCTTGCTGTAATATTTACAAGTTGTAAACAAGATAAACAGACACAACAACAGCAACAGGCATTGCCCTTAGCGGTATCGGCTGTTCCGCAGAAAACAGTATCGGCTTATACCACTTACCCAACTACTATTGAAGGCACGATAAACAGTGAAGTTCGTTCCAAAGTTTCGGGTTACATTCAAAAAGTACTGGTAGATGAAGGTGAGAAAGTGCGAAAAGGCCAGCCTTTATTCAAACTCGAAACACAATCGCTAAGTCAAGATGCAGAAGCGGCAAAAGCACGTGTTAATGTGGCTCAGGTTGAGGTCAATAAACTTAAACCCTTGGTTGAAAAAAATATTATCAGCGAAGTACAGTTAGAGACAGCCAAAGCCAATTTAGCACAGGCTAAAAGTACATACAAAAGTGTGGTTGCAAATATTGGTTATGCTACTGTAACGAGTCCGGTAGATGGTTTTGTTGGTGCTATTCCATACCGCGAAGGCTCGTTGGTGAGTGCTACAAGTGTAAAACCGTTAACTACTGTTGCAAGTATTGAGCGGGTGTTTGCTTATTTCTCGATGAACGAAACCGAATATTTAGATTTCCTTCAACAAACAGGAGGTAAAACACTACAGGAAAAAATTGAAAACTTCCCAAAGGTAGCATTGACTTTGGCCAACGGACAGCCCTATGAACAAAAAGGAACTATTAAAACCGTTACCGGACAAATTGATCCAAACACAGGAACGGTGAGTTTCAGAGCGGTTTTTGATAACCCCAATATGTTATTGACCAATGGGAATAGCGGAACGGTAAAAATTCCGAAAACCTACGAAAATGCATTGGTGGTGCCGCAATCGGCCACTTATGAGCAGCAAGGCCAAACCTATGTTTATACCGTTGGCGAGGGAAACAAAGCAACATCAACCTTAATATCCGTAAAAGATAAAAATGATGTGCTTTATATCTTAGATTCTGGTGTAAAAGCTGGCGATTTAATAGTAGTAAAGGGTATTGGAAAGTTAAGAAATGGAACACTAATTCAACCACAAAAAGTGGCCTTCGATAGTGTTGCTAAGCCTATAAAGTCGCTATTTCAATAATATTTTTAGAGCAATAAAACTATGTTAAAAACATTTATAGAAAGACCGGTACTATCTACCGTTATTTCCATTATTATAGTCATTTTGGGTATTTTGGGGTATTCAGCGTTGCCTGTTGAGCAGTACCCAGATATTGCGCCGCCAACCATTCAAGTAAATGCCGCTTATCCTGGGGCGAGTGCCGAAACCATTTTAGAAAGTGTTATCATTCCTATTGAGGAGCAGATTAACGGTGTTGAGGGAATGACCTATATGACGTCTTCTGCAGCCAATAACGGCACGGCAAACATTACCGTATTTTTTAATCAAGAAATGGATCCGGATATTGCTGCGGTGAACGTACAAAATCGCGTGGCTCGTGCCAATCCATTGTTGCCTCAAGAGGTAGTCCAAACAGGAGTTACTACGCAAAAGCAGCAAACGTCGGCGTTGATGTTCTTATCGGTGTATTCTGAAAGTGAAGATTATGATGCTACATTTGTTCAGAACTATTTAAAAATCAACGTGATTCCTGCTCTTCAAAGGGTTAATGGCGTGGGTAATGTTAATGTGTTTTCCAACCAAGATTATGCGATGCGTATTTGGTTAAAACCTGAAAAATTAGCGGCTTATAAATTGGTGCCTTCAGAGGTGACAGCAGCATTAAGAGAGCAAAGTTTAGAGGCCTCTGCGGGTTCTTTGGGACAAAACGACGGACAAGCTTTTTCGTATAACATAAAATATAGCGGACGTTTTAAAACCGAAAAACAATACGAGGATATCATTATAAAAGCCTTGGATAACGGAGAATATTTGCGTTTAAAAGATGTGGCTAAAATTGAATTGGATGCCCAAGGTTACGATTCGTATGGGTTTACAGAAGGTCACCCCAGTGTAAATATGGGTATCTACCAAACGGCAGGTTCCAATGCACAGGAAATTATAAAGAATATTAAATCGGAATTAAACCGTTTATCGCAAGATTTTCCAGAGGGCATTGAATACGAAATCAATTACGATACCAACAATTTCCTTACGGCGTCAATGAACAAAGTGCGAAACACATTAGTAGAAGCCTTCTTGTTGGTGTTTTTAGTGGTTTTCATTTTCCTTCAAGATTTCCGATCCACTTTAATTCCGGCCATTGCGGTTCCGGTAGCCATTGTGGGTACCTTTTTCTTCTTGAATTTATTTGGGTATTCGGTTAACCTATTAACGCTTTTTGCCCTAGTATTGGCCATTGGTATTGTAGTTGATGATGCTATTGTAGTGGTAGAAGCGGTGCATGCCAAAATCGACGAAGGTGCTAAAAGTGCTAAAACTGCTACTATGGATGCCATGCACGAAATTTCGGGAGCTATTATCTCGATTACCTTGGTAATGGCAGCCGTTTTTATTCCTGTTACGTTTGTTCAAGGGCCAACGGGAGTATTTTACGAGCAATTTGGTGTAACACTAATTGTTGCCATTTTAATTTCGGCGGTTAACGCCTTAACTTTGAGTCCGGCACTTTGTGCATTGTTTTTAAAAGGTCATGATGAGCACGAACACAGTAATAAAAATTTCTTGCAGAAATTTTACGATAAATTCAACGCTGGTTTTAATGCTACGACAGAGCGTTACGGAAAATCATTAGCCTTTCTGTACAAAAACAAATGGATAACCGGTGTTTTATTGGTGCTTTCCGGTGTTGGTATTTGGTGGGCAGCTAGTACTACGCCAACAGGATTTGTGCCTAACGAGGATCGTGGAATCATTTTTATGAACGTGGAATTACCCGCTGGTGCTTCTATGGACAGAACCAATTTGGTAACCCAAGAATTATATGAAAAAGCAAGTCAAATTCCAGGGGTTAGAGGTGTAACCGTTATTAATGGTAGAAGTTTGATTAGTGGAGCGGGAACCAATTACGGATTAGGTTTTGTGAAGCTGGATGACTGGAGTGAAAGGGAAACCGATGATTTGTCATCAAATGCGATTGTCGGCAAACTTTTTGGTATTGCGGCTACAATCCCCGATGCCAATATTATTTTCTTCGCGCCGCCAAGTATTCCAGGGTTTGGACTTTCAGGAGGTTTTGAGGTGAATTTGATGGATAAATCTGGCGGAAGCTTTGAAGATTTAGATGCCACCACCCAACAGTTTATTGGCAATTTGATGAAACATCCTGAAATTCAGTATGGGCAGTCGTCATTCAACACTAAATACCCACAGTACGAGTTAGACATTGATGTGCCGTTAGCCAAGAAATACGGGGTTTCGGTGAGCAGTATTTTTTCAACCTTACAGGGTTACATTGGTGGCGTTTATGCTGCAGATTTTGCGCGCTTCGGAAAACAGTATCGTGTTTACGTTCAAGCGCAACCAGAAGATAGAAGTGATGCCAATTCATTAAACCAATTATACATAAAAACAGGTAGCGGCGACATGGCACCAATCACACAGTTTGTAGATTTAAAACGTGTTTATGGTCCCCAATCGGTTACGCGCTTCAACTTGTATAATTCAGCAAAAATAAGTGGTGCATCCAACCCAGGGTTTAGTACGGGAGATGCTATTGCCATTGTTCAGGAAGAAATTAAAAACCTACCCAGCAACTACGATGTGGCCTATTCGGGGCTATCGCGAGAAGAGGTTAACGCCGGAAACCAAACGGTTGTAATTTTCTTATTGGTAATTGTATTTGTGTATTTCTTGTTGGCAGCGCAATACGAGAGTTATTTGTTGCCCTTGGCCGTGATATTTTCATTGCCGTTAGGCGTGTTTGGTGCATTCTTTTCTACCAAAATAATGGGCTTAGAGAATAATATATATTTCCAAATCGCTCTAATTATGTTGGTGGGACTATTGGCTAAAAATGCCATTCTTATTGTGGAATTTGCCATTCAAAGACGACGACGTGGAGAAGGACTGGTTGATGCTGCTATCCACGGTGCCAAGGCACGTTTACGACCTATTTTAATGACCTCTTTCGCCTTTATTTTAGGGTTAATGCCCTTGGTTTTGGCTAAAGGTGTTGGTGCCGAAGGAAATAATTCCATTGGTACGGGAGCTGCCGGAGGCATGTTGATTGGAACCCTTCTAGGGGTGTTCGTCATTCCTATACTGTTTATTCTTTTCCAATGGTTACAGGAAAAAGTAACGAGTAAACCCGTTGTTGTTGAAACTAAAGACGCTTAATTATGAATTCAATTATAAATAAAACATTAATAGTTGTGGTAATGGCTACCACTTTGCAAAGCTGTTTTGTGGCCAAGGAATATACTCGTCCCGAATTAAAAGAAACAGCACATTTATATCGTACCGATAATTTGCCACAGGATAGTTTGTCATTGGCCGATGTGTCGTGGAAAGATCTGTTTACCGATAATTATTTGAAGCAATACATAGCGGAAGGCCTTCAAAATAATATCGATATCCGTGTGGCATTACAGCAAATGGCTGCGGCCGAATCGTATATGAAACAAGGAAAGGCAGGCTACTTGCCAAGTCTGGGCGCAAATGCCCAAATGACACATCAAGAGTTGTCTAAAAACAGTCAGTTTGGGGCGTTTTTCAGCGGAAGCTTACAACAATACGAGCTTACAGGAAACCTGTCTTGGGAAGCCGATATTTGGGGTAAAATACGAAGTAACAAACGCGCCGGCGAAGCCAGTTATTTACAGAGTGTAGCCGCACATCAAGCAGTGAAAACACAATTGGTTTCAGCTATTGCTTCAACTTATTATCAGTTGGTGGCTTTAGATGCGCAATTGGAAATCACTAAAAAAACCATTGCGACTAGAGATAGTAGTGTTTATACTATAAAAGAATTGAAAAATGCAGGTCAGGTTACGCAGGTGGCGGTCGATCAAAATATAGCGCAGTTTTACAATGCCAAAGCCTTAAAGGTGGAATTAGAAGCTGCTATTTTTAAAACCGAAAATACCATGAGTTTGCTATTGGGTAGGCCTGCTGTTGTAATAGAGCGAAGCACTTTGGGTGACCAAAATATGGGAGCCGACATAAAAACGGGTGTTCCTGCAACCTTATTACGTAACCGTCCTGATATTATAGCTGCCGAATATGTATTAATCAGTGCCTTTGAAATGACCAACGTAGCACGAAGTCAATTTTATCCGTCGTTAACCTTAACGGCTACTGGCGGTTTTCAGAGTTTGGAATTTGATAAATTGTTTAATGCCAATTCATTGTTTGCAAATTTAGTAGGTGGTTTGGCACAGCCTATTTTTAACAAACGTGCTGTAAAAACGCAACACGAAGTAGCTATAGCACAACAAGAACAGGCGCTTTTAAATTTTAAGAAAACCTTGTTAACGGCTGGTAATGAGGTGAGCAATGCCTTGTTCGATTATAATGCCGAAACCGAAAAGTTTGAGTACCGTGAAAAAGAAGTTGAAGCCTTGCGAAATGCAGAGGCTAATTCAGAAGAGTTGCTTAAAAACGGATATGCCAACTACTTAGATTTGTTAACGGCCAGACAAAGCGCATTAAGCGCCGAGTTGAATATGATTGACAATAAGCTAAATCAACTGTTAAGTGTCGTGAATTTATATGAAGCTCTTGGCGGTGGTTGGAAATAAAATTCAAGTATAAAAAGCATAATTTAAGTTTAAATATGGAAGCTCTATTAGTAGCCACGAATTTTTCAAAAACATCTAATAATGCAGTAATGTACTCGGCCGCATTAGCACGGTTATTTAATGCGAAGTTAGTGCTTTTCAACGCTTTCAGGTTGCCCTTGCATGCATCGAATACTTGGCTAACGGTTGAAGCCATGGAGAAGATGATTGAAAAAACCAACAACAGATTAAGGAAGCAGGCTTTAAAGCTGTCGGAAGAATTTGGTATAAGCGTGGAGTACGAATGCCGATATGTGGACTTAGAGTGAGAAATTGAAACGTTAATGCAGGTTCATAACTCAAGGTTTTTAGTTATAGGGATGTCGGCAAAGTCTATGGAGCAAAATCTGCTAGGAAACCCAACAACCACATTAATTAGCATGAAAAAGTTTCCGGTGTTGGCTGTTCCGTTAAACGCAAAATTTTCGGGTATAGATAAAATTCTTTTTGCTTGCGATTTGTTGCAAAGTGTATCGTTAAGGGCACTTGTTAAATTAAAACAATTGGCTTTAAGGCTAAAGTCTGAAGTTATCGTATTTTATGTTGAGAAAACTGTAGATGAACTCATCGAAAAAGGTAGTTTTTACAAGCCTATCGATGAAGGTCTCGAAAATGTAACCCATTTCTATAAAAAAGTAAATTCCGATGCGGTTATAAAGGCCATCGAGCAGGAAGTAGTGGCATCTAATTCAGATTTGCTGGTAATGATTCCCAAGAAATATGGTTTCTGGGAATCTATATTACATAAGAGCAAAACCAGGGTTATGGCATCGGGGTTGAATATTCCGTTGTTGTCCATTCCAATGCATTAAGAAAAGTATAGCAATAAGTTGTAAACGGTATTGTAAATAAAAGTTTAGTGTTAGTAGTTTAGTTAGTTTTTTATGATTGGCAAAGAACAAATAATTGCTTTCGCAGCCGAGAAATTCACCCAATTTGGCAGCAAGCGGTTTACAGTAGATGAACTGGCTGCCTTATTGGGTGTTTCTAAAAAAACAATCTACAAGTATTTTTCCAGTAAAGAAGATTTGGTAACGGCAAGTATTCAGTATTTAATTGACGAGTACAACCAAACCTTAGAGCTCTTAGTTGAGCCCGAAAACGACGCGATAACCTGTATTATTTTAATGTACAAAGAGGCTTTTGAACGTCTTAAGTATTTTAAGCCTTCTTTTATTTTTGGACTCAAAAAATACTACCCTGCAGCGAATAAAGTATTTGACGATTTTAGGAACAACTTTGTAAAAGTTAGGGTGTTCAACCTTTTAAAAACTGCTCAAGAAAATAGAGTTTTGGTAGATGATGTGAATTTAAAATTGTTCTGCGATTTGTTTTTCAATAGGTTTGAAGAAATTGCTTTTATGCACAACAATCTTTTTGAGGTCTATTCCAACAAAGTTTTACTTAACCATTTTATAGTTTATAGTTTGCGGGGCATAACCAAGACAGATTATAACAATCCTTATTTTAGATAGTTTTCTATTTTTGTGCCATGAAACGAGCATTAAGAAATTTAAACACCGCTTCACAAAAGGAAATGTTTAAATTTTTTAATGAGAGAACGAAGTGGTTACACACGTTCTCAATTTTTTAATTAATTTATTGTAGGGCAATTACAAAAATTTAAACGTGTGAAAAAAGATATCGAAATACCAAAAGTTAAAGATGTTCATGTTGCCGTTGTGCAAGAAAAACATTTAGAATATAAAACCTTAGATTGGAATGCCTATATTATCAATAATTCCGATAAAGATTTAGAAACGGTCCTTATCGTGTCTCAGGGTTATAACGATGCCAAAATGACGCCGCCTATGCGACATACCATTGCAAAATTGCCCGCCCGCAGTTATGCCAAAATAGAATACATGCAAGAAAAGGTTTTAGAACTGAACAACACATTTAAGGTTACTTTTTTTGAAGGTAGCCAAATGTTCGATAAAACCTATTTGTTCAGGAAAAACACAATAAACCTTAAAGCCTTGCAGGTCTTACCTTTAATGCAGTTAAAGGGAGTGTTGGTTAAATAGTCAGCTTTTAAATCTTAAAAGTAATTACGGGCCTTTGGTATGGTTTACTAAATCTTCGCTAATCCTGCCTAGCGCGCAATATGCAGGATACGTTTTTTATTCAAACCAATCCTGATATTTTATTGCGTACACACACCAGTTTGGTAAAGGTGTGTATTGGGGCTTAGAAACCAAAATTGATTACCGAATTAACAAAGGTACTGGTTGGCTAGAAATTATGGCTGCGGTTTGGTAGATCCTAATGTTTTAGAAAATTGTGGAATATACTCTAAAGAATATTCTGGATTTGCCTTCAGGAAGGGTATTGATAGAATAGCTATGTTATTGCATTAAATTGGCGATATCCGTTTGTTGAGTGAAAACGATTTGCGGTTCTTAGAGTAGTTTAAGAGTACCTTTTAGTATTTATAACCTTTTTAATTTTTAATACATCGAATACAGCGGTATAATTGATCTTGATTACTAATTACAATTGAAGCTTCGTGATAAGCAATTGAAAAATAACCTGTGATATCGTTAGATTTATCAACAAACCATAAACTCGATATCCAACCAAGACCTCCAAAATCATCAGATGCTGTTCCATATATTCCAGATGGCACTGCAGAAAAACCACTTTCATTATCTGCAAAATTGATAATACCTGATACATTAGGGTTTACTTTCCAATGCATGTTACCTCTTTCGCTTAACTTTATTGCTGCTTTATGGCCTCCCCCTAAATAATTTACTAAAGTAGTCCATTCATCTTTATTAGGTAAATGCCAGCCTTGAGGGCATATTTCATTTACATCTTTCACTGTAAAATAATTATAAAGTCTGCCATATGGCTTTAAGTTTTCATTTTTTAACTCATAGACAATAGATGCACCTATAGTTTGTTTCGAATTAACCGGTTTTGAAAGGGTTACAATAGGATTGCCATTATTGTATCTTGTTGTTCTTAAGTTTTCTGCCATCCAAGTTTGAGTGCCTATTTGTGTGGTTTTGTATGTGTTTCCATCTATATCAATTACCTGTGAGTAATTTAATTTTGGGTTAAACATAATTTGACTAAACGCACAGCCATATAAATTCACCTCTTCACCAATAGGGGTATTTGGGCATAAATCGTAATTGTCAAACACACCATCTTGGTCACTATCTTTTTGATAAAGAGCACAACCATTAGTGTCGACCTCAAAACCAGTTGCTGTAAAAGGACATAAGTCTATGGCATCCCAAATGTTATCTCCATCACTATCTATTTGCATTGCAGAACAGCCATTTTTATTAACTGTTGCGTTGCTTTCTGTATTTGGACAAGTATCAATATCATTTGGAATACCATCGTTATCATCGTCTTTCTTTACAAAAACTGCCGTTATAGATTTGTCATTATCCATAACTGTGTTTATTATTGAAATTGTTCCTGTAGCATCCCCAATCCAATTAGAGAATTTATAATGTTTTGACGCCTCAATAGTTATTTGTACGGTTTCACCACTATTATAATTGGAAGATTCAGGAAATATTGAACCTGCTTCAGGTGGAACAACTTTAGTGGTTAAATTAAATTTAACAGGGTCTGAATCATTCGAACATCCCATAATAAACAAATATACTATCAAATAAAAATATAGTGGTTTTAGTTTGTGCTTCATTTATTTTAATCTTTTAAACATCTTATACATAGACCATCTTGTTTGTTAGCAAAGGAACTGAAAGAGGCAGTATGGGAATCATATACCAACCTAAATACTGACATATCTGTATCAGATGTCCACCAGTAACCACCACGGCGCAAGCTATTGAATCCTTGCACACTCGTTCTATAACCACCGGGTAATGCCGTGAACCCAGAAGAATTAATTGATCCAATATAAATTTGCAAATAGTCTTCCCAGTTTTTATGTCCACTTTCCTTCAAATATGTACCTGCATTGTTAACAAAACCTAAATCGTCAACATAGTTTATTAAAATGGTATATTCTGCTTTACTTGGGATATGCCACCCTTTAGGACAAATGCCTCTTGTGTCTTTTATGACATACCAGTTGTATAAATTACCGTATTTTATAACATTAGTTTCATCATTCATGTAATTACAATATGCAGGTTTAATAATATTAAACCAATCTACTTGATTCTCTATTTTATCAATTAGTTCTCCATTACTAAATTTAGTAGTTTTTAAGTTTTCAGCCATCCAAGTTTGAGTGCCTATTTGTATGGTTTTATATTGATTACCATCACTATCAAAAACATATCCGTAAGTTAGATTTAGATTGAAACGTATTTGAGTTGAAGAACAACCTTGATCATCAGCAATTTCATTAATTGGTGTATTTAAACATTTATCATTAATATCAAATACATTATCTCCATCACTATCTCTTTGATAAATAGAGCATCCATTAGCATCAACGTCTCTATTTGGATTAGTATTAGGACATATATCCTTGTTGTCATTAACACCATCCCCATCTGAATCTCTTTGTGAGATTGAACACCCATTTTCGTCTGCAAATTCATTCGTAGGTGTTAAAAGACAATCATCTAAATTATCTGGAACTCCGTCTTGATCCTTATCTACTATTCCAAAAACGGCAGTTATTGTTGTATTTCCATTAATTGTAAATTTTAGCGGGTTTCTATTTCCTGAGCCATGGTTTGTCCAGCGTAAAAACTCATAATTTGTTGAAGGTGTTGCTTCTAATGTTATGAGGTCTCCTTCTTTATATGTATCTAAAACATCAGATAGACTCCCTCCGTTTGTAGGAATAATAGTTGTTGTTAAAGTATACTCTTCAATTGTTTTTTCATCTTCTGTACATGCTATAGAAAAGTAGAATAGGCACAATAGTAAGAGGTAAAGGTGTTTAAACATTAGATATGTAATTTTTATTATTAGAACGAATCTAAAATTATTTTATACCAAATCAAATCTGTTTGGTTAAAATAACATGAAATAAAATACTTTTGTATTTCATCAATTTGTATTTAGAATAGTTTGCTATTGTTGAGCCTATGAAAAAGGACATAGAAATTACAAGAGTAGAAGGTGTTTACATCGCTGTTATAAACGAGTACAATGATGTTTACAAAACACAAGATTGGAATGCCTATATTACTAATGATTGGGGAGTTGATTTAGATGTTCTTTTAATCGTAACCAACGGGTACTCTGGCAATAAAATAACTTCTACGTTCAGGAAAAACACAATAAACCTTAAAGCCTTGCAGGCCTTGCCTTTAATGCAGTTAAAGGGAGTGTTGGTTAAATAATCAACTTTGTTAAATTTTAAAGGTAATCACTGGGCGTTTGGCGTGGTTTACTAAATCTTCGCTAATGCTACCGTTAAAAAAATGTGATATCCCCTGGCGCCCATGTGTGCTCATGCCTATTAAATCGGCCCCAATAGATTCAGAAAAATTCATGATGCCCTTTTCAACGCTTAAGTCGTTATAAATAGTTTTTGTGTGGTTTACCGAGTCGAGGATATTGGTGTATGGCTTGAAGCGTTTGTTGGCCTCTTCGGTAGTAATAAACATGTTAGGTGTGTTTACTAAAAGTAAGTGCATCTTTGCTCCAAAGGTTTTGGCAAAGGTGATGGCCTTTTTAAAAGTATCGATATTTTCATTTTCAAAATCTGATGCAAAAACAAATTGAGCGATATTAAAAATAGGATGCTCTTGTTTTACAACTAAAACAGGAGTGTCAGATGTTCTTACTACTTTTTCGGTGTTGCTCCCAATTAGCATTTCACGCAAGCCACTAGCGCCATTAGACCCCATAACGATTAAATCAATTTCATGTTTTTTGCACACATGAAAAATACCTTTAAAAATCTCTTGAAAATCTACAGTTTCATGTACAACAAGGTCGTTTAGGTAATCTTTTTGTTTAAGGGTTTCAAATTTTTTGTGGGCCAATTTCATAAAAAACATGGCCTCTGGCAAACTACTTTGTGCTCCCATCGGGTCTACTTCCTGTAAAGGGATTTCAAGCATGTGCAATAAATAAATTTCACAATCGTGCTTTTTGGCAATTTGGGCTGCCACTTTTAGTGCATTTTCAGCTTGATTGGAAAAATCGGTAGGAACAAGTAATTTTTTCATCAGTTCAAGGTTTATTTAGAAGTCTCTTAAAGGTTAAGGTGTACTTAAATTTATGAAATATTCCTTTAAAAATCAATAAAATATTATATATTTGCACCATTGTAAGACGAAATTAAAGATTGCGAGGGGACGAAAAGTCCCCTCTTTTTATACTAAAAAATGTTTAAGACCAAGGTTACAGAATTACTTGAAAGTGCGCTAGTTGAAAGGCCAGATCTGTTTTTAATAGATTTTACCATATCCTCAGCCAATCAAATTAAAGTGATAATTGATGGCGATAATGGGGTTTTGGTTGACGACTGCATTTTTGTGAGCCGGGCCATTGAGCATAATTTAGATCGAGAGGAAGAAGACTTCGCATTGGAAGTTATGTCGGCAGGAGCTGCCTCGCCCTTGGTGCACAAACGCCAATACAAGAAAAATATAGAACGAACGCTTGAGGTAAAAACAAATTCAGAAAAGTTTGAGGGCGTGCTTACCGAGGCCAACGATGAAACTATAAAACTAGAATGGAAGGTTAGAGAGCCCAAACCGGTAGGTAAAGGCAAAGTAACCGTAAAAAAGGAAGCCAGAATTCCTTATGAAAATATTGTAGAAGCTAAAGTTATGATTAAATTTTAATTTAAAAGAGATATGGAAAATGTCGCGTTAATTGAATCTTTTTCAGAATTCAAAGACGATAAGCTAATTGACAGGGTAACGTTAATGGCTATTTTGGAAGATGTATTTAGAAGTGCCCTTAAAAAGAAATTTGGAGATGACGATAATTTTGATATTATTGTTAATCCAGACAAGGGGGATTTAGAAATATGGAGAAATAGAATTGTGGTTGCCGATGGTGAGGTTGAAGAGCCCAACCAAGAAATTTCACTTTCTGAAGCGCGAAAGATTGAGCCCGACTTTGAAGTAGGCGAAGATGTATCTGAAGAAGTCAAGTTGGTAGATTTAGGAAGACGTGCCATTTTAGCATTGCGTCAAAACCTAATCTCAAAAATACACGAGCACGACAATACCATAATCTACAAACAATTTAAAGATTTAGTTGGCGAAATTTATACCGCCGAGGTGCACCACATTCGTCACAGAGCCGTAATTCTTTTGGATGACGAAGGCAACGAAATTGTTTTGCCAAAAGACAGACAAATACCTTCAGATTTCTTTAGAAAAGGAGACAATGTTCGTGGCGTAATTGATAGTGTAGAATTAAAAGGTGCCAAGCCAACCATTATCATGTCCAGAAGTTCGCCCGTTTTCTTAGAAAAACTGTTCGAACAAGAAATACCAGAGGTGTTCGATGGGTTAATTACCATAAAGAATGTAGTAAGAATACCGGGTGAAAAGGCTAAAGTAGCTGTAGATTCATACGACGACAGAATTGATCCTGTTGGGGCCTGTGTAGGTATGAAAGGTTCAAGAATCCATGGTATCGTGCGCGAGTTGGGTAACGAAAATATTGATGTAATTAATTATACCAATAACTTACAGTTGTACATCACTCGTGCGCTGAGTCCTGCAAGGGTTACTTCAATAAAAATCGACGAAGAAGCCAAGCGTGCAGAGGTTATTTTAAAACCAGAAGAGGTAAGCAAGGCCATTGGTCGTGGCGGGCACAACATCCGTTTAGCTGGTCAGTTAACCGGTTATGAGATTGACGTGTTTAGAGAAGGCGCCGAAGAAGATGTAGAATTAAGGGAATTCTCTGACGAAATTGAAGAATGGATCATCGAAGAGTTCAGTAAAGCTGGGTTAGATACAGCCAAAAGTGTATTGGAACAAGAAGTTAATGATTTGGTAAAAAGAACCGACTTAGAAGAAGAAACCATTAACGATGTTATCAGAATTCTTAGGGAAGAATTTGAAGAATAATAAAAATAGTGCAGATTTGCACAACTTCGTGCCTTTGTATGGGCATAATATATATATTTGAGTATTTTAAAGGCAATTTATGGCTGAAACAATTAGATTAAATAAAGTATTACGCGAACTGAACATTTCGCTAGATCGTGCTGTCGAATTTTTAGATTCGAAGGGCATCGAAATAGAGAAGCGTCCAACGACCAAAATTTCGGAGGAAACTTACAATGTCCTTTCCGATGAGTTTGAGACGGATGCCAACAAGAAAATAAGGTCGCAAAAAGTAAGTGAGGCTAAGCAAAAGGAAAAGGAAGATTTGCGTATTAAGCGCGAACAAGAATTTGAGGCCAAGCAGAAGGAAGAAGAAGCCAAAGAAAAAGCCAAACAAGAGGAAATTGTTAAGGCGTCAAAACCTCTTTCTGGACCTAAAACAGTTGGTAAAATTGATTTAGATTCAAAAAAATCTGCCGAAAAGCCAAGTCCGAAAGAAGACAAGCCAGAAGAAAAGCCTGAGCCAAAAGCTGCTGCTAAAAAAGAAGAAGCGAAGAAAGAAGCTCCAAAACAGGAAGAAAAACCTAAAAAGGAAGAAAAGCCTAAAGAGGAGAAAAAAGAAGAAGCACCTAAGGCTGCTCCTAAAAAGGTTTTGGTTGATGGTGAATTGGTTCAACCCGATGAAAAGGTAAAAACCAAATATCAAAAATTGTCTGGGCCAAAAATAGCTGGTGATAAAATTGATTTATCACAGTTTAATAAGCCTAAAAAGAAAAAGGAAGATAAAAAGCCGGACTCTAAATCTGGAGACGCTGGGAAATCTGGAAAAAGAAAGCGTCGCAGAATCAGTAAGGCAGGAGGTCCAAACGACAATAGAGGCGGAAGAGGAAACGATCGCTTTAAAGGAAAAGGTCGTAGAAATACTGTAAAAGAAGAGCCTAGCGAAGAAGATGTAAAAAAACAAGTGCGTGAAACACTTGAAAAACTTCAAGGTAAATCAAGTAAAGGTAAAGGCGCTAAATACAGAAGAGATAAAAGAGATCAGCACAGAGAGCAAACTGAGCTTGATCAGCAAATGGAAGCTGCTGATAGCAAAACACTTAAAGTTACCGAATTTGTAACGGCGAGCGAAGTTGCAACTATGATGGATGTTAGTGTCACCGAAATTATATCGGCATGTATGTCGCTTGGTATGATGGTAACCATGAACCAAAGGTTAGATGCCGAAACCTTGTCTATTGTTGCAGAAGAATTTGGATATAAGGTTGAATTTATAACGGCCGATATTGAAGAATCTATTGAAGAAGTTGAAGACAAACCAGAAGATCTAGAGCCAAGAGCGCCAATAGTTACCGTAATGGGACATGTTGACCATGGTAAAACCTCACTTTTGGACTATATCCGTGAAGAAAATGTAATTGCAGGAGAGTCAGGTGGTATTACCCAGCATATCGGTGCTTACGGTGTAACTTTAGAAAACGGACAAAAAATAGCTTTCCTGGATACACCTGGTCACGAAGCCTTTACCGCGATGCGTGCTCGTGGTGCTCAAGTAACGGATATTGCAATTATTGTAGCGGCTGCAGATGATGATATTATGCCTCAAACCAAAGAGGCCATTTCGCATGCTCAGGCAGCAGGGGTTCCAATTGTTTTTGCAATCAATAAAATTGATAAACCCGATGCTAACCCCGATAAAATTAAAGAGGGATTGGCAAACATGAACCTTTTGGTTGAGGATTGGGGGGGTAAAATCCAGTCTCACGATATCTCTGCAAAATTTGGTACGGGTGTTCAGGATCTTTTAGAAAAAGTATTGCTAGAAGCTGAGTTGTTAGAGCTTAAGGCAAACCCTAAGAAACCTGCTGTAGGTACAGTGGTTGAGGCATATTTAGATAAAGGTAGAGGTTATGTGTCTACGATATTGGTTCAAGCTGGAACTTTAAAAGTTGGAGATTATGTCTTGGCCGGTCAGCATAGCGGAAAAGTAAAAGCTATGCACGATGAAAGAGGTCATGATGTTAACGCTGCCGGACCATCAACTCCAGTGTCTATTTTGGGTCTTGATGGTGCACCTCAGGCTGGTGACAAGTTTAACGTTTTCGAAGATGAACGTGAAGCCAAGCAAATAGCAGCCAAGCGAGCACAGTTGCAACGCGAGCAATCGGTAAGAACACAGCGCCATATTACGCTAGACGAAATTGGTCGTAGAATTGCACTAGGCGATTTCCAAGAGCTGAACATTATCCTTAAAGGTGATGTTGATGGATCGGTGGAAGCCCTCACAGATTCGTTCCAAAAATTATCGACTGAAGAAATTCAGGTAAATATTTTACATAAAGGCGTTGGTGCCATCACAGAAAGCGATGTGCTATTAGCGTCGGCTTCAGATGCCATTATTGTAGGGTTTAATGTGCGCCCTGTTGGAAATGCACGAGCTATAGCTGATAAAGAAGAAATCGATATCAGAACCTACTCGATTATTTATGATGCCATTAACGACCTTAAAGATGCTATGGAAGGTATGTTATCTCCAGAGCTTAAAGAGGAAATTACTGGTACTGCAGAAGTAAGAGAGACCTTTAAGGTTTCTAAAGTGGGTACTATTGCCGGATGTATGGTTACCAATGGTAAGGTGCTAAGAAACTCTGGTGTACGATTGATTCGTGACGGTGTTGTGGTGCATACTGGAGAGTTGGCGTCGTTAAAACGTTTCAAAGACGATGTCAAGGAAGTTTCCAAAGGCTACGACTGTGGTATGCAAATTAAAAATTACAACGATGTTAAAGAAGGCGATATAATTGAGGCCTTCCATGAAGTTGAAGTTAAAAAGAAGTTGAAGTAATGTAATACCCTTTATTTAGGGCAAACAATAGAGAAAAGCACTTATTGAATGATAGGTGCTTTTTTTTATGTGTATATTTATTGGAGCTATTAATTTTAAATCATTTTATTATGAAAAAAACACTTTCTGTATTAATCTTTTTATTTTTATTGAGTTTCATTAATACCTCAAATGCTCAAGAAGGCTTTATAGGTGAAATTAGGATGTTTGCTGGAAATTTTGCACCAAGAAATTGGGCTTTTTGTGATGGGCAATTGTTGCCAATCAGTCAAAATCAAGCATTGTTTTCAATTTTGGGGACTACCTATGGAGGCGACGGTAGAACAACCTTTGCCTTGCCCGATTTGAGAGGAAGAGTCGCCATTCATCCTGGTGCTGGCACAGGGCTGAGTACATATGTGCAAGGACAGAAAGGAGGGACTGAAACAAACACCATTTCGGTGTCCCAAATGCCTTCGCATAGTCACCAGGTAAACGCTGTTGCCGAAGACGGTACAGAGTCTACACCAACAAGTAATTTGCCAGCTGGAACTAAAGTTTTGGACAAAGAGTATTCACAAGACACGCCAAATACAACAATGAATTCTGAAATGATAGAACCTGAAGGGGACGGGCAGCCCATAAACAATATTCAGCCGTATGGAACAGTAAACTACATTATCTGTTTGCAAGGTATTTTTCCATCTAGATCTTAAAGCCATGAAAAAATTTACTATTCTAACCCGTTGTGCATTTAGAAAAAGTTGTGCAAACTGCTAAAAGGCAGTAAATTGTAGTAACCACACTATAATTTATATGCACAACTTTCAAACAAATTACGACAAAATACTCAAGGTTTTAAAAGAATTAGATTGTAAAATGGATTATTTACGTCAAATACGCAAACCTAAATTGAGAGATAAAGAACTCATTGCTGTAGATTTAACATCAGAGTATATGGGTGTTGATAGTGAATGCCAACTTTTTCGAATTCTACCTGCTGGTTTATCCAGAAAAATAGAGCGCAGTGTCTACAACAGAAGAAAGCGTAAGTTGTTTCCATTTAGAGAATCACTTCGAAAAGCATTGGTAAAGAAGCTGAATACATCCGAGTATTGTTATATCGTTGACAGCATGCCTTTAGAGGTCTGTAAATTATCAAGAAGCTCTAGGAGCAAGATATGTAAAGAACAGGGATACAGTCTGCCCGAAAAAGGATACTGTGCGAGTCAATCAAGCCATTATTATGGGTATAAGCTGCATGCTGTCTGTTCTGCGCAGGGTGTTATAGAAAGCATGGACATTAGTCCTGCTTCTGTACACGATATCAACTATTTAAAGGATATAAGGCACCAATTAAGTGATTGTGTATTGCTTGGCGACAGAGGTTATTTGTCAGCGGAACATCAATTAAATTTGTTTGAATCCCATAATATTAGGCTAGAAACCCCTATGAGAAAAAATCAACATAACTATAGGGAGCAGCCGTATATCTTCAAGAAATCCAGAAAACGTATTGAAACTTTGTTCTCCCAACTTTGTGACCAATTTATGATTCGAAGGAATTATGCTAAATCTTTTGAGGGGTTCAAAAACCGAATATTGTCTAAGATTACAGCTATGACGGTCATTCAATATATAAACATGTTTGAATTCAACAGAAATATCAATAACCTAAAAATCAATATTGCCTAAATGCACAACGGGTTATTCTAATCTTTTTATTTGGTGTCTCATTTGTGGCTTTTTCCCAAATTACTTTCAACGGTTGTCATCCGTTATTTGAAGACCAAGACTACGTTTTTAATCTTGCAGATGTTGATGATACTGGCAGAAACATATATATTACCGCGCCATTAGATGGAGAACAAGCTTGTGGAGGTATAGGCACTTGCGAGTTTAAAATAGCATGGAGCCAAGCCAATAATGTGTGGGAGTTTCTTGCTGATGATGGTAATGGTAATTTTACATCAACCTATGTTATTTATACTAATGTTTCAGATTCCAAACCCAATCCACCCAGTTTGACCTTAGGAACTTGGGTAGAGAACAATGGTGTAACTTTAGGTGAATGTGGTGGTGACTTAAATGCCTCGAATGCAACCTTAATGGGCGATGTGCAGGATGAGTTGTTGTCTTTCTTAAATACATATCTAGAAAGCGATATATATTTATACCCTATACCTGCAAAACATTCGGTAAACATCCAGACGACATTAATTGTAAAAAATATAAGCGTCCTCGACATAAGTGGACATGAGATTGTTAGTCAAGATACCCGTTTTGAAAGGGTTGACGTGACATCATTGCCCTCGGGAATTTATTTTTTTCTCATCGAAACTGGGCAGGGGAGATTGCTGAAAAAGGTAATAGTTAAATAAAATAAAGATAAAAAAGCGACTATATAGTCGCTTTTTTTGTTTTTGAAAATTCCTAAAGTTTATTTTTTTGGTTTAAAAATAAAAGCCGCTGGAAATTCTTTTTTTATGCGTTGTAAAGCGCGGTCTGCTTCTAGTCTTGTTCTAAAATTACCAGCCCAAACCTTAAAGTTTGGTGTTTCGTATTGCATTGAAGAACTCCAGTCGCTAAAAGTGTTGCTGAATTCATTCTGTGCGTTTTGTGCTCCAGAACGGTTGCCAGAGTAAACCTGTATTTTATAGCGATCAGAATCGTTGTCACTTTTGTTCATTTCCTTTTTCAGGTTTAACAAAACATCAATCTTTTTATCGTGGTTTACTTCAACCTTTCCTTCTTGGGAAAAACTATAAACACTAACTAAAAGGCATACCAAAAGGGGTGCAAAACGTAATTTTATGTTCAATACTTTCATTATCAAATAATTTTCGCAAATGTATAAGTAATAAACTTAAAAGTGTTGGTTTTTATTATTTAGAATTGCTCTAAATTAACAATTAACACTTCTGTAACATTTCTAAAATGGACTTTTAATATTACTTTTGCGACAGATTTTTTTAACTGTATTTTTACTATTTTAGTAAATGAAAAAATCATACCAAAGTTTAGAAGTTAATATAACCAACAATATGAGAAAGGTGATTCACCGCAAATTGAGCGAAAACTTACTTCGATTAGGCTTAATTTTTTTATTAGCGTTCACAACCTCTCTGTCGGCTCAAGATGGAGATCCAGCAAAAGGAAAATCTTTATTTAATGCCAACTGTGCGGCATGTCATAAATTGGATAAAAAAATGACAGGTCCGGCACTGCGCCATGTTGAAGCGCGCTTATCTGACGAGCAGGGTCTGGATAGGGAATGGATTCATGCTTGGATTAGAAACAGTTCGGCTGTTATTAAATCTGGCGATGCTTACGCCAACAAGATTTACAATGAATTTGGAGGGGCGGCCATGACGGCGTTTCCGCAATTGTCAGATGAAGACATAAATAACATATTGGCCTACACGGCTGAGGAAAAAGCTGTGCCAGCAGAAACGGCAGCAGCTGCTTCGGGTGCGCAAGCTGGTGGTGCTTCCTCAAGTGGAGGGATTTCAAATGAAATTATTTTAGGTGCTTTAGCTATTTTATTCATTCTTTTAGCCGCTGGGCTTTATTTGGTTAATAAAACGCTTCGTCGTTTTGCTGATGCTCAAAATATAGAGTTGCCAGAAGCAACTACTAGAACGCCATTATGGAAAGCTTTTGTGCAAAATCAGTTTTTAATGATTGTGGTGGCTATATTCTTTTTGCTTTCAAGTGCTTATTTTGCATATGGGTATTTAATGCAGGTAGGTGTTGATCAAGGATATCAGCCTGTGCAGCCTATTCATTTTTCGCACAAAATACATGCAGGTGATAACGGTATCGATTGTAAATATTGTCACTCTTCAGCAAGGGTAAGTAAAACTTCAGGTATTCCTTCGTTAAATGTGTGTATGAATTGTCACAAGTCTATTTATGAATACAACGGAGAAACGTCACCTGAATACTCAAAAGAGTTTTATGACGGCGAAATCCAAAAATTATATGCTGCTGCAGGATGGAGTGATGCCGATCAAAAATATACTGGAGAATCCCAGCCAGTTAAATGGGTTAGAATTCATAACTTACCAGATTTTGCATACTTTAACCATTCACAGCACGTAACTGTTGCTGGTGTTGAATGTCAAACGTGTCACGGTCCTGTTGAGGAAATGGAAGTGCTCTATCAGCATGCACCACTTACAATGGGATGGTGTATCAATTGCCATAGAGAAACCAATGTGGCCGTAAAAGACAATGCTTACTACAAAAAAATACACGAAGAGCTTTCTAAAAAGTACGGTGTAGACGAATTGACTGCTGCTCAAATGGGTGGTCTTGAATGTGGTAAATGTCACTATTAATAATTAATAAGAAGTAATTCAATTATATCATATGTCATCAAACAAGAAATACTGGAAAAGTGTTGAAGAGCTAAATGAAAATAGCTCTATTGTTGAGACGCTAAAACAAAACGAGTTTGTTAATGAGATTCCAACTGATGAATTTTTAGGTGATAAGGATGCGTTAGAATCTTCATCAACTACTCGTCGCGATTTCTTAAAATATGTAGGGTTTACTACAGCTGCTGCCTCTTTGGCGGCTTGTGAGGGGCCGGTTAAAAAATCGATACCTTACGTGGTGCAACCTACCGAGATTATCCCTGGTGTTGCAAACTATTATGCGACTACTATTGCTGATGGTTTCGATTTTGCCAGTGTTTTAGTGAAAACACGCGAAGGTCGTCCTATAAAAATTCAAAATAATGAGATGGCTGCTACAAATGGTAGTGCCAATGCTAGAGTTAACGCATCGGTGCTTGGTTTGTATGATAGCTTGAGGGTACAGGGGCCGAAAAAGGATGGTGAGTCTATTTCTTGGAGCAATTTTGATGCAGAAACAAAGCAAAAGCTAACAAGTATAGCTGCTGCTAATAAAGATATCGTATTATTGACCCAGACTTTTGCCAGTCCTTCAACAAGTAAGTTGATATCAGAATTTAAGGGAAAATATGGTAATGTTCGTCATGTCGTTTATGATGCTGTTTCAGAATCTGTGGCAATTGATGCTTACCAAGCAAAATATGGAGAACGCGGATTAGCGAATTACGATTTTGCTAAAGCTATGACTATTGTGTCTGTTGGTGCCGATTTCCTTGGAGATTGGCAAGGTGGCGGATTCGATTCTGGTTATGCTAAAAATAGAGTTCCCGATCATGGTAAAATGTCGCGCCACGTACAATTTGAGGCAAATATGTCGTTAACAGGTGCTAATGCCGACAAGCGTGTGCCATTAACTCCATCGCAACAAAAAATAGCATTAGCTAAGCTGCATAGTTATATTGTAGGAGGTTCAGTGTCAGGTAGTCTACCTGAAAAAGCTGAAGAAGCCGTAAAGCAGGCTGCTTCGCAACTCAAAAAGGCTGGAAGTAATGCTGTAGTTGTAACAGGAATTCAAGATGTTAATGCGCAAACTGTTGTTTTTGAAATTAATGAAGCCTTAGGTAGTAAAGCCTTTGACCCAAATACACCTGTAAAAACAAGACAAGGTAATGATAAAGCAGTAGCTCAGCTGGTTTCGGATATGAAATCTGGAAAAGTAGGGGCTATCATCACAAGTGGTGTTAATCCTGTATATTCTTTGCCAAATGCGGCTGATTTTGTTGAAGGATTGAAAAAAACTGAATTATCAGTAGCTTTTTCAATGAAAGTGGACGAAACGTCGTCTTTAGCACAATACATTGGTGCAGCACCTCACTATTTAGAGTCTTGGGGTGATGTTGAATTTAAAAAGGGGCATTATGCTTTAACGCAGCCAACAATTCGCCCGTTATTTGATACAAGACAGTTTCAAGAAGCATTGTTGAAATGGACAGATAACGATATGTCTTACCACGATTATATAAAAGATGCATGGGGTTCTTCTATTTTAGGAGGAGGTTCTTTCAATAAAGCGCTTCATGATGGAGTGTATGTTGGTTCGATAGAGTCAGCGGTTGAAGAAACTGCTGAAGTTGTAGAAGAAGAGGAAACAACGACTTCAACTTTTGGTAATGCTGCTAGAGCACTAGCTGCTTCTGCTAAATCTGAAGGGTTAGAGTTAACATTATATACTAAAACTGGAATGGGCGATGGCCAGCAGGCTAATAACCCATGGTTGCAGGAATTCCCGGACCCTATTACAAGAGCGTCTTGGGATAATTACTTAACCGTTTCAAAAGCTGATGCCGATGCGTTGGGCTTGGTTAACAACCATGTGGCTAATGGAGCTTTAAATGGTAGCTATGCCAACGTAACAGTTAATGGCGTAACCGTTACTGCACCAGTAATTATTCAACCTGGTCAGGCTAAAGGTTCTGTAGGACTTTCTTTTGGATACGGAAGAACATTGGGCTTGAAAGAGGAAATGCAAACAGGTGTAAATGCCTATCCACTGTACCAAAATTTCAACAATGTACAAAACGTTACTGTTGAGGCGGCTTCTGGAGAACATGAATTTGCATGTGTTCAGTTGCACAATACCTTAATGGGACGTGGCGATATTGTTAAGGAAACTACTTTAGAAGTATTCAATACTAAAGATAAAAAATATTGGAATGCTGTTCCTGCGGTATCATTAAACCATGAGGAAACACCAGTAACTTCACCTGAAGTTGATTTGTGGGATGAGTTCGACCGTTCAATTGGTCATCATTTCAACTTGTCAATCGACTTAAACGCTTGTACAGGTTGTGGGGCTTGCGTTATTGCTTGTCATGCAGAAAACAACGTGCCAGTAGTTGGTAAGTCTGAAGTACGTCGTAGCCGTGATATGCACTGGTTACGTATTGATAGATATTATTCATCTGAAGAGTCTTTTGCTGGTGATGATGAGAAAAAGGATAACATTTCTGGATTAGGGAGCTCGTTAAGTGAATTTGGTGAAATGGAACATGCTTCAGAAAATCCACAAGTAGCATTCCAGCCAGTAATGTGTCAGCACTGTAATCACGCGCCATGTGAAACGGTTTGTCCGGTAGCGGCAACGTCTCACGGTCGTCAAGGTCAAAACCACATGGCATATAACCGTTGTGTAGGTACAAGGTATTGTGCTAACAACTGCCCATATAAAGTGCGTCGTTTCAACTGGTTCCTTTACAACGGAAACGATGAGTTCGATTACCACATGAACGACGATTTAGGTCGTATGGTATTGAATCCAGATGTTGTTGTACGTTCTCGTGGTGTTATGGAGAAATGTTCTATGTGTATCCAAATGACACAAAAAACCATTCTTGATGCGAAACGAGATGGACGTGAAATCAAAGATGGTGAATTCCAAACAGCATGTTCTGCGGCTTGTAGTAGTGGAGCGATGACTTTTGGAGACATAAACGACAAGGAAAGTAAAGTTGCAAAACTTAAAGAAGATAACCGTATGTATCACTTGTTAGAGCATGTTGGAACAAAACCAAACGTGCAATATCAAACAAAAGTGAGAAATACAACTGAAGCATAAATCTAATTAAAGAATCAATTATATAATTATGGCGTCTCATTACGAAGCACCTATTAGAAGACCTTTAGTTACAGGCGAAAAATCATACCACGACGTTACTGTGGATGTAGCAAAGCCTGTAGAGGGAAAAGCAAATAAACAATGGTGGATAGTTTTTGGTATTTCACTAGCCGCTTTTCTTTGGGGTATTGGATGCATACTATATACAATATCTACGGGTATTGGTACTTGGGGTTTAAATAAAACCGTAGGTTGGGCCTGGGATATTACTAACTTCGTTTGGTGGGTAGGTATTGGTCACGCGGGAACACTTATTTCTGCAGTATTATTATTATTCCGTCAAAAATGGAGAATGGCAATTAACCGTTCTGCAGAGGCGATGACTATCTTCTCGGTAGTTCAAGCGGGGTTGTTCCCTATTATTCACATGGGTCGTCCATGGTTAGGATATTGGGTATTGCCTATTCCAAACCAATTTGGTTCGTTGTGGGTTAACTTTAACTCGCCGTTATTATGGGACGTATTTGCGATTTCTACATATTTATCGGTATCATTGGTATTCTGGTGGACCGGTTTATTGCCAGATTTTGCTATGTTACGCGACAGAGCTATTAAACCATTCCAAAAGAAAATATATTCGTTATTGAGTTTTGGATGGTCTGGACGTGCCAAAGATTGGCAACGTTTCGAGGAAGTATCATTGGTACTTGCAGGCTTAGCAACACCACTTGTTCTTTCGGTACATACCATTGTATCATTCGACTTTGCTACATCGGTGATTCCAGGATGGCACACCACAATTTTCCCGCCTTACTTCGTTGCGGGTGCGGTATTCTCTGGATTTGCCATGGTAAACACGCTTCTTATTATCATGAGAAAAGTGTGTAACCTTGAAGACTATATTACGGTACAGCACATCGAATTGATGAACATTGTAATCATGATTACGGGTTCTATCGTAGGTGTAGCTTATATTACTGAGTTATTTATTGCTTGGTATTCTGGAGTGGAATATGAGCAGTATGCATTCTTGAACAGAGCAACTGGTCCTTACTGGTGGGCATACTGGGCAATGATGACTTGTAACGTTTTCTCTCCACAGTTTATGTGGTTCAAGAAGCTTAGAACAAGCATTATGTTCTCGTTCTTTATTTCAATTGTAGTTAATATAGGAATGTGGTTTGAACGTTTTGTAATTATCGTAACGTCATTGCATAGAGATTATTTGCCATCATCATGGACAATGTTCTCACCAACCTTTGTTGATATTGGAATTTTTATTGGAACCATAGGCTTCTTCTTTGTGTTATTCCTACTTTATTCAAGAACATTCCCTGTAATTGCGCAGGCTGAGGTTAAGACGATTTTGAAATCCTCTGGTGAGCGATACAAAAACTTAAGAGAATCAGGGCAAAGTTTGGTAGGAACAGGTGCTGATGAACGAACATCTTCTCCTGCAGCTAAAGTAACTGCTAATACGGTTGATGAAGTTTCAGAGGAAGAAAAATCAGAAAAGGTAAGTAGTTTACTTGGAAGCATAGGTTCTTACGATCCAGCAACGCAAACCCCTGACGATTTAAAGAAAATAAGTGGTGTAGGACCTAAAATGGAGGAAGTGCTTAACAGCATAGGTATTTATACCTTCCTTCAAGTTAGTAAAATGACCAAAAAAGAATACGACTTGTTAGATAGCATTACAGGTTCTTTCCCAGGAAGGGCTGAACGTGATGATTGGGCAGGTCAAGCTAAAAAATTAATAAACTAATTATAGTCAATGGAAGCTTCAAAAGTTATTCACGCTATTTATACCGATGATGATGTTTTAATGTCGGCTGTTAAAAAAGTTAAGTCAGCAAAGCATCACATTGAAGAAATATATACACCGTTTCCGGTTCACGGGCTAGATAAAGCTATGGGCTTAGCACCAACACGTATTGCCATCACGTCATTTTTATATGGTTTGGTAGGTCTTACCGTTGCTATCACCATGATGAACTTTATCATGATTGAAGATTGGCCACAAAACATAGGCGGAAAGCCAAGTTTTAGCTATTTAGAAAACATGCCAGCCTTTGTGCCTATCATGTTCGAGCTTACGGTCTTTTTTGCTGCTCACTTAATGGTTATTACATTTTACCTAAGAAGTAGAATGTGGCCATTCAAAAAAGCGGAGAACCCTGATCCAAGAACTACTGATGACCATTTTTTAATGGAAATCGCAGTTAGCGGTAACGAAGAAGAGCTAGCAGGTTTGCTTAAAGAAACCGGTGCAGTTGAAGTTAATTTAGTTGATAAAGCCCATTAATAATAGTATGAAAAGCTTAATTAAAATAGTAACTATAGCAGTCGTTTTAGTGGCTGTATCATGTAATAAAAGCACAGCACCAAACTATCAGTTTATGCCTAATATGTATGAATCTGCTGGTTATGAAACATACGGAGAAGCAGCATTTCCTAATGGGGTGGAAGCACAGTTGCCAGCCGAGGGGTCTATACCAAGAGGGTTTGTGCCTTTTGATATTGAAAACACAACCGAAGGTTATACTTTGGCTAAGACCACTTTAACCAGTCCATTAGATTCAACAAGTGTTGATTTAGAGCGCGGTAAAGAATTGTACGATATTTATTGTGGTATCTGCCATGGAAACAAAGGTGATGGCCAAGGTAATTTGGTAAAGCGCGAAAAGATATTAGGTATTCCAAGTTATGACGATGCCGGTAGAGCAATCACTGAAGGAAGTATTTACCACACTATTTATTACGGAAAAAACGCGATGGGATCTTATGCTAACCAACTAAACGAAGAAGAACGTTGGCAAGTAGTATCGTATGTGTTAAAGTTAAAAGCTGATTTAGAAAAGTAAGACTGATAAGATTATAATAGATATGTACACATTTTCAAATAAATTAAAGACATTTTCTATCATTCTAATGGTATTGGGGCTATTAGGAGTAGGCTATGGTTTTATGACCTCTCACAAAACTTTTGAGGAGGTTGAGCAGATACTCGCAGAAGAAACACATCATGGTGGTGGACATGGAGAGGAAGCAGCACATGCAGCACCATCTCATGACGCCCATGCTGCAGAAGCTCACGGTGAAGAAGCTCATGCAGAAGTAGATGCCCACGCTAAACATGTTGAGCATGTTCAGCACCAAATAGCTAACCGTCCATGGTCTGCATTATATGTTGCGGCTTTTTTCTTTATGATGATTGCACTAGGTGTTTTGGCCTTTTATGCCATTCAAATTGCATCTCAAGCAGGTTGGTCGCCCGTACTATTTAGAGTTATGGAAGGTATTACCGCATATTTGTTGCCAGGAGCAGTAATTGTATTGCTAATAGCATTAGCATCAGGAACTATTGGGCATTACAACCTTTTCGTTTGGATGGACCCCGAAGTTGTAGAACACGATAAATTAATACAAGGTAAGTCCAGCTGGTTGAACATTACTGGTTTTGCTATCCGTGGTGCTATTTTTATCGCTGGTTGGGTATTATACCGTCAGTTTGCTCGTAAATTCTCGGTGGCCCAAGACGAAGCTAACGATAAGAAAAACTTTAAAAAGCTATTTAGAATTTCCGCAGGTTTTCTAGTATTCTTCATTTACACGGAATCAATGATGTCTTGGGATTGGATAATGAGTGCTGATCCGCATTGGTTTTCTACGTTATTTGGGTGGTACGTGTTCGCTAGTATGTTTGTAAGTGGCATTACAGTAATAGCATTAATGGCTATTTACCTAAAATCAAGAGGCTATTTAGAGTTCGTAAATGAAAACCACATTCACGACGTCGCTAAGTTTATGTTTGCTATGAGTATATTCTGGACATACTTGTGGTTCTCACAATTTATGCTTATTTGGTATTCAAATATTCCGGAAGAGGTTACTTACTTTATAAGCCGCTTTAACGATTACAAATTACCGTTCTTAGGTATGGTGGTCTTAAACTTTGTGTTCCCAATTTTAATGTTGATGAATGCAGATTACAAAAGAATACCTTGGTTTGTTGTTATGACAGGTTTAGTTATACTATTTGGGCACTACATTGATGTATTCAACATGATTATGCCTGCAACAGTTGGAGACAGATGGTTTATTGGTATTCCAGAAATTAGTTCGGTGTTGCTTTTTGCTGGACTGTTCATATTTGTGGTATTTACAGCTTTAACCAAAGCACCATTACTAGTAAAAGGCTATCCTTTTAGAAAAGAAAGTGAAGAATTTCATTATTAATTAAGAAATAAATAAAGACGAACGATACCAATGACTGCTTTATTAACAATTATAGTTTTAGTATTTATTTTAGTTGCCATTTGGCAAATGGTAAAGATTTTCGATTTGGCGCAAGCCAGAAATGAGAACCTTACCTCTGGTGTTGCTACCGACAAAGACAATAGAATTAATGGATATTTAATGATGGGCTTTTTGGCTTTCATCTATATCATCACCATTGTTTGTTTTGTTAAATGGGGCGATTTACCATTATTATCCAATTCAGCTTCAGAGCACGGCCCAACCATAGACAATTTAATGATTGTTTCGTTGGTTATTATTTTCTTTGTTCAAACCATTACACAGTTTTTACTGCATTACTTTGCTTTTAAATACAAAGGCGAAAAAGGTAAAAAGGCCTTGTTCTTTGCCGATAACAATAAACTTGAAGCCATTTGGACGATTATACCTGTAATAGTTTTAGCCGGTTTAATTATTTACGGTTTAAGCACATGGGTTAATATTATGGGAGTTGATGAAACAGACGATCCTATGGTGGTAGAATTGTATGCGCAACAGTTTAACTGGAAAGCTAGGTATGGTGGTGAAGACAATACTTTAGGTAAAGCAAACGTGCGTTTAATTGATATTGACCGTGCCAATATTTTAGGTTTGGATGAAGCCGATCCTAACGCTCAAGATGATGTTATTACGACCGAATTGCATTTACCAGTTGGAAAACCTGTATTATTTAAAATGCGTTCGCAAGATGTTTTGCACTCAGCCTATATGCCTCACTTTAGAGCTCAGATGAACTGTGTGCCAGGTATGATTACACAATTTGGATTTACACCAACGGTAACCACAGCCGATATGCGCCAAACACCAGAAATAGTAGAAAAAGTTCAAAACATTAATAATATTAGAGTTGAAAAAAGTAAAGAATTGATAGCCAAAGGCGAAGATGCCTTAGAGCGCTATGACTTTGATTACCTTTTACTATGTAACAAAATCTGTGGAAAATCACACTATAACATGCAAATGAAGATAATAGTGGAAACGCAAGAAGAATTTGATGCTTGGATGAAAGAACAAAAGGAATTTAAGAACTCTCTAGTTAATTAATAAAAAAAGAAAAACGAAATAAGATTATGTCAGCACACGCAGATACTCACGCTCACGACGACCACGGACATCATCATAAAGAAACGTTTGTAACTAAATATATATTTAGCCAAGACCATAAGATGATAGCCAAACAGTACCTTATTACAGGTACGATAATGGGCGTTATAGGTGTTTTAATGTCTATGATGTTCCGTATGCAAATTGCATGGCCAGAAGAGCCAAACGTATTGTTTGAAGCTCTACTGGGAAAATGGGCGCCAGATGGTGTTATGGATGCCGATATATATTTGGCATTGGTTACCATTCATGGTACCATAATGGTGTTCTTTGTGCTTACAGCTGGCTTAAGTGGTACATTTAGTAATTTACTCATTCCACTGCAAATTGGTGCCCGCGATATGGCATCAGGCTTTTTGAACATGGTATCGTACTGGTTATTCTTTTTATCGAGTGTAATCATGGTTATTTCATTGTTTGTTGAAGCAGGACCAGCAGCGGCAGGTTGGACCATTTATCCCCCGTTAAGTGCATTGCCAATGGCTCAAGGTGGTTCGGGTATGGGTATGACCTTGTGGTTAGTAGCCATGGCTATCTTTATAGCCTCTTCATTACTAGGTTCGTTAAACTACATTGTTACCGTGCTTAATTTGCGTACCAAAGGAATGTCTATGACAAGACTCCCTCTAACAATCTGGGCATTTTTCATTACAGCGGTTATCGGTGTAATCTCATTCCCAGTACTATTATCTGCCGCACTATTATTAATCATGGATAGAAGTTTTGGAACATCATTCTTCTTATCGGATATATTTATTCAAGGTGAAGTATTACATTATCAAGGCGGTTCGCCTGTACTTTTTGAACACTTGTTCTGGTTCTTAGGGCATCCTGAAGTATACATTGTAATCTTACCAGCCATGGGACTGGTTTCTGAAATTATGGCTTCTAATTCACGTAAACCTATTTTTGGTTATCGTGCGATGATTGCCTCAATTTTAGCTATTGCTTTCCTTTCAACTATTGTATGGGGACACCACATGTTTGTTTCGGGAATGAACCCATTCTTAGGATCTGTGTTTACCTTCACAACGTTATTAATTGCAATTCCATCGGCGGTAAAAGCCTTTAACTGGATTACTACCATTTGGAAAGGAAACTTGCAAATGAATCCTGCCATGTTATTCTCCATTGGTTTTGTGTCAACATTTATTACCGGAGGGTTAACAGGTATTATATTAGGTGATTCTGCGTTAGATATTAACGTTCACGATACGTATTTTGTTGTGGCGCACTTCCACTTAGTAATGGGTATATCGGCATTGTATGGTATGTTTGCCGGTATTTATCACTGGTATCCTAAAATGTTTGGACGTATGTTAAACAAAAACTTGGGTTACATCCACTTCTGGATTACTGCCGTATGTGCTTATGGTGTGTTCTTCCCTATGCATTTTATTGGAATGGCGGGTCTACCACGTCGTTATTACACGAACAGTAACTTCCCTTTATTTGATGATTTAGCGAACGTAAATGTGGTAATAACCGTATTTGCGTTAGTAGGAGGTGTTGTGCAAATTGTTTATTTGTACAATTTCTTTGCAAGCATTTTCTATGGTAAAAAAGCACCACAAAACCCTTGGAAATCTACAACTTTAGAATGGACAACGCCTGTTGAACATATGCACGGGAACTGGCCAGGTGAAATACCACACGTACACCGTTGGGCTTACGATTACAGCAAACCAGGTCATGACGTCGACTTTGTGCCTCAAAATATCCCGTTAAAAGACGGCGAAGAGGAGTTGCATCATTAGTTTACAGAATGTTCTAAAAATAAATTTAAAGCCTTTCCATTTTGGATAGGCTTTTTTGTTACAGATCAAGAAGATTAATTGCTCTTATTCTGCTACAAAAATTAAGTGATAAACTTTAGATTCATTGAGATGTTATCTCACCATTGTAAAGAGCTTTTTGATTATATTTGTTTAGTATGAACGAAAACCTTGATCCAACAAACAATAATTTTTCTCCAGAGGAAATCGATGTAGAGAAAAAATTAAGACCCTTGTCTTTTGAAGATTTTACAGGTCAAAATCAGGTATTGGAAAACCTACAGATTTTTGTTCAGGCTGCAAATTTACGTACCGAAGCACTCGATCACACATTGTTTCACGGTCCTCCTGGCCTTGGGAAAACAACTTTAGCACATATTTTAGCCAATGAGCTCGATGTAGGTATAAAAGTTACCTCAGGGCCTGTATTAGATAAACCTGGCGATTTGGCGGGCTTGTTAACTAACTTAGAAGAGCGTGATGTGCTTTTTATTGATGAAATACATCGATTAAGCCCTATTGTTGAAGAGTATCTCTACTCGGCTATGGAGGATTACAAAATTGATATTATGATCGAAACGGGACCCAATGCCCGTACGGTTCAAATAAATCTTAATCCGTTTACTTTGGTTGGTGCTACAACGCGATCGGGGCTATTAACTTCGCCCATGCGCGCGCGTTTCGGAATTCAAAGTAGGCTTCAGTATTACAACACAGAGTTGCTCACTACTATTATTCAAAGAAGTGCAGGGATTTTAAACGTTCCTATTACCATGGAAGCTGCAGTTGAAATAGCCGGCAGAAGTCGAGGTACACCTCGAATTGCCAATGCATTATTGCGCCGTGTTCGTGATTTTGCCCAGATAAAGGGTAATGGAAGTATTGATATAAAAATATCAAAATTCGCACTGGAAGCCCTAAATGTTGATGCCCATGGCCTGGATGAAATGGACAATAAAATCCTGACAACCATTATTGAAAAATTTAAAGGTGGCCCTGTTGGTATTACGACTATTGCCACAGCCGTTAGTGAGAGTCCAGAAACTATTGAAGAGGTTTATGAGCCTTTTTTAATCCAGCAAGGTTTCATTATGCGAACCCCACGTGGCCGTGAAGTGACTGAGCAAGCTTACAAACATCTTGGAAAAATAAAAGGGCCTACGCAAGGTGGATTGTTTTAACACTTTGTGTCATTCTGAACTTGTTTCAGAATCGCATCATACATGAATCAAAAATCTAAACATACCCAACTCATCAAATCCGAAGCTAAACGTCTCGGTTTTTTGTCCTGTGGTGTCAGCAAAGCCCAATTTTTAGAAGACGAAGCCCCACGTTTGGAAAAATGGCTAAACAATAACATGAACGGCAAAATGCAGTACATGGAAAACCATTTTGATAAACGATTAGACCCTACAAAACTGGTAGAAGGCTCTAAAAGTGTGGTGTCGCTATTATTGAATTACTTTCCATCTGAAAGGCAAAATTCTGAAAGTTATAAACTCTCAAAATATGCTTATGGTACCGATTACCATTTTGTTATTAAAGATAAATTGAAATCACTCTTGCAGTTTATTCAAGATGAAATTGGTGAAGTCAGTGGTCGTGCTTTTGTTGATTCTGCACCGGTTTTAGATAAAGCTTGGGCGGCCAAAAGTGGTTTGGGCTGGATAGGTAAACACAGTAACTTGTTAACTCAGCAAGTCGGTTCGTTTTATTTTATTGCCGAACTCATTATTGATTTGGAATTGGAATATGACAACCCAACAACAGACCATTGCGGAACTTGTACAGCCTGTATTGATGCTTGTCCAACGGAAGCTATCTTAGAGCCATATGTTGTTGACGGGAGTAAGTGTATTTCCTATCTTACCATTGAGTTAAAAGATAATATCCCTACAGAATTTAAAGGAAAAATGGACGATTGGATGTTTGGCTGCGATATATGTCAAGATGTGTGCCCTTGGAACCGCTTTTCAAAACCTCATAGCGAACCATTATTCAACCCGCATTCCGAGTTATTGGGCATGAGTAAAAAGGACTGGGAAGAAATAACCGAAGATACTTTTAGTAAAGTTTTTAAAAAATCGGCTGTAAAGCGAACCAAATATGCAGGATTAAAGCGAAATATTGAATTTTTAAGGGATTATTAGATGGTTTCTTTTTTAGTAGAATTTCTTTTTATCAAAGCTGTTTCTAATTTTATAACCTCATGTTCGATAGTTTTATTTTTTTTAACGGCTTTAATCTCTTTGTATAATTGTTTAAATGCAATCTTACCCATTTGGTATCCCGGTTGGTCTATAGTGGTCAGGGAAGGAGAAATAACCGAAGACATAAACCAATTGCTAAACCCAACAATACTTATTTCGTCGGGTATTTTGATACCTTGTTTATTAAATTCAGTTATCGCACCAATGGCTACTAAATCGGTGTTGATAAAAATCCCATCAACATCATCGTGTTCTTTCAATAGCCTTTTTGCATTGTTTTGTCCCTCTTCAAAACTCATGTCGCCACACTCGCATAAATATACTAAAGAGGGGTCGAAAACCATATTGTTGTCTTCTAAAGCTTTTTTATAACCCAAAAACCTATCGATTGAATTTTGTGGCAGAAGTGAACCCCTAAAATGTGCAATTCGTTTGCAGCCAGTATTTATTAGATGCTGGGTAGCCATATAAGCAGCCTTTCTATCATCTATAATAACTTTAGAGCATTTTACAACTTTGGCTATTTTATCAAACATAACCAAAGGCTTTTCCTGGGCTATAATATCATTTAAATGACTAAAATTAGAAGTTTCATTGGCTAAGGAAATTAAAATGCCATCTACCCGTTGGCTCATCAATAAATCAATTTGTTGCTTTTCTAATTCGTACGATTCGTTTGACTGTAAAATAATAACCAGATATCCCTTTTTTTTAGCTTGAGAAACAATGCCTTTTATAACGTTCGAAAAAAAGTGATGAACTACCTCGGGAATAATCAAACCAATTATCATTGATTTTTTGGTCCTTAAATTAACCGCAAAAATATTGGGTTTGTAGTTGAGTTCTTTAGCAGTTTTCCTTACAAGTTTTTTTGTTTTTTTGCTAATGTCTGGATAGTCTTTAAGAGCTTTCGATACAGCAGTTACTGAAATACCCAATTTTTCCGCAATTTGTTTTAGGGTTACCGCTTCTTTCATCTAATAGAATTTTGTTATAGCTTATTTTTCAGTTGTCCGTTTTTTTGGAGTGTTGGGAATGGTATCCCGATCATTAGTTATGGTAAATATAAAAGTTAATTTTTATAATTACTAAAACGATTTAGTTTAAACTAAATCGTTTTAGTTTGGTTAATTGATAAAAAACATACATTTCAAGTGTAGATTTGTTAAAAATAGACCAATTAAATTTTGAATAACTAAAAAAGACAAAATGAACACATTAAAGAACAAAGGGATTTTATTGATTGTAATGCTCCTTTCGGTAGGAAGTGTAATGGCACAATCAATATCAGGAAACGTAAAAGACGAAGCTGGGGTGCCGTTGCCTGGTGTTAACGTTATTTTAGAAGGAACCTCCAAGGGTTCGGTGACAGATTTTGATGGAAATTATTCTATCAATAATGTTGAAAATGGAACATATACATTGGTCGCTTCATTTTTGGGTTATGCTAAGTTTTCACAAAGTGTAACTGTTAGTGGAGCAGATGTTTTGGTTAACCTTACTATGAAGGAAGATACCCAATCGCTAGACCAAGTTGTGATAACGGGTGTAGTAAATCCAAAATCAAAAATCGAATCGAGTGTATCGGTTTCAACAATGGACGTAAAACTGATTGAGCAGGCTGCTCCGCGTAGTTCGGGTGAGCTTTTTAGAAACATTCCGGGTATTCGTGCCGAATCATCGGGTGGTGAAGGTAATGCCAACTTTAATGTACGTGGTGTGCCTATTTCTTCGGGCGGTTCTAGATATTTTCAAATTCAAGAGGATGGTTTGCCTTTAAATTTATTTGGAGATACCTCTTTTGGTAATGCCGATAACTTTTTAAGAATCGATTCTAATATTGGTAGAGTTGAAGCTATTAGAGGTGGTTCGGCCTCAACACAAACTTCAAATGGACCTGCTGGTATCATCAACATGATTAGCAAAACAGGTTCAACTGAGGGCGGTTCTGTGGGTACAACGTTTGGATTGGATTACCAAACTAGCCGATTGGATTTTGAATATGGTACGCCTTTAGAAAACGGCTTTTCCTATCACATGGGCGGATTTATCAGAACAGGTAAAGGCCCTCGTGAAATTGGCTACCAAGGTAACAAAGGTGGGCAATTTAAAGCTAACCTTACCAAAAGATTTGATAATGGCTATGTGCGTGTTTATACAAAATTACTCAACGACAGGTCTGTAATGTATTTGCCTATGCCTATGTTGCTAAAAGGTAACAATGACGACCCTACTTTCGATAACTTACCAGGTTTCGACATTACTTCAGATGCGGTACATTCAGCCTATTTACAACAAAGTGCGGGAACATCGCCCTTCAGTGGAGAAAACCATGTAAACGATGTTAGAAATGGAAACAATCCCATATCAAAAGCTTTGGGAGCGGAGTTCTCTTTTAGCTTGCCAAAAGATTGGAAAGTTACTGGTAAAGCAAGATATTCAAACAATAGCGGAGAGTGGGTGTCTCCGTTTACTGCGGCTGTTGGATCTGTTTCTGAAATTGAAACTACAGCCAGAGATGCTGTAAATGCTACTGGTTCTTTAGTATATTCAGATGGCGATAGAGAAGATTTCAATCCTTCAAACGGTTTGGCACAAATTATACACATGTTCGATGTAACGGTTGATGATTTAAGTAATTTCTTTGGAGATGTTAAAGTGTCGAAGAAAATAAGTGACAATGTTGGGTTTACTGCTGGTTTGTTTACGGCAACCCAAAATACTAAAATTGGATGGCAATGGAGTTCGTTTATTTCTGAGGTAAAAGGTGACGGACAAGCAAGATTGGCAGATTTCGATGGATTCTCAAGAAATGGCCAGTATTCTTACGGAACTCCGGTTTGGGGTAATTGCTGCCAACGTAAATACAACACGGTTCACAATGTAAATTCACCATATGTTGGTATTGATGCCGATATTACTGAAAAATTAAACTTTGATGGTAGTGTCCGTTTTGAAAATGTTCGTGTAAACGGAAACATTCAGGCTGGGCCAACAAGCCAAGGTAATTATGATTACGATGGAAATGGTACTATTGAAGGTATTGAAGAAAGCGTACCAGTAATTATTGGTAATGCCGGACAAATTATTGACGATAAATACAACTTTGTATCGTATTCTGCTGGTCTTAATTACAAATTAAATGAAGGTTCGGCTGTGTTTGCAAGATATAGTTCTGGTGCTTCAGGTAGAGCGGCCGATAGAAATAACTACGGAACAGATGGTAAAGCCGATGTGCAATACGATGAGGTATCTCAACTTGAAGTTGGTTTCAAGAAAAGATTGAACAACGGGGTACTTAACCTTACTGGATTTATGAGTAATACAGATGAAGGTTTAAGTAATGAGTTGAATCGTTCGGTAGGAAACCCATTTAAAGCACTTGGTTTAGAGGCCGAAACGGCATTAGCTTTTGGAGAAAACTTAACATTTAATGGTTCTTTTACTTGGACCAAAGCTGAAATTGACGGTGGAGAAAACAAAGGAAATACGCCAAGAAGACAGGCCGATTTGGTTTACAACTTATCGCCATCTTATAACTTCGGTGAAAATAAGCAGCACGGTTTCGCATTAAGCGTTTTGGGCACCACGAAATCTTATGCTCAAGATGATAATGATTTAGTTATGCCGGCATATGCCTACTTTAACTTAATAGGTAGAGCGGGGCTAACCAAAGGGTTGTCATTAGTACTAAGTGTTAATAACCTATTCGATACCGTTGGGATTACAGAAGTTGAAGGTAATGGTGATGGTGCTTTTGGCAACAACCGATTGGTTAGAGCAAGGTCTATTAGTGGTCGCTCATCAACTGTTTCATTACAGTATAAATTTTAACAGGGTATTTAGTTTGATTTTTTTGTTGATTAAGGAACTGGTGGTATTTTGGTAAGTTCCACCGGTTTCTTTTAATCCCAGTTTATATTATGAAGTCAATAATTGTTTCAATATTGTTTTTTTCTCTAGCAATAAATTTATGCTTTGGGCAAGATCATAAGGTAGGTTTAAAAAATCAACCTACTAAAGAAGAGTTGAAAAAACTAATTGTTTATGGTAGCGATACCTGTCATTATTGTCTGGACACCAAAACCTATCTTAAAAATAACAATCTTGAATTTGTTTATTTTGATGTTGATTTGGATATAAGTAAACAAAACGAAATGATATCTAAACTAAAAAAAGCAGGCATTCCGCTTGATGCAATATCACTGCCCATTGTAGATTTAGGAGGAAAGTTAGTTATGAATAATATTGCCGATTTTGAGGGCTTTTTAAAACAACTGAACATAAAAGACTAAAACCATGAAAATAAATAAACCAAAACTGACTTTCTGGCAAATCTTTAACATGAATGTAGGTTTTTTAGGCATTCAGTATAGTTTTGGTTTGCAGCAAACGGCTGTTAATCCCATTTTTTCATTTCTTGGCGCAGAGCACGATCAATTGCCTTTGCTTAATTTGGCCGGCCCAGTTACTGGATTGATTATTCAGCCTATCATTGGGGCTATTTCAGATAAAACCTGGTCTCCAAGATGGGGAAGACGAAAGCCTTTCTTTTTAATAGGCGCCTTAATTGGTAGTTTGTGTTTGTTTGCTTTTCCATTTAGTCCAGCATTATGGTTTGCCGTGGGACTCTTGTGGATACTCGATGTGGGAAACAACATGGCCATGGAGCCCTACCGAGCGTTTGTAGGCGATAAGTTGCCTAATGAACAGCTTAGTTTTGGTTATCAAATGCAGAGTTTGTTTGTAGGAGCAGGAATTGTTTTGGCCAATGCTTCAATATTTATTTTTCAGGATTGGTTTGGTGGTGTGGAAGAAGTTACAGAAAATGTAAAATCCATCCCGAAATGGCTGTATTATTCCTTTTTTATAGGGGCTGTTTTGTCTATTTCAACAATTCTTTGGTCGGTATTAAAAACGCCGGAAATTCCGCCTAATGATGAAGAATTAGAAGAAATTAAAAAGCACAAAACTTTACCGATTACCGAAAGAATAAAAACACCGTTTTTGGAAATTGTAAGTGCCATAAAAGACATGCCTAAGTTTATGTGGAAGCTCTCAGCGGTTTATTTGTTTCAGTGGTATGCCTTGTTTGTGTATTGGCAGTTTATTGCTCCAATGTTTAAGGAAAGTATGGGCTTCGATAGTTCTCAAGCATTAGCACAAGCGGCAAAGATGAATACTACATACAATATTTCTACCATAGTTTTTGCTTTGGCTTTGGTGCCATTAGCTTTAAAATTTGGTGGCAAAAAAGTGTACGTTTTTAGTTTGTTTATAACTGGGTTTGCCATGCTTTGCATCCCTTACATAAACGATCCTTTATTGGTGATTTTACCCATGATACTATTCGGGATTGGTTGGGCAGCAATGATGGGTATCCCTTACTCTATGGTTTCTAAAATTGTACCACAAGAAAGACGGGGTGTTTATATGGGCATTTTAAATATGATGATAGTAATTCCTATGGGAATACAAACATTAACTTTTGGTCCGATAGTTAAAAATTTATTGAGTAATAGTGCTATTAATGCTATCCTTTTCGGAGGGGTGTTTTTCTTAATAGCTGGTGTTTTGGCACTCAGACTGAAGGAGCCTAAAATGAATAAAGAGGAAGATAATGAGGGTGTTTTTAACGTTAGTGCACATTAATACAAGAATTAAAAATGATTCAAAATAATAAAGAGATAGATATTTTATGTGTGGGTGAGGTCTTGGTCGATTTTATCGGCCATCAATCAGGAGTTTTAATTAACGAAACGCGCGATTATCATAGGTATTTGGGGGGCTCGCCAACAAACGTAGCAATGAACTCTGCTAGATTGGGTTTAAAATCGGCATTGGTGGCCACGGTAGGTAAAGATGGTTTTAGCGAGTATGTGTTTAAAAGGCTGGAAGAAGTTGGTGTAAACACCAATTATATCAATAAGATAGAAAACAATGCCACCAGCGTTATTTTCGTGTCGAGGTCTGAAGGCACTCCAGATTTTATTCCTTATAGGGAAGCCGATTATCAGATTGATGAAAATCAAATAACAACAGAAACTTTAAAGAAAACTAAGGTTTTCCATACTACTTGTTTTGCATTGAGCCGAAAGCCAGCACGAGAAACAATTCTAAAAAAAGCAGAGGAAGCCTTCAATTTAGGTTGTACCCTTAGTATTGATCTTAATTATGCTAGAAAGCTTTGGGGTAGTCAAGATGAAGCTTTAAAGGTGATAAAGGCCTATTGTAAGTTTAACCCTTTAGTGAAAATAAGTGAAGATGATATGCTTCGGTTTTTTAAAAGAGAGCTTCCTCACGAAGAAATATTCCATTTTTTTCATAATCAAGGCGTCGATGCCGTTTGTTTAACCTTAGGGAGCAAAGGCGTAAAATTATCGCAAAAAGGAAAAAAAGTGATAGAAAAACCAGCTGTAAAAATAGAGAAGGTTATGGATGCTACTGGTGCGGGCGATGCTTTTTGGTCTGGTTTTTTGTTTGCTTATATTAATAAAAAGTCTGTTGAGGAATGTCTAGAAGTGGCTTTGAAACTGGCAGCACTCAAACTTCAAAATGTAGGACGGTTGCCAGACAACATCAATATTTTATCAAAACTATTATGAAAGAGGAACAAACTATAATGTCAAGTGGGGTAATGCTTAATGCTTACCCCGACAGTATCGGTGAAAACCTAAGCGATTTAGTTGCTATGCTAAAAAAGCCTGAGTTTAAGGATGTATTTTCGCTTTTTTACATTTTGCCTACTTTTTTCAACAGTGATTTAGATCGAGGTTTTTCAATTATAGATTACAATTTGAATAAAACATTGGTTTCAGAAGACAATTTACGGGCTTTGGAGAAACTTAATATTAAATTGAAATTCGACATTGTTCTCAATCATTTGTCGGTAGCTTCGCCTCAGTTTAAAGATTTGTTGAAGAACGGTGAACAATCAAAATACAAAGATTTCTTCATCAATTGGAATACCTTTTGGGAAGGTAATGGTGAAAAAAATGAAGATGGAGTGGTGGTGCCCAAAAAAGAATTTTTGGATAAATTATTTATGCGAAAAGCAGGATTGCCCATTTTAAAAGTCCCTTTCCCTGATGGTACAGAAAAGCCATATTGGAATACGTTTTACCAAAAAGTAACGGTAGATAAAACCACTAAAGAAAAAACGTTTTTGGGGCAAATGGATGTTAATGCCAAATCCGATTTGGTTTGGCAGTTTTACGAAGAAACTCTGACTAAATTAAAACAGTATGGTTGCGAAATTTTGCGATTGGATGCTTTTGCCTATCTGCATAAAGAAGTTGGAGAAACCAATTTTTTCAATAAACCGGGCACTTGGCAGTATTTAGAACGCATAAAACAAATTGCCGATAAACACAATTTGGTTCTTCTGCCAGAAATACATGCCGAATATGGAGTAAAGCTACACGAAGAAGTTGCTGCTGAGGGTTACCCCATTTATGATTTCTTTCTTCCAGGTTTAATGATTCATACTTTAGAGACAGGCAATAACAAAGCCTTGTTTAAGTGGATAAATGAGATAGACACCAAAGGCTACAAAACAGTAAATATGTTGGGGTGCCATGATGGTATCCCAGTATTAGACTTAAAAGGGAAAACGGTAGGTGGCAATTACCACAAGGGTTTGTTGAATGATGATGAAATAGAAGCCATTATGAATAAGGTAATGGAACGTGGCGGCCGGGTTAAAAATCTTTATGGGCCCTCAGGAAAAAAAATATCGTACTACCAAGTCAATGCTACCTTTTTCAGTGCCTTGGGTGAAGACATTAAGAAAATGTTGCTCGCTAGAGCAATTCAGATGTTTATGCCAGGTATTCCCCAAGTATGGTATCTAGATGTTTTTGCTGGAAAAAATGATTATGAAGCAGCCGATAATGCTGGTAGCGGTGGTCATAAAGAAATTAATAGAACCACCTTAACTTTTCAAGATGTTGAAAGAAGTTTAAAAAAGGATGTTGTGCGCCACCAATTGGAAATTATTAGGTTAAGAAATACCTCTAAAGCATTTATGGGTAATATGAGTTTTAAAGATACTTCGGAAAACGAAATCGATATCACTTGGGAAAACAAAGGTGATCGAGCTCAATTAAAAGCAAATCTAAAATCATTCAGTTTTCAAATTAACTATACAGATTCAGGTGTGGAAAACCAGATTTTACACCATTAGGTTTTTTGGTTCATGAAAAGTGCTTCGGGCAATTAAAAAAATGGAGTGCCATGCACATAAAGGTTAACTGGTTCACTTATTCTGGTCGATATAGCGAATGGGTTAAAAATATGTGCTCAAAAAACTAAAAGTTTAAGCTCTTCATTCAACAGGTTTATTATCTTTGTTGGTTTAGTTAATTAACCTTAAATTATGAGCGAAGAAAGCAAACGTAGGGAAGCCCTTATATACCACGCCAAGCCCGTTCCGGGGAAAATCAAAGTAGTTCCAACAAAAAAATATGCTACCCAAAGAGATTTGTCGTTAGCCTATTCACCAGGTGTTGCACAACCTTGTTTAGAAATTGAAAAGGATAAAAATAATGCCTATAAATATACGGCCAAAGGTAATTTGGTTGCTGTAATATCAAATGGAACAGCAGTTTTAGGTTTGGGGAATATAGGTCCGGAAGCCTCAAAGCCCGTTATGGAAGGTAAAGGGTTACTTTTTAAAATCTTTGCCGATATTGATGTTTTTGATATAGAGGTTGATACCGAAAATGTAGATGAATTTATAGAGACGGTAAAAAACATTGCGCCAACCTTTGGAGGCATAAACTTAGAAGATATTAAAGCGCCAGGTGCTTTTGAAATCGAGCGTCGACTTAAAGAAGAACTCGATATTCCGGTGATGCACGACGATCAACATGGTACGGCCATCATTTCTGCGGCCGCATTGCTTAATGCATTGGAATTAACGAATAAAAAAATTGAAAAGGTTAAAATCGTAATCAGTGGTGCTGGAGCGGCAGCGATCTCCTGTTCACGGTTATACCAAGCCTTTGGTGCCAAGCGTGAAAATATGGTAATGCTCGACAGTAAAGGCGTTATTCGTGATGATCGTGAAAGCCTTTCAGATGAAAAGGCCGAATTTGCTACCCATAGAAAAATAGATACCCTTGAGGAGGCTATGGTCGATTCCGATGTTTTTATAGGATTGTCAATGGCCGATGTATTGTCTCCAGAGATGCTAAAATCTATGGCGAACGACCCTATCGTTTTCGCTATGGCAAACCCAAATCCGGAGATAAAATACGATTTGGCTACGGCAACACGTAAAGATGTTATTATGGCAACGGGCCGTAGTGACCATCCTAATCAAGTAAACAATGTATTAGGGTTTCCGTTTATCTTCAGGGGCGCATTAGATGTGCGTGCTACAAAAATTAATGAAGAAATGAAAATGGCTGCGGTCGAGGCTTTAGCAAATTTAGCTAAAGAACCCGTGCCAGAGCAGGTAAACATTGCTTATGGTGAAACCCGCTTGGCTTTTGGTAAAGATTATATTATTCCTAAACCTTTCGACCCACGTTTAATTGCCGAAGTACCGCCAGCCGTTGCAAAAGCTGCTATGGATAGTGGCGTGGCCAAATCGCCAATTACAGATTGGGAAGATTATAAAGAAACTTTAAGAGAGCGCTTAGGTTCAGACAATAAATTAGTGAGGCTATTGTTGAATCGTGCAAAGCTAAACCCTAAACGTGTGGTTTTTGCTGAGGCCGATCAACTCTCTGTAATCAAAGCGGCTCAAATAGTTTATGAAGAAGGTGCAGCTATTCCAATTCTATTGGGTAGAATAGAGACCATTAAAAGCTTAATGAAGGAAATTGAATTTGAAGCAGACGATGTTGAAATTATCGACCCAAAAACTGATGAAGAAAACGACCGAAAAAATAAATATGCCAAAGTATATTGGGAACAACGCAAGAGGCGTGGTGTAACCTACTATTCGGCGCAAAGGTTGATGCGTGAACGTAATTATTTTGCAGCCATGATGGTTAATGAGGGTGATGCCGATGCACTAATTTCAGGCTATTCCAGAAATTATCCTAGTGTTGTAAAACCTATGCTCGAGTTAATCGGGATGGCCGATGGCGTTAACCGTGTGGCAACAACCAACGTAATGATGACCAAACGAGGTCCGCTGTTTTTAAGCGACACTTCTATCAATATCGATCCAGATGCTAAGGTGTTGACCAAGATTGCCCAAATGACCTCACAGGTGGTTAAAATGTTTGGAATGACGCCAGTAATGGCCATGATTTCATATTCAAACTTTGGGTCTTCAATTAACGAAAAGGCTTCAAAAGTACGTGATGCTGTGGCCAACCTTCACCGTTATTATCCTGATATGATTGTTGATGGAGAGTTGCAAACCGATTTTGCTCTGAATGACGAGATGCTAAAAGAGCGTTTCCCATTTTCTAAATTAGTTGGTAAAAAAGTAAACACACTTATTTTTCCAAATCTTGATTCGGCAAATATCACCTACAAGCTGTTAAAAACACTAAATGAAGCCGAATCGATTGGTCCAATCATGATGGGCATGCGAAAACCCGTGCATATTCTCCAGTTGGGAGCCAGTGTTGATGAAATTGTAAACATGACGGCCATTGCGGTTATTGATGCCCAACACAAAGAGCAACTGGAAAAGGAAAAGGCAAATGCGGAGTAATTCGATTGAAAATAAATTTATTACATTTGGTCGGTTAACGAAATGCTGTAGATGATAACACATATTCAAGGGAAACTTACTGAAAAAAATCCAACGCATGTGGTTATTGATTGTAATGGAGTGGGATATATGCTTCATGTGTCGTTGCACACGTTTTCACAAATTCCAGATGCCGAAAATCTAAAACTTTTTACACACCTTCAAGTTAAGGAAGACTCGCATACGCTTTATGGGTTTTCATCACTTGCCGAACGCGAAATCTTCAGGTTATTAATATCTGTTAGTGGCATTGGCGCCAGTACAGCACGTACCATGCTATCGTCTTTAACACCAAAACAGGTTAGGGAAGGTATAGCAAACGAAGATGTGGTACTTATACAGTCCATTAAGGGTATTGGGGCAAAAACGGCACAGCGTGTTATTATTGACTTAAAGGATAAAATTTTAAAGATTTACGATATAGATGAAGTTTCCGTTTCAAAAGACAATACCAACAAAGATGAAGCGTTATCTGCTTTAGAAGTGCTTGGTTTTGCTAAAAAACAAGCCGAACGTGCAGTGGATAAAATTGTGGCTGCCCAGCCCGATGCCAACGTTGAAACTATTATAAAACAAGCTTTAAAAAATTTGTAATCATTTTGAACAGAACTAACCTGAAACCTTATAAACACTATACTTTATTTGCTTGTGTTTTATGTTTTTCCATCTGGTCTTGGGGGCAAGAGCCAGTGCAAGATTCTGTGCAAACGGGATATAATGTTGGAACATTAAAAGTACCAGACCCCAACAGTATAGAGTCTAAATACACATACGATCCTGTAACCGACAGGTATATCTATACCGAAAAAGTAGGCGAATTCAATATCAATTACCCTATAATTTTAACCCCCGATGAGTATTATGCCTTAGTGGCGCGAGAAAGTTTAAAAGGCTATTACAAAGAAAAAATTGATGCTTTTGATGGAAAAAAAGAAGGTTCAGAAGAAGAACGCAAAAATTTACTGCCCGAGTTTTATGTGAAATCTGATTTTTTTGAAACTATTTTTGGAAGCAATGTAATTGAAGTAGTGCCTCAAGGTTCGGTGGAGATGGACTTAGGTATTCTGTTTTCTAAACAGGATAATCCGTCGTTTTCCCCACGAAACAGAAACAACTTTACTTTCGATTTCGACCAACGTATTAGTTTAAGCTTAATGGGTAAAGTGGGTACGCGCCTTCAGGTAACTGCCAATTACGATACGCAATCCACCTTCGATTTTCAAAATTTAATCAAGTTGGAATATACGCCAACGGAAGATGATATCATCCAAAAAATAGAAGTTGGTAACGTAAGCATGCCACTAAACAGTTCGCTAATTACCGGAGCGCAAAGTTTATTTGGTGTAAAAGCGCAACTTCAATTTGGTAAAACGACCGTTACGGGTGTGTTTTCTGAACAAAAATCGCAAGGAAATACAGTAGTGGCTCAGGGCGGCGGAACCCTTGAAGAATTTGAGTTGTTCGCAAGAGATTATGATGAAAACCGGCACTTCTTCTTAGCGCAGTATTTTAGAGATACTTACGACGCTTCATTGGCGAACTACCCGTTTATAAACAACAGAGGGTTGCAAATTACCCGAATTGAAGTTTGGGTAACCAACCGAAGTAACCGCACAGAAAATGTAAGGAATATTGTAGCGCTTCAAGATTTAGGAGAGATAGGTTACAATCAGGCAGACCCAGAAAACGACGATATATTGCTCGACCCAATTCCAAGCGGTTTTATAAACAGCGCAGGGCCGTTTCCAGATAATGGTAATAACGACCTTAATCCTAAGGCCATTGGTTCGGGGTCTATTTTAACAGAACAAATACGAGATATCTCAACGGCAGGGCAAGGTTTTGGAAGCCTCAACTCACAGGTTAATGAAGGGTCTGATTATGCAAAACTTGAGAATGCCAGAAAACTAAACCAAGGTCAAGAGTATACTGTAAACACAGAGTTAGGTTATATTTCATTAAACCAACGCTTAAATAACGACGAGGTGCTGGCAGTAGCTTTCCAATATACCGTTGGCGGTAAGGTGTATCAAGTAGGAGAATTTGCCAATGATGGTGTTGATGCTACCGATGTCGAAACCAACGAGCAAGGACAGGTTACCTCTGTGGTAAATACCAGTTTGGTCTTAAAAATGCTGAAAAGTAGCATTACAAATGTAGGCCAACCTATTTGGGATTTGATGATGAAAAACATCTACGACACAGGGGCCTATAATTTAAGTCAGGAAGACTTTACACTTAATATTTTTTATAATGAAGCGTCGCCATTGAACTTTGTGAGCCCTATTCCTGAAGCAGGAGAAACACCAGAACAAGCTGATTTTGAATTAGATATCAATGGGAATCTCGTTGACGAGAATACAAAAGAAGACGATAAAATTCAAAACTCGCCACTTTTAAGAGTGTTCAATTTGGATAAATTGAATTTTAATAACGACCCACAAACCCGTGGCGATGGTTTCTTCGATTTTGTTCCGGGCATTACCGTGATTCCGCAAAACGGAAAAATTGTGTTTACCAGTGCTGAACCCTTTGGGAAATATCTTCACAATATTTTAGGTGACGGAAATTATGATGATGAAAGCTCCTACAACTTAGACCAACAGAAATACGTTTTTAGAACACTGTATAACAGTACCAAAACGGCTGCTTTAGAAGAAGCGGAAAAGAATAAATTTAAAATAAAAGGACGTTACAAATCAACGGGTGGTGATGGTATTCCTATTGGGTCGTTTAATGTGCCGCGAGGTTCGGTACGTGTTACGGCTGGTGGACGTGTGTTGGTTGAAGGTGTAGATTATACGGTAAATTATCAATTAGGCCGCGTACAGATTTTAGACGAAGCCCTAAAAGCATCAAACACACCAATTAAGGTTTCAACAGAGAATAATGCGGTTTTCGGTCAGCAAACACGCCGTTTTACTGGTTTTAATGTAGAGCATAAGTTCAACGAAAACTTTGTATTGGGCGGAACCTTGTTAAACCTTAACGAACGCCCCATTACGCAAAAGGCAAATTACGGTTCAGAGTCCATTAATAATACCATTTTTGGCTTTAACGGAAACTACGCTACCAAAGTGCCTTTTTTAACACGTTTGGCTAATAAATTACCAAATATAGATACCGATGTAGAATCGAACGTATCACTTCGTGGCGAATTTGCCTATTTAGCTCCCGGAGCGCCAAAAGGTACCGATTTAAATGGCGAGGCCACCTCATATATTGATGATTTTGAAGGCTCGCAAAACGGTATCGATTTAACCTCGCAGCAATCGTGGTTTTTATCGAGTAGGCCTATCGACCTTAATGGCGACGGGAATCCCGACCCAGAGGATACCGAAATTATTGATAATGGATTTAACCGAGCCATGTTAAACTGGTATGTTATCGATCCTATTTTTTACACCAGCAGGCGTCCGGATGGCGTCACAGATGATGACCTTTCAGATTTGTATACCAGTCGCGTATTCATTAACGAATTGTTTCCCGATAGAGATATTGTTCAAGGACAGAATTCGGTACTTTATACCTTAGATTTAGCCTATTATCCTGACGAAAGGGGGCCTTATAATTTTGATCCAGATGCGGCTGACGGTACAATTGACAATCCGCGTGACGCTTGGGCGGGAATCACGCGCCAAATCACATCAACCGATTTTGAGCAACAAAATGTAGAGTATATCGATTTTTGGCTACAAGATCCGTTTCAAGGCAATCCTAACAACCCGGGTGGTAAATTGGTGTTTAACCTTGGTAATATTTCAGAAGATATTATTCGAGATGGTAAAAAACTATACGAAAACGGTTTGCCAGAAGATGGCAACGTAGACTTACTGCAAAAAACTACATGGGGAACGGTTACACCTCAAAACCAAAGTTTGGTTTATGCTTTCGATACCACAGGGCAAGAGCGTACCAACCAAGATGTAGGTTATGATGGTTATAGCGACAGTCAGGAGGCGCCACTATCGGAAGATCCGGTTTTAGAGTCGATTTATAGTAATTTTAGGAACTTAGAAGACCCGTCAAACGATAATTATACTTATTTTTTAAATACCGATGGCGATATTTTTGAACGGTATAAACGATTTAACGGTGTAGATGGTAACACGCCAGATACCTTTTCAAATACAAATCGTGGTGCCAATACACAACCAGATGTAGAGGATATTAATCGTGATAACACCATGAACACGATTGATAGCTATTATGAGTATGAGTTAGACTTAGCTCCAGAAAATTTGCCAAAAACACAAGAGGAATTCAAAAATCTTCCGGATTCAAACCCGTTAAAACAATTTTTAAGGGATTTCAAGGACCCTTCGCGTAATTTTCCAAATGGTGATTCTGAAGAGAATGTGCGTTGGTACCAGTTTAGAATTCCTGTGCAAGGTGCCCATGCCAAAGCAGTTGGAGGAATTACCGATTTAAGGTCGGTACGTTTCGCCAGGATTTATATGAAAGAATTTGAAGAGCCAACCGTGTTCCGTTTTGGTACACTCGATTTAGTACGTAGCGATTGGCGTCGTTTTACCCAAGCTTTAGATAAAGACGATCCTGAGCCCAGCGATCCACTAACCGATTTTTCAGTAGGCGTTATCGGTACTATCGAAAACGAGGGGAGTTATGAATCACCTCCAGGGATTAGACCAGAAGAGTTGTTTAACAACAATACGGTGGTACGCCAAAATGAACAATCATTGGTGGAAAAAGTATGTAACTTGGAAGTTGATGATGCCAGAGCGGCATTTAAAAACATTGACTTAGATATGCGTCAGTACAAACGCATTAGAATGTTCATGCATGCCGACGATGGTAACGACTCTGGTACTGGCAATTTAAATGATGGCGATTTGGTTGGTTTCATAAGAATGGGTAACGATTTAACCGAAAACTACTATCAAATAGAAGTACCTCTAGTATTAACGAGTTCAACTAATAATGAAGTTTGGCCTACCGAAAACGAAATCAATCTACCGATTGACATTCTAGGAAAAGTAAAAGCCGAAGGTATTTCGAGAGCGACTTTGGCCAATGTAGATCCCACGTTTTATGATGTTGTAAATGGCGAGCTGGTTTTAGCTGAGAATCCATTTGATGGACATGTTATTGGTCAGCACCGCGTGGGAATAAAAGGAAACCCTAGTTTCGGTGATATTAGAACCTTGATGGTTGGTATTAAAAATGTATCGGGTGATAATAATACCTGTGCCGAAGTATGGTTTAACGAGCTACGCCTTTCCGATTTGGATAACGAAGGCGGTTGGGCCGCTGTGGTAAGCATGGATGGTAACATTGCCGATTTTGCCAACGTAAGCGCCACTGCAAGACAAAGTACTTCTGGTTTTGGAGGTTTAGAGCAAGGCCCTAGCCAACGTAGTTTGGAGGATGTAAAGCAGTACGATGTGGTTACCAATATTAACGTAGGGCAATTGCTACCTAAAAAATGGGGCGTTCAGCTTCCGTTTAATTACGGGCAAAGTGAAGAACTCATTACCCCAAAATACGACCAGTTTTATAAAGATTTAACTTTGGATTCGCGTTTGGATGCCGCCAACGACGAAGCGGAGCGTGAACGTATTAAAAACCAATCGGAAGATTATACCAAACGCCAAAGCATCAATTTTATTGGAGTTAGAAAAAACAGAACAACCGATAAAAAACCGCGTTTTTACGATGTGGAAAACGTTACGCTTAATTACTCATACAACAAAGTGCAGCACCGTGATTTCGAGATTGAAAACTCGGTAAACAAAACCTTGCGGGTTGGTGCCAATTATGCCCATAACTTCAATCCGGTTAAAGTTGAGCCGTTTAAAAATAACGATTCGCTTTTCAGAAATAAATATTGGAAAATTATTAAGGATTTCAACGTTAATTTAATGCCGTCCAGTTTTACGGTAAATACCGATATCAACAGGCAATTCAATAGACAAAAATTTAGAGAGGTTGATTTAACGGGCGATAATATTGGTATTGAAGAGCTTTTTAGAAGAAATTACACTTTCGATTTTCAATATACCCTTAATTACAACTTAACCGATGCGTTGCAGTTTAACTTTACGGCTGCGAATAATAATATTGTTCGGAATTATTTCAAGGATAACGATTTAATCCGAGGTGAACAGGATGAACGCCTAGATGTTTGGGACGGCCTCTTGGATGTGGGAGACCCCAACAGGCAAACACAAAATTTAGGTGTTACCTACCAGTTGCCTATCAATAAAATACCAACCTTTAGCTTTATTGATGCTACGTACCAATATACTGGAAGTTTCCAATGGCAAAAAGGTTCCGATTTATTTGGCAATGTAGAGTTAGATGGCCAAACTTATGATTTGGGTAATGCCATCCAAAATTCAAATGTACATAACATCAATGCCTCTTTGGACATGACCCGTTTTTACAAATACATAGGGTTGGTAAAAAAACCGGTTAGAACGGTAAGGCGAAGATCAGGAACGCCAGGCGGTCCTTCGGGGGCAAACGATGATGATAAGAAGCCTAATAGGCCGAAAAACAAATCGATGACCAAAATATTAAATGCGGGTGTCGATATTTTAACCACTATTAAAAGAATACAGGCCACTTACTCAGAAAATAATGGTATGTTCTTGCCAGGTTATACGAGAACACCGGGCTTTATTGGTACCCTAAAACCCACGGTTGGCTTTACTTTTGGTAGTCAAAGCGATGTGCGTTATTTGGCTGCGCGTCGCGGTTGGTTAACGGCATTTCCAGAGTTTAACCAACAATTTACAGCTACAAATACTAAGCAATTGGATTTGTCGGCGAGTCTTCAGCCTGTTAATGACTTGCAGATAGACCTTATTGGAAACCGCGCTTATTATGAAAATTACGCCGAAAACTTTAATGTACAGAATGGCGTCTATAACTCGTTAACTCCAAATACGTTTGGGAATTTTAATATTTCAACCGTGCTCATTAAAACAGCATTTAGCAAAAGTGACGAAAAACAGTCTGCTGCTTTCGATGAGTTTAGGTCGAACAGATTAAAGGTTGCTGAGCGCTTAGCAGAAGAATTTTATGGTACATCAAGCTATGAAAGAAATGCCGAAGATGGTTTCCCGTTAGGTTTCGGTAAAAACAGCCAAAAAGTACTATTGCCAGCATTTTTGGCGGCTTATTCAGGGCAAGACGCCAATAAAGTGAAAACGTCAGCATTTAGAGATGTACCCATACCAAACTGGGATTTAAAATATACTGGCTTTATGAAGTTTGACTGGTTTAAAAAGAATTTTAAACGATTCTCTTTAACGCACGGTTACCGCTCTACCTACACAATTAATCAGTTTTCTACTAACCTGAATTTAAACAAGGATCCAGCTGATAACGAACAGCCTGTTCCGGCAACGCCATATTCTGGACAGCCGCAAGAAGCTTTAGATCAATCGGGTAATTTTAAAAATGCTCGTTTGTTCAGCAACATCAACTTAACCGAGATGTTTAGTCCGCTGGTACGCTTGGATTTCGAAATGAAAAATTCGGTTAAAATTCTAGCTGAAATAAAAAAAGACAGACTTCTATCTTTAAGTTTTGACAACAATTTAATGACAGAGGCTTTAGGTAACGAATACGTAGTAGGTTTGGGCTACCGAATTAAAGATTTACGTATCCGTTCTAAGCTCGCAGGTCCACGGCGCCGTATTGTGAGCGATTTAAATATGAAAGCCGATATTTCGGTACGAGACAATAAAACCATAATTAGGTATCTCGATTTGGAAAACAACCAAATTACTTCGGGCCAAACCATTTGGGGGCTAAAATATTCAGCCGATTATGCTTTCAGTAAAAACCTAACTGGCATCTTTTATTTTGATTACACGTTTTCAGACTATGCTATTTCAACGGCATTTCCGCAAACAACCATTCGCTCAGGGTTAACACTAAGGTATAATTTCGGTAATTAACAGGCTTTATATTTGAATTTTAGAAGCTAATAGATACATTTGCTGAAATAAAATTTAATATAAAAATAATATGAACATTCCTTCCGAATTAAAATATACAAAAGACCACGAGTGGGTGTCAGTTGAAGGTGATATAGCCACTATTGGAATTACCGATTTTGCACAAAGTGAATTGGGTGATATTGTTTATGTAGAGGTTGAAACTTTAGACGAAACCCTTGATGCCGAAGAAATTTTTGGAACCGTTGAAGCCGTAAAAACGGTGTCAGATTTATTTTTACCATTGTCTGGAGAAGTTGTTGAATTTAATGAGCTTTTAGAAGACGAACCGGAAAAAGTGAATTCAGACCCCTATGGCGATGGCTGGATGATAAAGGTGAAAATATCCGATGCTGAAGAAATAAACGGTTTGATGTCTGCCGATGATTACAAAGCGTTAATAGGTGCCTAAAAGCTTAATGCTTCCAGCAACATTATTGTACACTTTGGCCTTAACTTTGGCTTGTTTGGTACGTTTAAACAATTTGCCAGACGTTGGTTTTTCGTTTGGCGACAAAGTATTTCACTTTTTGGCCTATGCCCTCTTAATGTTGTTGTGGTTTGGGACATTTTACTACAATATAGGTTTTGTACGTTTAAAGTCAATAATTTACGCATTGGTGTTTTCTGTGGTTTTTGGTATAGTTATTGAAGTATTACAAGATACATTCACTGATTACAGAGCATTGGATGTTTACGACGTTGTTGCCAATAGCCTAGGAGCTTTGTTAACCGCTGTAGCACTGTGGTTAAAGAAAACTTTACACGTTAAAAACCAATAAAGCCTTGCTTTTTTGGCAAATAATTAATTAAATTAGCAATCTTGATAAACGATATATTATGGAACCTAAAAAAAATCCTAAAGCAAATGTGGGGCGTAATAGCTCACTGTATTTCGCCATTGGCTTGGCGTTAATGCTATTCATTACTAATTATGCCATAAACTATAAGACTTACGATAAAGAAGACATAGACGTTGGAATGGTAGTTATGGAGGAAGAAATAGAAGAAGAAATTCCTTTAACTCAGCAAATACAAACACCGCCACCGCCACCGCCACCACCAGCAGCACCCGAAGTAATCGAGATTGTTGAAGATGAGGTAGAGGTTGAAGAAACTGTAATTGAATCTACAGAGGTAGATCAAGAAACTGAAATTGTAGAAGTAGAAGAGGTTGAGGTTGTTGAAGTAGAAGAAGATATCGATGTGCCATTTTCAGTTATTGAAAACGTACCGGTTTTCCCAGGTTGCGAAAAGGGAAGCAATAATGAGAAAAGAGCATGTATGTCGAAAAAAATATCGCAATTTGTAAACAAAAAATTTAACACCGATTTAGCCAGCGATTTAGGTTTATCAGGAAGACAGCGTATTAACGTTATCTTTAAAATCGACAAAACAGGTACGGTTACAGGTATTCGTGCTAGAGCACCGCACCCTGGACTTGAAAGAGAAGCTAAACGTGTTATTGGCTTGTTGCCAAAAATGAAACCAGGAAAACAACGTGGTAAACCAGTAAATGTTCCTTACTCTTTACCAATTATTTTCCAAGTCCAAGATTAATTTTTAAGATTAAAAAAGTAAGTTAAAAACCCTGAGTAAACCTCAGGGTTTTTTAATGTCAAAATCCCGTTACAAAAACTGTAACGGGATTTCTTTTTGGTATGCTTATTGTGACTTTATCATAATATTAACATTTTAAACTACAATTATTATGAGAAATCAAAAAGATGCTCACGACACCATTCGGCAAAATGGGGAAGTCGTGAAAAAATCACAAAAACATGACACAAATTTACAAAAAAACTCCACCTTTTATTTTCAAATAGGGTTAATTGTATGCTTACTAACCGCTTATGGTCTATTGGAAATGCGGTTTGAAAACGAATCGGCCGAAATTGTAAGTGCTCTGCCAATTGAAGACGATTTTCCAGAAGTAGCTATTGAAAACTTCAAAGTTTATGAACCTTCAAAACCAGAACCCAAACAGGACACAAAAAAAGAAGTAAAATTGATTGATGAAATCAAAGAAATTGAAGATGATTTTGATGAGGGAAAAATCATTGATGTGGTTACCGTAGAACAAAGCACAACAACGGATAATCCCATAGACCCAAATAAAGTAAATGTGGTTGATAAACCTGAGGAAACAAACGTTCCTATTGCTTTTATCCAAAATGTACCTATTTACCCGGGTTGTGAAGACTCTAAAAACAATAACGAGCGCAGAAAATGCATGTCTGATAAAATAACCAAACTCATTCAAAGAAAATTTGAGGGCGGTGATATAGCTTCCGACTATGGGTTAACAGGTAAACAAAAAATCTTTGTTCGGTTTACCATTGACAAAACAGGGCATGTTAATGATATTCAAACAAAAGCTCCAAACCCAGACCTTAGCGAGGAAGCTGAACGCGTTATTAACCTAATCCCGAAAATGATTCCTGGAAAACAAAATGACCAAAATGTGGGTGTCGTTTACGATTTACCTATTATTTTCCAAGTTCATGATTAAATATTAAAGAACAATTGATAAAAACCTGATGTGAACATTCGCATCGGGTTTTTTTATGAGTCATTCTTAAAAATATAGTATCTTTCGGTCCAAAATCAACGCTTAATAACAAACATGAAGCGACTCTTTTTACCATTCCTACTTATTTTGCTTCAATATGGCCACTCCCAAAATGGTGACTTTAATGAGAAACCTCCTGTTTTTTCGCAATGCGATGGAATAGCGTTAGAGGCTTTAAAAGATTGTTTTTATAAGCAAGTTTTTAATCATGTTTATCATAATTTTAAAGTGCCCGAACAGGTTTTAAAAGATAAATATAAAGGAGAAGTTGTAGTGCTTTTTGAAGTTGATAGTCTTGGTCAATTTCAGGTTATTTACACCAAATCGATGTATCAGTCGCTTAAAAATGAGATAAAACGGGTGTTTTCGACCTTTCCGAAGATAAAACCGGCGAGCTATAATGGCAAGAATACCTTTGTTCAATATTCTATGCCAATTAAAATCCCCTTAAGAAATCAGTATGCCGAATCAAAAAGCATCAAAATTGTAAATCGTTTAGAGAATAGTGTTGGGCGTTCTAAAACGGAATTTGACAGTATCAATGCAAGTCTGTTGCCATTTGAAAATCCAAAGTATGGAAGTCAGTTAAATATTCCGTTCACCCACAGCGATTATGCGCGTTTCGATAGGGCAATGAACGTGGTAGGAACCAATAGTCATACAGCATCAAAACCTTTTGTTTTTGAGGAGGTTTCTAAATATTACGATTTTAAAGAAGCGGAAAAAAAGCTTAAAAAAGAAACCACAACTTGGGCTGGTAAAAAACTATGGAACGAACACTTGGTGCAGCTTCAAGGTAAAGATTATTGGTTTACCATAGACCCGATTTTCGACTTTCAATTGGGCAACGATGCCGAAATAGGAACGACATACAATAATACAAGGGGGCTTTTGGTTCAAGGTGGATTAGGAAAAAAGCTAAATTTTTATACTTCAGTTTTTGAAAGCCAAGGCCGCTTTGCGGGCTACGTTAATCGCTATTCTGAAAGCTTAAAAGCTTTTGGTCCAGATCCAGCCATTATTCCGGGACGTGGTATTGCGAAACGTTTTAAAACCGATAGTTATGATTATCCGGTGGCTGAAGCCTATTTATCGTATACGCCTACCGGTTTTATGAATATTCAGTTTGGGCACGGTAAAAATTTTATTGGTGATGGGTATCGGTCGTTATTATTGAGCGATGTGGCGAGTCCGCATCCCTTTTTTAAATTGAATACTAAGTTTTGGAAATTGAAATATACCAATACGTGGATGTGGCTAAAAGATGTGCGAGATGAAGCGGTGGCCGACAAAGCCTTTTTAACCAAATATATGGCTAGCCACTATTTAAGTTGGAATGTGTCGAAACGTTTGAATGTCGGGTTGTTCGAATCGGTATTGTGGACCAACTCCAACAACCGAGGTTTTGATGTCAATTATTTAAACCCCATTATTTTTTACCGTGCCATAGAATTTGAAACAGGGCAAGGTGCCGGAAATGCGCTTTTGGGCGCTTCTGCAAAATATAAATTTAGTGACGACGTGAATGCCTACGGACAATTCATTTTAGATGAATTTTCGTTGGGCGACGTAAAAGGTGGTGAAAAAAGTTGGAAAAATAAATATGGTTATCAGTTAGGCGTTAAGTATTATAATGCTTTTAAGGTCAATAATTTATTGTTGCAACTCGAATACAATCGTATTCGCCCGTTTACCTATTCGCATAACACTATTGTGTTGAACTACGGTCACAATAACCAAAGCATGGCGCATTTGTGGGGCGCTAATTTCAGCGAACTGATTTTAATTGGCCGCTACCGTTACCAACGTTGGTATGGCGATGCCAAATTTATTTTCGGTATGCGCGGACTCGATTTTAACAACGGTACCGATAATTTTAGTTACGGTGGCGATATTTACCGCGATTATAACGACCGCCCTTTCGATACAGGCGTAGAAGTAGGTCAAGGTATAAAAACAAATAGTTTTTACGCCAATCTGCAAGCTGGCTATTTGGTAAACCCCGCCTCGAACCTAAAGATTTTTACTGATATCACGGTTCGGAATTTTAACCCAGAAGCTACTATTGTAACTACGTTTGAAAGCAATACTGTATGGTTTAATTTTGGATTACGCACCGATTTGTTTAATTGGTATTTTGATTTTTGATTATTATCATGCTTGACCAGTTTAAGTATCTCAGTAACTAAGTTTATATTGGGCCAAAATATTTTAAATCATAACGGCTTTCAATTTCAACTCCAAAACCATTGCCCAAAATGCTTTTAAAGAGTATCTTTGCACTCGCAATTTAAAGCGGTTAAGAATTTAGGCCATTGAGTAACTCAAAATCTTCATTAGCAACACCTTCTGTAATTTCAGATTTTAAGGAAATCACAAAAATGCGTTTGGCATTAAGCGTAGTGTTTTCATCACTTGCAGGCTATTTGTTGGGCGTAGAAACAGTTGATATAAAAACATTGGTTTTACTAGCCTTTGGAGGCTATTTTATGGTAGGTGCATCAAACGCGTTCAACCAAATAATTGAAAAAGATTTGGATGCCTTGATGAACCGGACCAAAAACCGCCCAATCCCGTCGGGGCGCATGTCGGTAACCACCGCATTTATAATTGCTAGTGTTTTTACGGTGGCAGGTGTGGTTATTTTGTATACTATCAACAAACAAACGGCCATGTTTGGGGCTATTTCCATTTTTTTATATACTTGTGTTTACACCCCTTTAAAAACCAAAACACCTTTGGCGGTGTTTGTTGGGGCCATTCCAGGAGCCATTCCGTTTATGTTAGGCTGGGTGGCTGCCACTGATGATTTTGGTATCGAGCCGGGTACATTGTTCGCACTGCAATTCTTTTGGCAGTTTCCACACTTTTGGGCGATTGGCTGGTTTTTGTACGACGATTATAAAAAAGGCGGATTTTACATGCTGCCCACTGGTAAGCAGGATAAAGGTACGGCTGTACAGACTATCATGTATACGATTTGGACTATTTTAGTGTCCATCATTCCAGTGTTTGGCTTTACAGGGCGATTGGAGTTATCTATAGTAGCTGCTGTGTTGGTACTGGTCACAGGTTTTTGGATGCTGTATTATGCCATACGACTGTTTAGAATTATGACCGAAAAAGCCGCCAAACAACTTATGTTGGTCAGTGTGTCGTACATCACTTTGGTACAGATTATTTATGTTATAGATAAATTTATTAGATAAACTATGGATTTAACACAAGGCACTCAAGAAGAAAAACATGCTAGAGCAAAGAAAATGATGCTTTGGTTTGGTATTATTTCGTTAATAATGTCGTTTATGGGCTGGACCAGTGCTTTTATTGTTAGCAGTTCCAGACCAGATTGGTTAAAGGATTTTCAATTGCCCAATGCCTTTTTAATAAGTACAGTGGTTATTGTTTTAAGTAGTGTGACGTTTATTTTGGCCAAAAAAGCAATGAAGGCCAACAACCAAAAAGCAACATCGCTGTGGTTGATTGTTACTTTAACATTAGGCGTGGTTTTTATTTTCAACCAGTTTTCGGGCTTTCAGGAAATAATCGATTTGGGTTATAATTTTACTGGGCCAACCAGTAATGTAACCATGTCTTATATATATTTAATAGCCGTTGTACATATTTTACACGTTATTGCTGGGCTAATATGCTTATTGGTGGTAATTTATAATCATTATAAACAAAAATATAACCCAACAAAAATGCTAGGGTTTGAACTCGCAGCCACCTTTTGGCATTTTATAGATGTACTGTGGGTGTACCTCTTTTTGTTTTTATATTTTATTAGATAAATAAATTGATTATTTTTGTGCAACTTTTAAACAACAACCAATATATATGAGTACAGCAGTAGCAGAAGGCAAAACTTGGGGCGGTGGTAACCAGCCACTAAAAGCAAGTTACGGTAAAATGATGATGTGGTTTTTCATCGTTTCCGATGCCTTAACATTTTCTGGCTTTTTAGCGGCCTACGGATTTTCAAGATTCAAATTTATTGACGAATGGCCCATAGCCGATGAGGTGTTTACCCACGTACCGTTTTTGCACGGTCAAGAATTACCCATGATTTATGTGGCATTTATGACGTTCATTCTTATCATGTCTTCTGTAACCATGGTACTTGCAGTAGATGCGGGACACCATTTAAACAAAGGAAAAGTTACACTTTACATGTTTTTGACCATTATTGGTGGTTTAATTTTCGTCGGATCACAAGCTTGGGAATGGGCTACATTCATTAAAGGTGATTATGGTGCTGTACAAACAAAAGGTGGTAATATATTGCAATTTGTTGATACTGATGGTCATCGTGTGGCCCTGAGAGATTTTGTAGTTGCCGATGCCCATGCAGAAAGAGTGCAACAAGAAAGTAGAAATGGGTTGTGGTTTGTAAGTGAAGGAACATTGCCAACTTATACTGTTGAAGAGGTTCTGCATGGCTTAGAAAGTCATGAAAATGTTTTGGTTAGAACGCAAGACCTTACAGAAGAAGGTGAAAAAACAGTACTTTCAAGAACCGAATCGTTAAAACAAATTAAGGAAAACGGTAGAGCCGTAGTTGAAGGAGCTAACCTTCACGTAAACGAATATGGTTCGCCGTTATTTGCAGATTTCTTTTTCTTTATCACAGGATTCCATGGTTTTCACGTATTTTCTGGTGTAGTCATTAATATCATTATCTTTTTTAATGTGGTATTGGGTACTTACGAAAGACGCAAGAGCTACGAAATGGTAGAAAAAGTAGGATTGTATTGGCACTTTGTAGATTTAGTGTGGGTATTTGTATTTACATTCTTCTACCTTGTATAATAAATAATTTTTTTATTTCCTTGAAGAAGGAAATCTTTTAAATCATAGTAAAAAATGGCACACGATCATAAATTAGAAATATTTAGAGGCGCTTTAAAGTTTAAATCCAATACCCAAAAAATTTGGGGTGTTTTAATCCTTTTATCCATTGTAACTGCCGTAGAGGTTGTTTTGGGTATTTACAAACCAGAGGTGCTTATGGGTAAGGTTTTGGGTATGAAAGGCCTTAACTGGATATTTATCATTCTTACTTTAGTAAAGGCGTATTACATTACTTGGGACTTTATGCACATGCGAGACGAAACCAAAGGATTAAGACGTGCAGTGGTTTGGACTGGTATTTTCTTGATTCTTTACTTAATTTTTATTCTCTTGCAAGAAGGCGGTTATGTATACAACGTGTACGACGAAGGGTTTATAAAAAGAGATTTTTAATCCTTTCAATTATAAATGGATTCTACTAGAATTTAAGTGTTAAATAAAAGTATTAAGGCGGTTTTTAAACCGCCTTTTTCTATTTTTGCAGCGCGGTTTTAAGCTTCAAAAACCATTTGTTTTTATGGATTACAAAAAAGTGAGTCGGTACGTTGTTTTGGGAATTCTGTTTTTTCTTCCTGTAACGTTTCTTCTGTTTCTTTATCCGGCCACCCATAACTATACACCGCTAGATATCGTTAACGAATCGGTTAGTGATTTAGTAGAATTTACTTCAAATTCTGAAGAGAAAATCCTTTTAAGAGACCATATTACTGTGCTTGGTTTTGTAGGAGCAAACCCTATGAAAAGCGCAACAGGGGCATCAAATTTAAAGGAATTGGTTTACGATAAATTTAAGGGCTTCAAACGGTTTCAAATCGTTATTGTTGCACCCAAAGGAACCGAGGAGATAGCTGAGCAATTAAAAACTGAAATCAGTTCGTATGAAGATCTAAGGTTTTGGCATTTTGTTTTTGGTACACCCCAACAGATAATGTTGCTGTTCAATAGTTTGAAAATTGAAGAAAACCTTTTGGAAGATTTATCGACCGACCACGTGTTTATTGTGGATAAAGATTTGAACCAGCGCGGAAGATTAGACGATAGGGCAGACAACGAACTGAAAAAGAACAAACCTGTTTACGGCTTAAATAGTTACGACTGTATTGAAGTAGCGGAAATAAAAAACAAAATGAGTGAAGACATGCGTATTTTGTTTACCGAATACAGGCAAAAGCGTAAAGGAGAGTTCAACTCTGAAACGCGTAGAGCAAACGATTTAAATAATAGCAATGAAAAAAACTAATTATTCATACATTGGAATAGCCTTTATTATTTTGGTTTTTGGAATTATTTTCATTCCTAAAATTGTTGATAGAATTTCTGAAGGTGATATCAATAGAAAAGAAAGCCGAAGCGATTATGTTGATGACAATCAATCAACGTCTTCCGATTTGGCGTTTATTGAAATTAACGGCGTTCCTAAAAAAGTGCCTTCATTTTCTTTTACCAATCAAAATGGGGAAACAATAACCAACCAATATTATAAAGGTAAGGTATACGTTATTGAATTTTTCTTTACCACATGCCCAACTATTTGTCCTCGAATGAACAGAAACCTCGTTCAAATTCAAAATACATTTAAAGATTTTTCAGATTTTGGGGTAGCATCGTTTAGCATTAACCCAGCGCATGATACACCAGAAGTCCTTAAAGCATATGCCGAGCAATATGGTATTACTAATCCTAATTGGCATTTAATGACCGGAGATAAAGATGCCATTTACAAATTGGCTAACGAAGGATTTAATTTATACACAGCCGAAGAGGAAAGTGTAGCAGGCGGTTTTGAGCATTCTGGAAATTTTGCACTTATTGATAAAAATGGGTTTATACGGTCGAGAAAAGATGATTTTGGTAACCCTATAATTTATTACCGCGGTATCGCTTCTGAAGAAGAAAAGGTAGATGACGATGGTGCGCCAGAAGAAATAAGCTTGCTTAAAGAAGATATAAAAAAATTGCTAAATGAATAATTCAAAAGAAATTTTAGACGAGAAGAAATATAACAAATTAATTTTGGTGTTATCTATTTTAATACCAGTAGTGGTTGCTGTTTTATTTGGTGTTAGAATACCTAATGTCGAACCTTTAAGTTTTTTGCCGCCTATTTATGCTACCATAAACGGTTTAACGGCTGTTATTTTGATTATTGCCTTTATTGCTATTAAGAATAAAAAATTGGTGCTACATGAAAATTTAATGACAACCGCTATTTGGTGTTCGGTTGCCTTTTTAGTGATGTATGTCGCTTACCACATGACGAGTGACTCAACCAAATTTGGAGGCGAAGGCTTGGTGAAGTATGTTTACTATTTCATCTTGATTACGCATATATTGCTATCTATAATTATTATTCCGTTTGTACTGATTACTTATGTGCGAGCCATTACCAATAACATAGAAAAGCATAAAAAAATAGCTAAAATAACATTTCCGTTATGGCTATATGTTGCTATTTCTGGCGTTATTGTTTATATTATGATTTCACCTTATTACGCATAACAATGAAACGAAAGGCTGTTTTTCTAATATGTGCTTTTGCTTTTTTTATAGAGACTAACGCCCAATGTGCTATGTGTCGTGCTGTTTTGGAAAGCGAAGAAGGACAAACCGCTGCCGAAGGCATTAACGACGGTATTGTTTATCTTATGGCCATACCTTATATTTTGGTGGCAGGTATAGGCTATGTTATTTACCGTAAGTACAATACGTTAAAAAAGTAATAAAAAGTTTTATTTGCGTTTTTTGTAACATTTCTTTGTGTAGTTAGTCTTACTTTTAGGTTTTAAGGCCTACTAAATCAACAAGATTATGTTAAAAATCCACCAACTCCACAAATCCTACCCTATAGGAGATTCCAGTTTACATGTTTTAAAAGGTATAGACCTTGAAGTAGAAGAAGGTGAAATGGTCGCCATAATGGGCTCTTCGGGCTCAGGAAAATCTACCCTTTTAAATATCATAGGCATGCTGGATGAAGCCGATTCGGGTGAGTATATTTTGGATGGGTTGCCAATTAAAAACCTAACCGAAAAGAAGGCTGCCGTTTACAGAAATAAGTTTTTAGGTTTTATTTTTCAATCCTTCAATCTTATCAATTATAAGAATGCTTTAGAAAATGTAGCGCTTCCGCTGTATTATCAGGGAATGAAGCGTAAAGAACGTCAAGAAAAAGCCATGTTTCATTTAGAAAAAGTAGGTTTGGCGGAGTGGGCAAAACATTTGCCTAAAGAATTATCGGGCGGACAAAACCAACGTGTGGCTATAGCTAGGGCATTGGCGGCAAACCCAAAACTGCTGCTTGCCGATGAGCCAACCGGTGCATTAGATACCAAAACTTCTTATGAAATCATGGATTTTATACAGCAATTAAACGATGAGGGAAAAACCATTTTAATGGTTACCCACGAGGAAGATATTGCCAATATGTGCAAACGAATCGTTAGACTCCGCGATGGTGTAATCATGGAGGACAAAAAAGTCAATCAAGTAAGGGCACGCCAACATGTTTGATTTAGACCTTTGGCGAGAAATACTCCAAAGTATCAATAAGAACAGAACCAGAAGTTTATTGTCTGGTTTCACGGTGTCGTTTGCTATTCTTTTATTTGCCATTCTTTTTGGTATTGCTAATGGCTTGCAAAACTATTTTGCCGAAGCTTTTGGAACCGATGCCAATAATTCCATTATTATTTTTCCAGGAAGAACAACTAAGGCGCACGACGGACTTCAAGCAGGAAGACAAATTCAATTTAAAAACGACGATTATAATTTCATTTTAGATGAATTTGGCGACAAAGTGCAATACATAACAAGTAAAGTAAACCGAAGTGTTATGGCCACCTTTAAGGGCGAAAAGAATACGTATGAAATGCGGGCCGTACATCCAGAATATATGTTTATTGAAAATAATGTAGTCAGCGAGGGCAGGTATATCAACTTAAACGATTTACAAAACAAAACCAAAGTCGCTGTTATTGGTCGAGTCGTTTATAATGAATTGTTTTTAAAGGAAATGGCCATTGGCAAATACATTAATTTAAACGGAATTGCCTTTAAAATAGTTGGTGTTTTTACCGATGATGAAGGCGACAACGAAGAAAGAGTAATATACGTTCCACTTACTACAGCCCAATTTTTGTATGGCAATAACGATTTTATCGATTTTATGCACCTTACCTACAATCCCGAGATGAACAGTAATCAGGCATTGGCATTCGGAAATGCTATAACCAGAAAACTGAAAGAGCGTTTTTCGGTGGCCAGGAGCGACCAAAGGGCTATCAGAATTCGCAATATGGCACAGGGCATGAAACAAGTGGATATGATGACTTACGGCCTAACTATAATAATATTAGTAATAGGCTTTGGAACTTTAATCGCAGGAGTAGTAGGCATCAGCAATATCATGATTTTTATAGTTAAAGAGCGCACGAAAGAAATTGGTATTAGAAAGGCCTTGGGTGCCACACCAAAATCCATAGTATCCATCATTTTAATAGAATCAATACTTATTACAGCCGTAGCAGGATACATCGGTTTGTTAATTGGTGTTGGTGTATTGGAATGGGTAGCACCTTATTTGGAGCAATACTTTATAAAAAATCCTGGTGTAAGTAATAATTTGGTGATTGGAGCTACCGCAGTATTGATACTTGCAGGTGCCATAGCAGGTTATGTGCCGGCAAAAAAGGCATCGAGAATTAAACCCATTGTAGCATTAAGAAACGATTAGTGATGTTTAGGTTTTTATTCGATAGAGATACGTGGCAAGAAGTTTTTGATAGCTTCAATAAAAATAAACTCCGTTCTATTTTAACGATGGTAGGCGTTTGGTGGGGTATTTTATTGCTCATTGGTTTGTTAGGTTCAGCGCGCGGTTTAGAAAATGCCTTTAACCGTTTGTTTGGCGATTTTGCTACCAACAGTGTATTTGTAATGGGTAGCGCCACGGGCAAACCCTTTAAAGGGTTTCAAGAGGGAAGGCGTGTACAGTTAACGTTAACCGATATTGAAAAGGTTAAAGTTAATATTGAAGGTATCGAATTTGTGGTTCCAAGAAATATGAATCAAGGACAGGTAGTAAGAAATTTTCTTTCTGGGACTTTTAATGTTATGGGCGACTATCCCGTGTTGGACCAAGTTCAAAAAAAGAAACTCGTGCATGGACGTTTTATTAACCAAAACGATATCGACGACCACAAAAAGGTAGCTGTAATTTCAGAAAGCATCTATAAACAGCTTTTTGAAAAGAATCAAGATCCCATTGGGCAATACATTCAAATTAATAACATCAATTACATGGTTGTGGGCATGTACGATCAAGGTAAGGTTAATTTTGGTCCGAGTGAAGATATTCATATACCGTTTACCACATTTCAGCAGGTTTACAACCAAGGTGAAAAAATAGGCTTTTTAATGATTACAGGAAAGCCGGATTTCGATATTCAGCAAATAGAAAAGGATGCATTATTGCTGCTTCGAAATTTAAACAATGTGCATCCAGAAGACAAAAGGGCTTTTAGGAACTTTAACATCGGGAAGGAGTTTGCCAAAGTTACCGGCTTTTTAACAGGTATGCAGTTTTTAACATGGTTTGTGGGGTTGGCGACATTAGTGGCCGGTGTTTTTGCTATTGGCAATATTTTATTGATAACCGTAAAAGAACGCACCAAAGAAATAGGGGTGCGCCGTGCTTTGGGCGCTACGCCATTTGAAATTAAAAGGCAAATTGTGGTTGAAGCCGTATTTTTAACCTTGGTGGCCGGTTTCTTTGGAATCATTACCGGAGGCTGGATTCTTATTTTGTTGGACCATTTTTTTGGGCAAGGCGACGAAGCAGCCATTGTTAATGCATCCGTATCTATTGGTGTGGTATTTGTTGCGTTAATTATTTCAGTAGCTTTAGGAACTTTAATAGGTTTAATCCCAGCATTTAAAGCTACTAGTGTAAAACCCATAGAAGCATTAAGAGAAGAATAAACAATCAAAAAAATGAATAAAACAGTAAAAATTATTTTAGTATTAGTCGCTATCATAACACTGGCGTTTGTGTTAAAATACTTTAAAGATGCTAATTCAAAAGATATCATAGATTACAAGGTAGAAGAGCCCTTTTATACGTCTATAAACAAAAAGGCGGTGGCCACAGGAAAACTCAACCCCGAGGAAGAAGTTGAGCTTAAGCCACAAATATCGGGAATTGTCGACCAAATTTTAGTTGAAGAAGGCGATGTGGTTAAAAAGGGCGATTTAATAGCCAAGATAAGAGTGGTGCCCAACGAGCAAAGTCTGGTAAGTGCCAAAAGTAGGATATCATCAACAAGGTTGTCGTTCGATAATGCCAAAACGCTATATGAGCGCAACAAAGCGCTGTTCGAAAAAGGGGTAATTTCAAAACAAGATTTTGAAAACAGCGAGCTTTCTTATAACCAGGCCAAAGAAACCTTGACACAGGCACAAAATGATTATCAAATTATTAAACGCGGCTCCATTTCTGGAGGTAGCTCGGCGAATACCAATATCGTTGCCCAAATTCAAGGCACCATTTTGGAAATCCCAGTACGTGAGGGCGACCAAGTGATTCAAAGTAACAATTTTAACGCTGGTACAACCATTGCAACCATTGCAGATATGAGTAAAATGATTTTTGAAGGAAAAGTTGATGAGGCTGAAGTGGGCAAACTCAAAGAAGGGAAAGCCATAAAAGTGGTTTTGGGCGCCATAAAAGACAAAGAGTTTCCTGCGACACTAACTTTTGTAGCTCCAAAGGGTATTGAAGAAAATGGCGCCGTACAGTTTACCATAAAAGCCGATGTTAAAATAGGTTCCGATGTGAATATAAGAGCGGGTTACAGTGCCAATGCCGAAATGGATTTAGAAAGCAAAGATAGTGTGTTGGCCATTCGGGAAGCTTTGCTTCAATATAACCGTATTACCGAAAAACCTTTTGTTGAAATATTGGAAGGCGATAATAAGTTTAAAAAGGAAGATGTAGAATTGGGCATTTCAGATGGTATTAATGTTGAGATAAAAGAAGGTGTAAACGAAGGTGATAAAATAAAAGTTTGGAATAAAGCATCAAAAGACAATAATGAAGAAGAAGAAGAGAATGGCAACCATTAAATTGAAACGCACTATACTTTTTGCAGTACTGTTATGCTCGTTGTGGTCTTTCGCCCAACAAAAAAAATGGACTTTACAGGAATGTGTAAATTACGCGATTGAGAATAATATATCGGTGCAACAAGCCATGCTAGACCAAAATTTAGCAGATTTAGATAAAAAACAGGCTGTTTATAATTTTTTGCCCAATTTAAATTCTAATGCATCATATAATATAAATACTGGAGCTAATATTAATCCAGCAACCAACCAATTTGAAAACTCAACCTTCCAGTCCTCTTCTGGTGGCATAAGTTCTGGAATCAATATTTTCTCGGGACTACAAAATTGGAAAAACCTCCAACGTGCCAAACTTAATAAAATGGCTGCCAGTTATCGACTGGATAAAATGAAAGACGATATTTCGCTTTTTGTAGCTAATTCATTTTTACAAATCTTGGCGAATAAGGAGCGCCTCAGAGTATTACAGGGTCAAAACAAAATAACGAAAGAAAATATAAAAAACACAACAGAACTTGTAGAATCTGGGGTTTTACCAGAAGGCGATTTGTTAGAGATTAAGGCTACCGATGCATCACAGCAGCAACAGATTATTCAAGCGGAAAACACCCTTTTTATTTCGAAATTAGGTTTGGCCCAGACCCTTCAATTGAAAGATTATGAAATGTTTGATGTTGTTGATATGGATTACGACATAGTGCCTGCTGACATGTTATCGAAAAAACCAAAAGAGATTGTTGAGAAAGCCAAGGAAACCGTTAATGATATAAAAATAGCAACCTCCAATTTAGATTTGGCCAAAAAAGATTTAGAAATAACTAAGGCTAGCTATTATCCTACACTTTCAGGGTTTGTGAGTTACAATGCACGGTGGTCTAGTTCGCAAATTAATCCATTTACAGGAGAAGAAATTAATTTTATAGACCAGCTTTACTTGTTTGATGGAACAGCTGTTGGATTACGCCTAAATGTGCCAATTTTCAATCAGTTTAGCACAAGAAATAGTATAAGACGTAGTGAAATTAATGTAAAGCGACTGGAAAATCAGGCAAAACAAGCTAAACTCGATTTAGAGTCAACAGTATACCAGGCATATAATGATGCACAAAATGCAAAAAAAGCTTATGATGCTGCTCTGAAGGTTGAAGAAGCTAGACAGTTAGCTTTCAATTATGCGCAAGAGCGCTATGATTTAGGCTTGTCTAACGCGTTCGATTTAAATCAATCTCGTATCCTGTTAGATAATGCACAATCGGATGTTATTCGAACTAAATTCGATTATATTTTTGGGATGAAGGTATTAGAGTTTTATTTTGGGGCATCCATATAATAATTTAAATAGACATGTGCTACATACTTAACATAGAAACCGCAACCACAAATTGTTCAGTATCGCTTTCCAAAGACGGCGAAACCATTATTTTAAAGGAAGACAACGATAAAAGTTATTCGCATGCCGAAAGACTTCACGTTTATATTGATGCTGTTTTAAAGGAGGCTAAAATTGTCGGCGAAGATTTATCGGCTATTGCTATTAGCAAAGGACCGGGATCGTACACAGGGTTACGCATTGGGGTTTCGGCAGCCAAAGGCCTTTGTTTTGCTTTGGATAAACCACTACTTTCAATATCTACTTTAGAAGCCTTGGCCAATAAAGTGACTGCTAAAGAAGGCATTATAGTACCTATGCTTGATGCCCGAAGAATGGAAGTGTATTCGGCCATTTTCAATCACAATCACGAACAAATTCGGGAAACCCAAGCACAGATTTTAGATGAAAATGCATTCGCAGAAGCATTAAACAACGGAAAGGTACATTTTGTGGGCAATGGTGTTGAAAAGACTAAAAATTTAATTGAACATAGCAACGCCGTTTTTATTGAAGGCGAATTGCCGTCGGCCAACGAAATGGGCAAATTGGCCTATGAAAAATTCAAACGAAACGACACCGAAGATGTGGCCTACTTTGAACCTTTTTATTTAAAGGATTTTGTAGCGTTGAAATCTAAAAAATAAGCCCCGTTACAAACCTGTAACAGGGCATTGTATTTAAGATATAAAAAATAGGTTTTAGCCTTGTTTTTGAATTTCCACTTGGTGAGGATAAGGAATATCGATTCCTGCCTCATCAAACGCTTCTTTGGTGCGCTCGATAATATCAAAATTCACGGCCCAATAATCTTCTTTCTTTACCCATACACGGGTAAAAAAGTTTATAGAGCTGTCTGCTAGTTCCGATACGTTTATAGCAGGGGCAGGATCTTTCAATATTTGTGGATTGGAATTAATCACTCTAAGAATAACTTCTTTTGTTTTCTTAATGTCTGAGTCATATCCAACTCCAAAAGTAAAATCTACGCGGCGTGTGTCTTCTGTGCTGTAGTTGGTAATATTGCCGTTAGAAAGGCTTCCATTTGGAATAATAATTTCCTTATTATCTGGCGTAGTTAATTTGGTTGTAAATATTTCAATTTCCTTTACGGTACCAGATTCGCCTTGAGCTTGAATAAAGTCGCCAATTTTAAAGGGTTTAAAAATCATAATTAAAACACCTCCGGCAAAATTTCCTAAAGAACCCTGTAACGCTAAACCAATAGCCAAACCTGCAGCAGCAATAACAGCCGCAAACGAGGTGGTTTCAACACCAACAGTGCCCAGTACTACAATAATTAAAACTACTTTTAAAGTCCAACCTAATAAATTCATTAGGAATTTTTGAAGACTTTCTTCATAGTTTCTTTTGGTCATGACTTTTCTGGTGGCCTTTAACAGCTTTTTTATTACCCAAGCGCCTATTATCCATATAATAATGGCACCGAGTATTTTTAAGCCGTAATCTGTTGCAAGGTCAATCCACTTTTCTGTGTCTACATTTTCTAAATCCATAAATATTTAAGTTAATTATTAGTTATACAAAATTAAATTTATTGAAAAGGACAAATTGTTTTAAATGTGAAAATATAGTTAAATTTTAAAAACTAGGCTTAATAGCGCAAGAATAGCGGGAATGGCCTGAATGTAAAATAACTTTATCCGTTGTGATGAGTAAGACCCATAAATTCCGGCAAGCGTCACTCATATCAAAAAAAACAGCAGTATTAGTTTCTTTTTGAATCATGGAATAAATAGGCCCAGCGGCCAAAAATCCATTTTAAAGTCCTTGGTTGGCCGCCAGTACTTTGGTGTCTTCAGCAAATTGTTTTGATTTTAAACCAAATGCTTTGATGCCTTTGGGCTTGGTCCATAAAAATATTTCCAAGATTAGGAAGTAGATATGTTCGAGGACAACAAATAGTGCTAAAATATCGATAGAGAGGTCATGCTGAAAATACTCAAAATATTGAATGCCCTTCAAAGTTAATTAAAATAGCATAAAAAAAGCGCTCTTTAAGGAGCGCTTTCACTTTGGTTATTATGTTTTTCTAATTATCCGTTTATGGCTTCTACCATTTCAACCTTTCCGGGAAGCATTTGTTTTAGCATGTTTTCTATACCACTTTTCAGGGTAAGGGTTGATGAAGGGCATCCACTACATGCACCTTGCAGCAAAACGCTTACGTTTTTAGTGTCTTGGTCGTACGAGATAAACTGGATATTACCGCCATCACTAGCTACGGCCGGTTTTACATATTCTTCAAGTATGTTTACGATTTCTTTAGATGTATCATCCAAATTATCGAAACGGTGATCGAGCTGCTCGGTAGATTTTTCTAATTTTTCGGCTGCATCAGGAGATACGATTTCTTCGCCTCTTTCAATATAATCCTTTATAAATTCGCGCAGCTGGATGGTGATTTCCTGCCATTCGGTAATGTCAAATTTGGTTATCGAAACATAGTTTTCGTCCAGAAAAACACTTTTTACAAATGGAAAATGGAACAATTGCGTGGCCAATGGTGATAGTTTGGCGTCTTCTATTGAGGTAAACTCGAACATGGTGTTAACAATTTTCTTGTTGGCCACAAATTTCATTACCGCTGGATTGGGTGTGCTTTCAGCATATACGGTAACCGGTACTTTTTTAGGGGCAGCCTCTTCTTCAACCACAACGCCGCCGTCATTTAAATAGGCTTCAATTTGTTCTGCAACTTCACCTTGTACATCGTTCCATTCAACAATGTTGTAGCGCTCAACAGCAATAAAGTTGCTAGCGACATACACCTTTTTTACAAATGGAAGGTAAAATAGTTGTTGGGCCAATGGCGAATGCTTGGCTTCGTCAATATTATTAAACTCGAAACTTTGATGTTTGGTAATAAACTGGTTTACTTCGAATTTTAGTATGGCATTATTTGATGTTTCTTGTACAGAAACCTTGTAAGTATTCATTTTAGCTAATTTTTTACAAAAATACTAAAAGAAAACGTTAGATATCATATATTTGAGTTTTGTGTGAGTTTAAATTGTACAAAAAAGTATAATTACAACGCGGTGTAAAATGTGAATTATAACACTGAGACGTATGTGTAAAAGCTAAGCCTACTTGGTACATCAGTTATGAAACTAAGGATTTTTATTTTATCAATAACGATTTTTCTATGCTCCAAATTATCTACATCGCAAGAGGGGTTGCCTGTTTATACCGATTATCTTACCGATAATTACTACTTGATTCACCCATCTATGGCTGGTGTTGCAAACTGTTCAAAAGTTAGGCTAACGGCCAGACAACAATGGTTTGGACAAGATGATGCTCCAAAACTTTTAACCTTAAATATGAATGGAAGGATTGGTGATTCGCAATCGGGTATTGGCGGTATTGTGTTTGCCGATAAAAACGGCTATCATTCGCAAAAAGGTGCTTATGCTACGTATGCACATCATATTATGTTTTCTAGAACCGAAACGGACTTGAACATGTTGTCTTTTGGTTTAAGTGCCGGTTTTATACAGTACCAGTTGGATGAAACAGACTTTTTAGGTGACGCACCTATTTCAGATCCAATAATTAGCGGGATTGTTCAAAACGAAACTAATTTTAATATAGATTTTGGCTTTTCATACCATTTTCTTGATTTTTATGCCCATGCGACGGTTAAAAATCTATTGAAGAATTCTGGAATAAACAACAATATTCAAATAACCAGTAACTTAAGACGCTATTTACTTTCTGTTGGAAATGTATTTAACAAATATGGAAGTTCTTGGAGTTACGAACCTTCTGTAATGTTGCAATATAGAGACGGTACACAGGAAACCACACTCGATTTTAATGGTAAAGTTTACAAGCAAATGGAGTTTGGTAAATTGTGGGGTGGACTTTCCTATAGGCAAAGTTTGGACGGAGCCGAATTTAGAACAGATTCAGGGGCAATCGATAGTCAAAAGCTACAGCAAATTACCCCAATTTTGGGTGTAGACTACAACAACTTTATGTTTGCTTATACGTACACTTACCAGACCAACTCAGTGGTGTTTACCAATGGAGGCTTTCACCAATTAACCTTGGGTTATAACTTTAATTGCAGAAGAAAATCATACGATTGCAATTGCCCAGCGGTAAACTAACCATTTTTTATTATTTGTTTTAAAACATTAAACCTAAAACAAAAGGGCTTAAGTTTTAATTTTTTATGTTATTAGGCTTGGTTAACATCGACTAACCCAATATTTCGTAATTTTACGTTTATTAGAATTTTAGTTAAATGGATATTAATACAGGAATTGAATCCCCGTTATTGCTAAACGTTAGTTTTAATAAATTGTTAGAGCAATACGAGACTTTAGCAGAAGGAGACAACGAGTTTGTAGCGGCCAAGGCAAAGCGTATTTTAAAAAGCGTTGAAGCCTACCCAGAATTGCGTAATGGTTTTAGTGAAACGTCTGTTTTAAAAGAACGCGCCAACGAAATTCGTTTTGTGCTTCAAGATACGTTTAGTCCGTTATTAACCAATAATGAAATTAAAACGGCATCGGTGCCGCTACATAATTTAATTTTTAATTCGTCAGAGCGCTTCAAAAACATTATCAAAACGGCCGGTGATAACTTCGAGCTTCAAATAAAAAACATGCCTCAAGACGATACCTATATTATCGCCTGTACCATTATTCTAAATTTTTATTATGGTTATAATCTTAATTTTAAAAGACCGTTTTTCTACGAAATACCCGATGTGAATGGCATAAAGCGCTATTATAAGATTTTGTACAACGGTGATTTTTGTGAAATTATTCCAACGGAAAGGGCCAAAAAAATTACAAAAGGTGATTTTGATGAACTATTGGACAATTTTGAAAATATAGATTTATGGCGAGAAAAATTTCCGCCCCAAAGTTATATTTTTAAGGGTTTTGTAATATCCAATATTTTTGATGTTACCGATGATCAATCGATATCAAACATAAAATCGAGCCTTATTGTTGGTGGTAAGCGCAATGATGAGGGGTTTATGGATAATTTTGAAGAGATTTTCCGCTCATTATTGGGGATAAAAAATCTTAGGGCCGGTTTTTCTTTATATAACAAAGAAGAAAGTACATTTGAGTGTGTACACAATTCTGGCTTGCACAGTTTTTTGTTAGGAAATAACGATAGCGCAAAATGTCTGGAAGTGATGTGTGGACAATCTTACAAAAGCCTAATGACTGAAAAGAAGTACATTACTGTATCCAACGTAGATAAAATGCTTAGTGGTACCGAACAACAGCCTCATATTGTTCGTTTGAACAAACAAGGTATAAAAAGCGCTATTTTTGCACCTATTGCCAATGATGATGGTGTTATGGGGGTTTTAGAAATCGTATCAACCCAACCCATGGTGTTAAACAGTATAAATGCCAATAAATTGGTTGATGTTATGCCATTTATAGTGTCTGCGGTTGAACGTTCAAAAAACGAAGAGCAAAATACTATTGAAGCCATAATACAGCAAGAATGTACATCAATACATTCCAGTGTTTATTGGAAATTTGTTGCAGCTGCACGTCAGTTTTTAAAGGATAAATCGGTCATAGGTAGCAAGGCTGCGTTTCAGGAAATTGTTTTTGATGATATATATCCTCTATTTGGGCAAATAGATGTCAAAGGCTCTTCCGAAGCCCGGAATTTGGCTACCCAAAAAGACCTTCTGCTTCAACTATCATTGGCCGAAAACATAGTTTCCCAAATTAGTAAACTTGAACCTTTACCAATCTATGAAGAAATTCTTTTTCAAATAAGGAGTTTTGTTAATAGTCTTAAAACAGATTTCAAAGTAGATAGTGAACATGGTATAGTGGCTTTCTTAAAAAAAGATATTGAGCCTTTACTAGAATATCAGTTGGAAAAGAATGAAGGTTTAAAGCAGGAAATACGTGGTTATTTTGAAAGGGTAGATAGCGATTTAAACATGGTGTATCACCATCGTAAACGTTATGATGAAACCATAATGCTTATAAACAAAAACATGGCTTCTATATTAGATGAAAAGCAAAAAGCAGCCCAGGCCATGTACCCGCATTATTTTGAGCGTTTTAAAACAGACGGTGTAGAGCATAACATGTATATTGGTGAGTCTATTACCAAGACCGATAGTTTTAATCCAGTCTATTTGTACAACCTAAGGCTTTGGCAATTGCAGGTAATGTGCGAAATGGAAAACGAATATTACAGTAATCAGCACTTATACCCAATAACGCTCGATGTAGCCTCCATGATATTGGTTTTTAATCAACCCCTTTCCATAAGGTTTAGAATGGACGAAAAACAATTTGATGTAGACGGTACCTACAATGCGCGCTACGAAGTAGTTAAAAAACGTGTAGATAAGGCCTTTATAAAAGGTACTCAAGAGCGCATTACGCAAAATGGAAAAATTACCATAGTGTATTCGCAAAAAGAAGACGAAGAAGAATATTTAAGATACATCAGGTTTTTTCAAAGTAAAAAAGCATTAAATAAAGATGTCGAAATTTTAGAGTTGGAAGATTTACAGGGTGTTACAGGTTTAAAAGCCATTAGGGTTGGTATTCTTTATCATAACAAAAATGATGATGAAGCCCTTTACACTTATGATGATTTAATGAAAGAAATTAAAGTTTAAGCAGCAAACAGGTATGCGGTTACGTTCGTTTTTCGTGTTTCATGGTCATATAAAAATGATGTAGGGTCTTCTGGCAAAACACTTTCTATTTCTGCACCATTGCTTTTTAACGCTATTCCAAAGGAAATAACAGAAATAATCATCCCAATCATAAAAATGGTATAGGTAATTCTTAAGATTCTGTATTTTCGTTCCAGTACTTTTCCAAGAAAATAAAGGTCTTTGGTAAGCGATTTATAAACATAGTTTTTGTCCTTTAACAATTCGCTAACGGCCCACTCGTACTCTTTGAGGCCCATTTTATGGAAATTACCAAAAAAAGTAAGGTTTACCTCTTTATTGGCTACGTCCTCTTTAGTGAATTCGCCACTTGTTACGTTTGGCCTGGTAGCAATAATGGATAATACCATAGATATTACACAAGACAACGTGAAAATAGCTGTTGGGTAAATTAAATATGGGTTATTGTCAAGTTTAGAGATTAGGTTTGCCAACACTAGCGAAATAATAATAGCATTTACCGAAAGTAAAATATTGGCTTTGGTATCTGCAATATCGCTCAATTTTATATGGTTGCGTAAAGCCACTCTATAAAATGTTTGTATGCCGCGCTCGGGGCTTTCGTTTTTATATTGCGCCTTATACTTAGCTTTTATTTCTTCTCTTAGCAGCTTCTCTTTTTGCTTTTTCTTTGCCTTAATGAGTTTAGATAGGTTTTTTTCCTTCTCCTTTTGCCAGTTTTTCAAGGCGTAATCTGTGTAGAATTCATGCTTTTTGGTCAGTACTTTTATGTTTTCGTTAAGCCACTCAGATGGCGAATAGGTTTTTATGCCTTGAATTTCAAGTTCTTTTCTTAAAAACTCACTGGCTTCAGAAAAGTATGCTTTCCCAAAATGGGAAGAGTCTGCATCTCTCAGTATTTTACCAATTTCGGTTTTAGGTACAATTTTGAGTTTTGTAGCTATAATGCATGAACTTACAGCCTCTATAGTTTCAGTGTCAACGTTATTTTCCTTTAAAAAGGCCGTGGCTATTTTTACACTTTCTTCTTCGTGGTTCTCGTGTGTTTTCGTGTAGCCCGTATCGTGCAATAGTGCTGCAAGTTCTATTGTTTCAGCATCTTTTTTGTCTATGTCGGAATGTTCAATTATTTCTCTGGCACTTCGTAATACACGCTCGGTATGGGTATGGTTATGGTATAAAAATGTACTATCCAGTTTTTGCTTAAATAACTCAAAAACAAACTTTTCTGTAGCTTCTATTAATTTCGACATAAATGAAATTGATTTTTCAATACAAATTACTAAAATTTAAATATATTATACGTGCTTAGTCTATAAAGATTGTATCGGTAAGAAACTGCAATTGTTTTCGACTTATGCAAGTGTTAAAGTTTTTATTAGACATATATAAAAAAGAAAGGACTGAATTAGTATGATAACTTGGAAAGATATTATAAATTTTTCTGTAAATGGAAACCCAGAGCCAGAAAAACGGGTTGAAAAAACCGAAGCTGAATGGAAGTCGCAATTAACACCCGAACAGTTTAGAATAACTAGGCTTAAAGGTACCGAGCGTCCACATAGTGGCGCGCTTTGTTCAGTTTATGCAGCAGGAAAGTATAGCTGTGTGTGCTGCAATACGCCACTTTTCGACTCTACAATAAAGTTTAATTCGGGCACCGGGTGGCCTAGTTTTACCCAACCCATAAAAGAAAATGCTATCAAATATGAAAGAGACACCACATTGGGTATGGTAAGGGTTGAGGTTATGTGCAATACCTGCGATGCACATCTAGGACATGTATTTCCCGATGGGCCAGAGCCAAGTGGTTTAAGATATTGTATTAATTCAGAATCTATGCAATTAGAAAAGGAAACAACAAATGACAAATAAAAATTTACAAGTAGCTACCGTTGGTGGTGGATGTTTTTGGTGTACCGAAGCGGTATTCCAAGAAATACAAGGCGTTAAAAAAGTAATATCTGGGTATTCTGGAGGTAATGCTCCGGGGCATCCAACCTATCGTGAGGTTTGCTCGGGACTAACGGGGCATGCTGAGGTGGTGCAAATCACCTTTGATGCTAACATTATTTCTTATGAAGATATATTGTTCATTTTCATGACTACCCACGACCCAACCACATTAAATAGGCAAGGTGGAGACCACGGTACGCAGTACCGTTCGGTTATTTTTTATCATGATGAAAGCCAAAAAGCTACAGCCGAGAATATTATGGATAAGGTGTCACCTTATTATGATGACCCCATAGTTACTGAAATAAAGGCGTTGGATGTATTCTATGAAGCCGAAGGTTACCACCAAAACTATTATCGCAATAATACCACAGAAGGCTTTTGTAGTTTTGTAATAACGCCAAAATTGGCAAAATTAAGAAAGCTACATGCCGATAAACTGAGCACATGAAACTTAATATAAACGATAGATTTAATATTGATTTACCCGCAGATTCTTTAAAAGAGAATTCAAGACGGCAGGTGTTAAATGCATGTTATTCTTATGTTTCTCCAAAAAAAACTTCAAACCCAGAATTGATACACGTTTCACCAGAAATGTTGGAAAGCCTAGGTATTCAAGAGAATGAAGTTAAGAGTGAAACGTTTTTGAATCTGTTCACTGGAAACGAAATATATCCAAATACCCAACCTTATGCCATGTGTTATGGCGGACATCAATTTGGTAATTGGGCAGGACAGTTGGGCGATGGCCGCGCCATAAACCTTTTTGAGATAGAGCATGAAAATAAACATTGGATGGTTCAATTAAAAGGGGCGGGCGAAACGCCGTATTCGCGTTCAGCTGATGGGCTGGCCGTGCTACGCTCATCCATACGGGAGTATTTGTGCAGCGAGGCCATGTTCCATTTGGGAGTTCCTACAACTAGGGCTTTATCGTTGGCTTTAACCGGCGATAGCGTTTTGCGCGATGTCATGTACGATGGCAATCCGGCTTATGAAAAAGGTGCTATAGTGACTCGTGTGGCAACAAGTTTTTTACGGTTTGGTAGCTATCAAATATTTGCTGCAAGACAGGATTATGATACCCTAAAAACGTTGGTTGATTTCACCATAGAACACCATTTTTCGCATTTGGGAGCACCTTCAAAGAATAGTTATATCGAGTTTTTTAAAGCGGTCTCAGAACGCACTCTCGATATGATTATCCATTGGCAACGCGTAGGATTTGTGCATGGTGTGATGAATACCGATAACATGTCTGTTTTAGGGCTTACTATCGATTACGGTCCGTATGGTTGGTTAGAAGGTTTCGATTATGGTTGGACACCGAATACTACAGATAGCCAACATAAACGTTACCGTTATGGAAATCAGCCCAATATCGGACTATGGAATTTATACCAATTGGCTAATACACTTTATCCTTTAGTGGAAGAAGCCGAGCCTTTTCAAACGATTTTAGATGACTATAAAACAAAATTTGATGCGAAGTCTTTAAAGATGATGCAATCTAAATTGGGCTTAGTTGAAGACGATGTTTTCGATAAATCACTAATTCAAGAATTGGAAGACAACCTCTTGCTTGCCGAAACCGATATGACTATTTTCTTTAGAAGTTTAAGCAATTTTAAACCTGACACTTCCGAAGGACTGAAGATTGTAGAAAAGGCATTTTATAACCTAGATGAACTTTCAGAAGACATTAAACAAAAATGGAACAATTGGTTTAATCGTTATGCATCGAGGTTGAATTTGGAAGCGCTTTCCAATGAATCGCGTAAGGAAAAAATGAATTTAGTAAACCCCAAATATGTGCTTAGAAACTACATGGCCCAATTGGCTATTGACGATGCCGAAAAAGGGGATTACAAATTAATTGATGAACTGTTTCAACTTTTAAAAAAGCCCTATTCCGAGCAACCCGAATACGAAAAATGGTATGCTAAAAGACCAGAGTGGGCGCGCCATAAAGTAGGCTGTTCTATGTTGTCGTGCAGTTCGTAATATGGCTGCTTTAAGTAAAATAGCGTTTGGTGGTGGTTGCCATTGGTGTACCGAAGCAGTGTTTCAATCGTTATTTGGTGTGGAGCAGGTCGAGCAAGGTTTTGTCGCTTCAAAAGATGAAAACCGAGCCTTTTCTGAGGCGGTTATTGTTCACTTCAATCCAAAGCAAATTCATCTTGAAACGTTAATTGAAATTCATTTGAATACCCATAAAAGATCGTCTTTACATTCCATGCGAAAAAAATACCGTTCGGCTATTTATACTTTTACAAACCAACAGGCTTTAATTTGTAAAAGGCATCTTTCAGATTTGCAAGACTGTTTCAAAACAGAAATTATAACCCGAGTGATGCCATTTAAAAGTTTTAAACCTTCAAGGAAACAAATACAAAATTATTATTTCAGCAACCCAGAGAAGCCATTTTGCAAAACATATATAAATCCAAAATTACAGTTGCTTATTAACAGTTATTCTGGTGTTGTTAACCATAATCGGTTAGCACATTTGAAAAATCAGAAAAAATAAATAAGGTTTTCTAGAAGGCATACCCGATGAAAAATAGTGTTTGCTTTTTTCGGACAATTATTTTTTAAAATGCAATATCTTTAGGGTTTCAGAAAAGGCGGAAAATGAAAACAGTTAGATGTATACTGGCTTTGGTGTTATTTTTTGTTGTAGGTGCGTGTGCAACTTATAAGCCGCAGTATGCCAATGAATATCATGATGATGTTACTTTTCCTAATAAAGAGGTAGATAAAACATTTTATTTAATTGGGGATGCAGGTTTGTCGCCTTCCGGGGGTATGTCTAAAGCCTTAAAAGCTTTCAATAAACATATTATTGGAACTTCAAAAGAAGAGGATTATGTTCTTTTTTTGGGAGATAACGTTTACCCTTCTGGTTTGCCCAAAAAGGATGATAAGAACAGGGTAACCGCCGAAAATGGATTGCATGCCCAGATAAATGCCGTCAAAAATTTTAAAGGCGAGGTTCTTTTCATTCCGGGAAATCATGATTGGTATGCCAATGGGTTAAAGGGGTTAAAACGGCAAGAAGAATACATAGAAGATGCTTTGGGGAAAAACACGTTTCAACCAGAAAATGGTTGTCCGCTTGAAAGCATTGATATTGGTGAAACCATACAATTAATTATTATCGATACGCAGTGGTATCTTGAAAATTGGAACCACCACCCAGCGATAAACGACAAGTGTGAGATAAAAACGAGAGAACGTTTTTTGCAGGAAGTAGAGGGTGAGTTAAAAAAAGCTCAAAATAAAACCATTGTGTTTGCTATGCATCACCCTATGTATACAAATGGTATCCACGGCGGAAACTATGCGATTAATAAACATCTTTACCCGTTACAAAAAAAAATACCAATGCCTGGCATCGCCTCGTTGGTGGCTCAAATACGAACGCAAGGCGGAGTATCTCCGCAGGATAGGTATAACGAGCGCTATCAAGAGCTAATGAGCCGATTGGAAACTATGGCTATCGATTCCAAAAACCTTGTGTTTGTTTCTGGACATGAGCATACTTTACAATATATTGAGGGGGAAGGTGTAAAGCAAATTGTTGCAGGGTCTGGTGCCAAAGAATCTTCTGTTGGCTTGAAAAATAACGGACTGTTTTCATATGGGAAACAAGGGTTTTCCGAGTTAACGGTTTTTAAGGACGGAAGCAGTTGGGCAAGGTATTTTGGAGAGGAAAATGGCGAACCCAAATTATTGTTTACAACTGAAGTTCACCCACCTAAAACATCGTATGATGTTTCAGAACTACCGGATACTTTTCCAAAAACTGTAGAAGTCTCCATTTATTCAAAGGAAGAAACCGATGTTTCAGGTTTTTTTAAATCTGTTTGGGGCGATCACTATCGCGATGTTTACAGCACAAAAATAAAGGCGAAAGTTGCTACTTTGGATACGCTTTTTGGTGGCTTGGAAATTGTTAGAAAAGGAGGTGGGCATCAAACACGTTCGTTGCGGTTAAAAACAAAAGATGGCCATGAACTCAACATGAGAGCCTTGAGAAAGAGTGCCACACAATACTTGCAAACTGTACTTTTTAAGGATACTTACGTGCAAGACGAGTTTGAAAAAACAGCGGTAGAAGAACTTATTTTGGATTTTTACACAGCAGCCCATCCTTATGCGTTTATGGTTGTTCCAGAGTTGTCTGATGCCGTAAGTGTAATGCACACCAATCCGAATCTGTTTTTTATACCTAAGCATAAACATTTGGGCGATTTCAATGAAGAATATGGTGGCGAACTTTATATGGTTGAAGAACGTCCCGAAAAAAGTTATGCTAAACAAAAAACTTTTGGTTATGCTAACGATATTGAGAGTACACATGATATTATTGAAAAAATAAGAGAAGATGAAGAACATAAAATTGAAGAAAATGCCTTTATAAAGGCGCGTTTGTTCGATATGCTTATAGGCGATTGGGACAGACATCAAGACCAATGGCGTTGGGCACAGTTTGATATGGATAACGGTGACCATTTTTATAGACCGATTCCGCGCGATAGAGATCAGGTGTTCTCTAATTTTGATGGAGCATTGCTTGATGTGATGCGCATTATTTCTGGTTCAACAAAGCAACTTCAAGTTTACGACGAGACCCTCAAGAATATAAATTGGATGAACAGTGCAGGTATTAAATTAGACCGCATTTTAGTTCAAAAATCAGAAAAAGACACCTGGGTTGAACAAGCAAAATTTATTCAAGAACACCTTACAGATGCCGTTATAGATAAAGCTTTTTTAAAGGTTCCTAAAGCAGTTCAAGACAAAACATTAAGCCAGGTAAAAGAAAAGCTTAAGGGAAGGCGGGACAATCTTCGGGATATTGCCGAACGATATTACAATCATTTAAATAAATTGGTGATTTTAACGGGCACCGATAAAGACGACTATTTTGAAATAACACGAAAGAATAATGACGAAACCCATGTGAAAATCACTCGTATAATTGATGGCGAAAAGGATAAGGTTATTGTAGATCGAACCTTTAATAAAGGAATTACTAAAGAAATATGGGTTTATGGGCTCGACGATAAGGATGTGTTTGAGGTTAAAGGTAAAACGAACAAGTATATTTTTATGAGGCTCATTGGTGGACAGGATAACGACTCGTACATCATAAGAAATGGTAAACGTATTAGGGTTTACGACCATAAGAGCAAAAAAAATACGATTAAGGAAAATAAGGGTGCACGAATAAGATTAACGGATATTTACGGGTTAAACCTATTCGATTTTAATAAAAACATTACAAAAACTAGCTTAATTACTCCTGCGATTGGTTTTAATCCTGATGATGGATTTTTAGTGGGATTATCTTATGCTTTAACAACTAAAGGGTTTCAGCGTAACCCTTTTTCGAGGCAACATAAATTTAAAGGTGGGTATTATTTCGCTACTGGAGGATTTTCCCTTGATTACAATGGGGAGTTTGCTAATGTTTTTGGTGATTGGAACTTGCATGTTGGCAGCCAGTTTACTTCCGAAAACTACACTAATAATTTTTTTGGATATGGAAACGAAACGAAAAACAATGATGGTGAACTCGGTTTGGATTTCAATCGTGTTAAAACAGGTGTTTACGCATTAAATGCAGGCGTTTTTAAAAAAGGCGATTTTGGTAGCAACTATGGTGTTAGGGCTGTTTTTGAAGGAATAGAAATAGAAGACACCGAAAATCGTTTTATAGCTGATTTTGTACCAATAAGTAATTCCAATTTTTACAAACGACGTTTTTTTGGAGGCCTCGAAGCCCAGTTTGATTATCAAAGTTACGACGATAAAATAAACCCGAAAAGAGGGATGGTTTTTAATTTTCAAATTGGAGGTAAAACCGAGTTTAAGGAAACAAAAAACACCTATGGTTACCTAAATTCCAGTATTGGCTTCTATAATGCGTTAACCACAAATAAAAAATTGGTTTTAAAATCCGATTTGCGAACCCAATGGCGAATGGGAGACGATTTGCTGTTTTACCAAGCGGCCAATATAGGTGGCGATAATGGCCTCCGCGGTTATAGAACCGAACGTTTTACTGGTAAAAATGCATTGGTTGGTAGTACCGATTTGCGGTACAGTTTCCCATCTTTTAAAACGAGAACATTGCCGTTTCAAATTGGTGTTTTTGGTGGTGCCGATGTTGGGCGCGTATGGCTAAAGAATGATTTTTCTGAAAAATGGCACAACGATTACGGTGGTGGTTTTTGGATTACAGCAGCTGAAAGTCTTTCTGGAACGTTCAACTTTTTTAATAGCGTGGAAGGTTTAAGGTTTTCTTTTGCGTTTGGTTTAAATTTTTAAGCTAAAAGTGTATAAATTCCCGCCTTCACTTTTGTTTCTTTCATCGGTAATGTAAACACTTTTATTGTTCTTAAAGCAAACCCCTTCTTTTTGCGAATCGTGTTTAAATTCAAGTTCTTTTATGTGACCTTTAAAAAACGAATCCGATTCAAAGTTCGTTATTTTCCATAGTTTGTCGTGGTTTAAAAGCACAACGGTTTTGCCATCGTCACTAATATCGGCCGAAGTTATTTTGTGATGTTTCCCTTCAAGGTTAAAGTCAGCGATCAATTCAGCTGTATGTTCTCCAACCGTATTAGGCACTTTTAATAAAATGCTCGTTTTGTTCTCTTTGCTAAAAATGTAAAAGTTGTCGTTAAAAAGAAAAAAGGCTTCAAAATCTTCTGTATTTACACCCTTAGGAAGCCTAAATCCTATAGTTTTGGCTGTGGAATTATTTGTTTCAAAATCCGATACTTTATAAATTGTAAAATGTTTCCTTTTTTTATTGTTGTTTCCAAAATCGCCAATGTAAAGATGACCTTCGTGGTCTGATGTTAAATCTTCCCAATCAATATTTACGGCATTTTTAATATTTATGGTTTTTATTAAATTACCCCGCTTATTAAAGCCGTAAATAGTGCTTTCGTTTCCGGCATCTTCAATCGTCCAGAGTAAATCGGAATTCGTAATGGTTTCAACCGCCGAAGCTTCTTTTAATTGGCTTGGTAAATTTGCAACTACGTTTAGTTTTCCTGTATTACACGAACTTAACATAAATAAAACATACCATATTTTCGGAATCTGATAAACCATGAATCTAAATTTTAAACCAAAGTACTCACTTTACAATGTAATGTGAAATTAAAATTCTTAAACTATTTTTAAAAGATGATTAAAAAGCTTTAATAATTTAATAGCTTTATACTCATAAAAATTGAGTTATAGATGACCACAGTTGATGATTTATTGAATTTGCTGATATTAGAAAAAGTGACCGAAAGCGAGTTTAACGGGGTAAGCAAAACTGTAGGGAGCCCAATAGTTTTCGGTGGTCAGGTATTGGCACAGGCTATTAACGCAGCAAGCAGGACCATTACCAATAAAAGGATTCTCCATTCCATGCATGCTTATTTTTTGGAACCGGGCGATTTAAACCAGCCAATCACTTATAACGTTAGCAAGGTTCGTGATGGCGGTAGTTTTTCAGTTCGTCGGGTAACAGCGCATCAAAAAGACAATACAATTTTTATTTTATCGGCCTCTTTCCATAAAAAAGAAGAAGGCTATAACCATCAAATAGACATAAAAAAAGGCTTAAAGCAGCCAGAAGAACTTTTGAGTTGGACCGATATTTTACATCAATTTGGTGATTTTTTACCAAAAAGCCTGAAATCGTTTTTTGAGATAGACCGTCCCGTGGAGTTTAAACCAACAGAAATTCCTAATCCATTAGAGCAAATAGATTTGCCACCATTTACCGATGTATGGTTTAAGTTAAAAGGCGATGTAAGTGGTTTGGATTTGGCTAAAAAACAGCAAATACTAACCTATATTTCAGATTATAATATTTTGGTGTCGGCATTAAACCCACATGCCAGTCAGGCTAACTGGGGCAACACCCAAACCGCCAGTTTAGACCACTCGATGTGGTATTTTAGAGATTTTAATTTTGATGATTGGCTATTGTTTTCCATGGAATCGCCAAGTACATCAAATGCGCGAGGTTTTGCAAGAGGAAACATTTTTACTCGGGAGGGTAAACTAATTGCTTCGGTAGCACAAGAAGGTCTTATGCGGCCAAAGAATAAAAAATGAAGACTAAAGTATGTTTAAAAATGGGGCATAGAGGTGCATTGGCATATATTGCAGAAAACACCATTCCGTCGATAGAAAAAGCATTAAGTTTCAATGTTGACGGAATTGAAATTGATGTACATCTGTGTGCCTCTGGCGAATTAGTTGTATTTCACGATTTTACTCTAGATCGTGTAACCAACGGTACTGGTGAAGTAAGAAAACATACGCTATCTGAGTTAAAACAACTACGTGTAATGGAGGAGTTTGAGATACCTACTTTACAGGAAGTCTTAAATCTCATTGATAAAAAATGTTTGTTAAATATTGAATTGAAAGGGCGTGGTACCGCAGCTAAAACCTGTGAGGTTATAGAGGCCTATACAAGAGAAAAAGGCTGGAGTTATAGTGATTTTATTGTGTCCAGTTTCCAGCATCACGAGTTGGAACATGTTTATAAAATCAATAAGAAAATTCCGCTAGGGATTTTAACTAAGGCGAGTGTAGCTGAAGCTATCGAATTTGCAGAAACCATAAACACTAAAATTATCCATCCTAATTTTGCATTGTTAACACGCGAGAACGTAAAAAAAGCGCAGCAAGATGGCTATATAATTAATACATGGACAGTTAACGATTCAGAAACCATTGCCCGAATGAAAGATTATGGTGTTGATGGTATTATCTCAGATTTTCCCGATAGACTATGAATCAAAAAGACGTTGTGGTAATTGGAGGTGGGGCTGCTGGTTTTTTCGCAGCCATTAACGTGGCTGAACAAAACCCAGATTTAAGCGTAGCTATTTTAGAGCGTGGAAAAGAAGGCTTGGCCAAGGTTAAAATTTCTGGTGGTGGGCGTTGTAATGTAACGCATGCCGAGTTTATTCCGCAGGAGCTGGTTCAGAATTATCCGCGTGGCGAAAAGGAATTGCTGGGACCCTTCCATCAATTTATGACGGGCGATACTATTGAATGGTTTGAAAAACGTGGCGTAGCATTGAAAATTGAAGAAGATGGTAGAATGTTTCCTGTCTCAAATTCTTCGCAAACCATTATCGATTGCTTTTTAAATGAAGCCAAAAAACATCATGTGGAAGTGTTTTATAGCCATTCGGTAAAATCGATAACGCAACCCAATGGTAGTTTTAAAATAGAAACCAACCAAACCTCGTTTTCCGCAGAAAAGGTATTGTTGGCCACGGGTAGTAATCCAAAAATTTGGCGTCTTTTAGAAGAGTTGGGCCATACTATCTCGCTACCAGTGCCTTCGCTTTTCACTTTTAATATAAATGATAGACGTATTGCCGATATTCCTGGGGTTGTAGCCCAAAACGTTGAGGTTAAAGTTTTAGAAACCAATTTATATAGCGAAGGGCCTTTGCTCATTACCCATTGGGGTATGAGTGCGCCTTCTATTTTAAAACTTTCGGCCTTTGGTGCGTTGGAATTAGCCAAACGAAATTACAAGTTTCAAATAGAAATCAATTTTATTAGGCATTCTTTTGATGATTGTTTGAGTATTTTAAAAATAAAAAAACAGGAATTGGCTAAAAAAACGGTTTATAAATCTACACAGTTCAATTTGCCCAAACGGTTGTGGCATCAGTTGGTTTTAGCTTCAAAAATAGATGTCGAGACACGATGGGCAGACCTAAACAAAACGCATTTAGAAGATTTGACCAGTCAGCTTACTTCAGCTGTTTTTAATGTAAACGGTAAAAGTACGTTTAAGGAAGAGTTTGTAACGGCAGGAGGAGTAAACTTAAAAGAGGTGAATTTTAAAACGTTTGAGAGCAAAGTGGTTAAAAATCTATACTTTGCTGGTGAAGTCCTAAATATTGACGCGGTTACTGGCGGATTCAATTTTCAAAATGCATGGACGGGTGCTTTCATTGCTGCTAAAAATATGGTGTAAAAATGGATACTTTTATTGCACTGCTAAGAGGTATAAACGTAAGCGGACAAAAGAAAGTCCCGATGGCCAATTTACGTCAATTATTCACAGAAACTGGTTTCGAAAAGGTTAAAACCTATATTCAAAGTGGAAATGTTGTTTTTCAATCTGCTGAAGACGATGTCCAAAAAATAGAAAGGAAAATCCAAAAAGCGATAAAAGATTCTTTTGATTTCGAGGTGCCTGTTTTGGTGAAGACACCAAGCCAACTTCAGCAAATATTCAAAGCCTGTCCTTTTGCACAGGAAAAGAAAGAAAATAGTTATTTTGTTATGCTTTATTCGATACCTGAAAAAGAATTGGTCGATAGATTAAAGGAAATAAGTTACCCTAACGAAACGTTTTCAATAACCGAAAACTGTGTTTATTTTTACTGTTCAACGGGTTACGGACAGGCGAAAATGAATAATAATTTTTTCGAACGGAAACTAAAAGTTACGGCTACGGCCAGAAACAATAAAACGATGGTTAAGTTAATAGCAATGCTAGCAGAAAGTTAAAAAAGCCATCGGGAATCACTATTTTTGCTAAAATTGGTACTAAAACCTAATCATGACAGAGCGTAATTTTATTCCTGAACCCTATTCAAAAACAGTTGATTCTGGTGTTTTTCAATGGTCATCGCCCAGCAATATTGCCTTAGTAAAATATTGGGGAAAGAAGAAAAACCAAATCCCAGAAAACCCATCTATAAGTTTTACGCTAGATTATTGTAAAACAATAACGAAACTAAGCTTTTCTAAAAAAGAGAGCCACGACAATTTTTCATTCGACGTGTTTTTAGATGGTGAAAAAAAAGACAGTTTTAAGCCAAAAATCAGTACGTTTTTTGAACGTATAGAACCCTATTTGCCATTTTTAAAACAGTATTATTTTAAGATTGAAACAGAAAATACCTTTCCGCATAGTTCGGGGATTGCCTCCTCGGCCTCGGGAATGAGTGCTTTAGCCTTGTGTTTAATGAGTGTTGAAAATACTTTGAGTGATGGTGTTTCCGAAGCGTTTTTTACAAAAAAAGCATCATTTTTGGCTCGATTGGGCTCTGGAAGTGCTTGCCGCAGTATTGAAGGTGAGTTAGTAGTTTGGGGGACGCATAATTTGGTGGAAGGTAGCAGCGACCTCTTTGGTTTAAAATACCCTTGTCAAGTACACGACAATTTTAAAAATTATCAGGATACGATTTTATTGGTTGATAAAGGCGAAAAACAAGTGAGCAGTACGGTAGGGCATAATTTAATGCACGGTCACCCATTTGCCGAAAAACGTTTTGAGCAGGCTGAAAATAATATTTCAGAAATAAAAAATATTCTTGAGCGTGGTGATTTGGATGCGTTTATTGCATTAGTAGAAAGCGAAGCCTTAACCCTGCATGCCATGATGATGACTAGTATGCCATACTTTATTTTAATGAAACCCAATACCCTTCAAATTATAAATAAAATCTGGACGTTTCGAGAAAATACAGGTTCAAAGGTTTGTTTTACGTTGGATGCAGGCGCCAATGTGCATGTGCTGTACCCGGAAAAAGAAGCTGCTCATGTTTTGAAATTCATTAAGAATGAATTAGTTGTGTATTGTCAAAATGGTCATTATATTTGCGACGTTGTTGGTTTGGGAGCCAAAAACATTTTATAAACACAATTTTTGTTTAAAAAAATTGTATATTTGTTAAACAAGGCGTTCTTAAACCGAAGAACATTATGAAAGGACCTCTATTTTATTCTAAGATTTTACTTTTTGGTGAGTATGGCATTATCAAAGATTCCAAAGGTCTGTCTATTCCTTACAGTTTTTACAACGGTGCTTTAAAAAATGACGGCAATACTTCTGTGAATGCCTTAAAATCTAACGAGAGTTTAAAACGCTTTGCTTCATATTTAGAAAAAATCGAAAGTGATTTGGTGCGTTTTGATATGGATAAGTTATCCGAAGATGTTAATGCGGGAATGTATTTCGATTCCTCTATTCCACAAGGCTATGGTGTAGGAAGTAGCGGTGCTTTGGTTGCGGCCATTTATGATAAGTACGCTTTCGATAAAATAACGGTACTTGAAAATCTAACACGCGAGAAGCTACTAAAATTAAAGTCGATTTTTTCGGCTATGGAATCTTTTTTCCACGGAAAATCATCGGGTCTTGATCCTTTAAACAGTTATTTGAGCATTCCTATACTTATTAACTCGAAAGATAATATTGAAGCAACCGGGATTCCTGCACAGCAACCAGAAGGCAAAGGTGCCGTATTCTTAATTGATAGTGGCATAATAGGGGAAACAGCTCCTATGGTAAGTCTTTTTATGGAAAATATGAAGCAGGAAGGTTTCAGAAATATGCTTAAAACCCAATTTATCAAGCATACCGATGCTTGTGTGGACGACTTTCTTAAAGGAAATATTAAATCCTTGTTTAAAAATACCAAACAGCTTTCTAAAGTGGTGCTTAATCACTTTAAACCAATGATACCGCAGCAGTTTCACGATCTTTGGAAAAAGGGTATCGATACCAACGCCTATTACTTAAAACTATGTGGTTCTGGTGGCGGAGGCTATATTTTAGGCTTTACTGAAGATTTTGAAAAAGCCAAAAAAGCCCTCGGAGCATACAAACTCGAGGTCGTTTATAACTTCTAACACTGTATTTTTCTTAGCTTTGCTTTCGGGAAAACATTAAAACAAGCGTTTATGTTAAGTAGGAAGCAGAAATACATTCTTTTAAAGTTTTTTAGTATGTTTTCTGTTGTACGCGGCTATAATGTACTGGTTATAGTTATTGCTCAATATTTGGCGTCTATTTATATTTTGGCACATGATAGGCCTTTAAACGAGGTGCTTTTTGATGTGAATTTACTAATGCTTGTTTTGGCATCGGCAGCCACAATTGCTGGAGGCTATATTATCAACAATTTTTACGATTCAGAAAAAGACTTAATAAATCGTCCCATAAAGTCAAAGTTGGACAGACTCGTGAGTCAAAACACCAAGCTTTCATTTTATTTTGTGCTCAACTTTATGGCCGTAGTGATGGCAAGCTATGTGTCGTTCAATGCCGTATTGTTTTTTGCCATTTATATTTTCGGAATTTGGTTTTATTCGCACAAGCTCAAAAAAAGACCATTCATAGGCAATGTAACCTCCGCCTTTTTAACCATTACTCCGTTTTTCGCCATTTTTATGTACTATAAAAATTTTGAAACGGTTATTTTTGTGCATGCCATGTTTTTGTTCTTGTTGGTTTACATGCGCGAGCTTACTAAAGATTTAGAAAACCTAAAAGGCGACTTCTTACAGGGTTATAAAACCATACCAGTGGTGTATGGCGACAAAGCCTCTAAAGTAATGTTAACTATATTGGCCATTCTAACTTTGGTTCCAACATATTTGCTGCTTTTTAGTTTTGATGTAGGCTATATGTATATTTATCTTTATTTGAGTATCGCTTTATTGCTCCTTTTTCTTTTTATACTTTGGAAGGCAAAAACCAAAACACACTACTTGATTCTGCATAATATTTTAAAATTTATAATCGTTGCGGGTGTGTTCTCGATTGTAATGATAAAAGTAAGCGTGGTTTTAAATCGGATTTAAAAGTATCACGTTCTATCTTCTACGAAAAGGAACAAAACAATGCTCTTAAAGCACAATCAAAATATTTAAGTATATCTTTGCATAAAATTTAATTGACATGAACAGACATCAAGGGGGTAAAGGAAAAGGAAAGCCATCAGGGCGAGGAAGCGGCAATAAGCGTTTTACGAGTTACGCAAGAGGAAATGCGCCCATTAAAAAGTCTGCCCCAAACCAAAAAACGCCAAGTAATCCTGATGAAATCAGATTAAATAAATATGTTGCCAACGCAGGTATATGCTCGCGTCGTGAGGCCGATGTACACATCGCCACTGGTTTGGTGACAGTTAACGGTAAAGTTATTACCGAAATGGGCTATAAAGTAAAGCCAGGCGACGATGTGCGTTACGATGGTTCAAGAATTAGTCCTGAGAGCAAGGCTTATGTACTACTTAATAAACCAAAAGGCTTTGCCACTACAACAAGCGAAAGCAAAGGACGAACCGTTATGGATTTGGTCGCTAATGCAACTAACGCCAGCATAAAACCCATTGGTAGATTAGGGCGCAATTCAAAAGGCTTGTTGTTGTTTACTAACGACGAAGCCATTGTGAAAAAGTTCACGAATTCTAAAAGAGGCGTACCACGGTTATTTCATATTGAGTTAGATAAAAATTTGAAACACGAAGATTTTAAGAAAATTCAAGCTGGTTTTAAAATTGATGGAAAACTCATTGAAGTTGAAGATATCAGTTATATCGATGGTGCCAAAAAGCGGGAAATAGGCTTGAAAATAAAAAATACGGGCAACACCATTATCCGTACTATTTTTGAGTATTTCAACTACGATATCGTCAGTTTAGATTGTGTAGCTATTGGGCATTTAACCAAAAAAGATATTCCACGTGGCCACTGGAAGCACTTAACTGAACAAGAACTTAATACTTTAAAAATGCTTTAATTTAAAAGTATAAGTTCATTTTAACTTTGTTTCCTGTTTTTTTAATGTAACACGCTTTGGTAATCGGCAGGTGAGTTTATACTTCCCAAGTTAATTCAAGGTTAAATGCCTGTGCGAACATTTGAGAATGTACGTAAAATCTAACAGAACTATAACAGTATAAAACCAAGCTGTTTGAAGAAAATTTTTATTTTTGGAACAGTAATTGTAATTTCTTTACAGAAAACAATAAATAATGTATATAGAAGTTACATTATTCAAGTCCCAAATACAATGAAAAAAATATTACTAATATTAACAGTTTTTGCTTCGTTTCAGGCGCTTTTTGCACAGCAAGAATCGGCTTTCGGTGATGGCGAATGGTTTAAATTTAGGATGAGCTATAGCAATTGGTTAAAAGCTGGTAATGCTACACTCACCGTAAAAGATTCTAAACTGAACGACAAAGATGTATACCATGTGGTAGGCAAAGGTTGGACTACGGGCATGATTAAATGGTTTTTTAAAGTGAAAGACAGGTATGAAACTTATTTTGATAAAAAAACCATTAAGCCTTACAAATTTATAAGAGATATAGACGAAGGCGGATATACCAAGAATTTAGAGATTAATTTCGATCAAGACAATAACAAGGCCTATATAACCGATAAAAAACACAACACAAAAAAGGTAGTCGATACCAAACCCAATGTTCAGGATTTGGTGTCTGCATTTTATTATTTAAGGAATAATTTGAATACCAGTGAATTAAAAGTTGGTGACGAAGCAAGGGTCGAGATGTTTTTTGATGAGGAAAGCTATGGTTTTAAGCTAATTTACTTGGGTGAAGAAACTATAGAAACTGATTTTGGTTTTATAAAGTCTTTAAAGTTTAGACCCTATGTAATGGCAGGTCGTGTTTTTAAAGAAGAAGAAAGTTTAACCTTATGGGTATCCAACGATAAAAATAAAATACCATTGCGTGTTAAAGCCGATTTAGCCGTAGGTTCGCTCAGGGCAGATTTAGAAGCATTTAAAGGGCTTAAGCATCCTTTTAGAATAGTAGTTAATAATTAACAGACTTTGAAAACCAACATAAACAAAAAACTAAAAGAAAAGTACGAGGCCATTGACCAAGATGTTGAGGCACATTTGGAGGGTTTGCTGCACAGCAAACCCATTAATTATTGGGATTATGTCCAAACCGATGCTTTGCTAAACTTGCAAGTACAGCGTACCGTTTTTCCGGACGAGAAGGTTTTTATTATGTACCACCAAATTTCAGAATTGCTTTTTAAAATGATTCTTAGTGAAATCGAGCAGGTGGCTAAAGCAGATACTGTAAGTGTAGATATTTTTACCGATAAAATTATGCGCATCAGTCGCTATTTTGATGTGCTTACTTCGTCGTTCAGCATTATGAAAGATGGCATGGATATCGACCAGTACAATAAATTTAGAACAACTTTAATACCAGCCAGCGGTTTTCAAAGTGCTCAATACAGAAAAATCGAGTTCGCATCTACCGAGCTTATCAATCTAATCGATAAACGGTTTCGGGATACAATCGATAGAAATTCATCGTACGAGCATGCTTTTGAGCATCTGTATTGGCAAGCGGCCGGCAAAGACTTCAAAACAGGAAAAAAGACTTATACTTTATCGGCTTTTGAAGCCCGATATAAAGAGGAATTTATTAGATTTACAAAATTTTATCAATTTAATAATTTGTGGACCAAGTTTAAAACCCTACCCAAAGCTTCACAGGCCAATAAAGATTTGATAAAAGCCATGCGCCATTACGATTATACCGTCAATATAAAATGGGTTATGGCACATTATAACACGGCAAATCATTATTTGAACATTGGAGGGAAAACAACAGAAGCCACAGGAGGAAGTGAGTGGGTAAAGTATATGCACCCAAAATACCAAAAAAGAATATTTTTTCCAGATTTATGGACAGAGAAAGAAAAAGAGGAGTGGGGAACAAGTGTTTAATCTTGCTAGTGTGCATAGCAAGTTTTATGGGCTGTAAAACAGAAGAAAAAAAGCCCACAAATGAAAAAAATGAATTAGCCGTAGTAGAAGAGCCCAAGGAAGTCTTTGAATTTGGGTTTAAACTCAACGATTACATTGTAAAGCGAGACACTATTAGAAGTGGCGATAGTTTTGGTGAAATTTTAGAGCGCAACAAAGTAGGTTATCCCAAAATTTTCCACATCGCTGAAAAGGCAAGGGATACTTTCGATATTAGGCGGCTCCAGGTTGGTAAACCCTATACATTACTTTGCACTAAGGATTCCTTAGAAACGCCCAAATGTTTTATCTACCAACCTAATTTGGAAGATTTTGTGGTGATTAATTTTCAAGACTCCATTCATGCCTACACTAGTACCAAGCCCATTAAATATGTAGAAAAAACAGCTACGGGTGTAATTAACAGTAATATTTCTGAAACGCTGGAGGAACAAGGTTTAAGTCCGAGACTAGCTTATAAAATGGCCGATGAAATTTATGCATGGACTATCGATTTTAGGCGTCTTCAAAAAGGCGACCGGTTCAAGGTAATTTATACAGATAAGTACATCGACGATAGTATTTACACAGGTTTACACGATGTAAAAGCAGCTTATTTTGAGCATAATAGCGAGCCATTTTATGCTTTTAGGTTTCAAACCGATAGTGTTAAGGGCATAGTAGATTATTTTAACGAGGAAGCCAAGAATTTACGCCGGGCGTTTTTAAAGGCTCCCGTAAAGTTTAGCCGAATATCTTCGCGCTACAACTTAAAAAGGCGTATTGCAGTTTATGGCTACAAAGTGCGCCCGCATAAAGGTACCGATTTTGCCGCGCCAATAGGTACGCCTATTATGGCTACCGCCAACGGAACGGTTACCGAATCGAGAAGAAGGGGCGGTAACGGTAATTATGTAAAAATACGGCACAATGCGACATACGAAACCCAGTATTTGCACATGAGTAGGCGCAAAGCTAAAGTTGGTGATTTTGTTAAGCAGGGTGATGTTATTGGCTGGGTTGGAATGACGGGGAATACAGGTGGTCCGCACGTTTGCTACCGTTTCTGGAAACACGGTAGACAAGTAGACCCCTTTAAGCAAAAATTACCAGAAGCTAAACCTATTTCAGATAGCCTTAAAGTAAAATATCTCGATTTTATCGAACCTATTAAATATAAATTGGATAATTTGTATTTTAAACCAGAAATAAAAAAAGACCAACCTGTTCAACCCGTAATCACTCAAGCAAATTCGTAACATGGCACTACCAACTAACAATCCAACAAGCACAAACGCCTGGAAAAAATTACAGGGACATTTTGAAAACGTTAAAAGTCTTCAAATGAAAGATTTATTTGCAAAAGATGTTAATCGTGCAAATAATTTTACCATAAAATGGGATGACTTTTATGTTGATTATTCTAAAAACCGAATTACAGAGGAAACCTTAAAATACTTGTTGCAATTGGCCGATGAGGTACAGTTGAAAGATGCCATAAAAAGTCAGTTTTCTGGTGAAACCATAAATAAAACCGAAGGCAGAGCTGTATTGCACACAGCGCTTAGAGCACCTAAAACAGCCGATTTTAAGGTTGATGGTGTAAATGTTATGCCCGAGATTGATGGTGTAAAAGAAAAAATAAAAACCTTTACTAATGAAGTTTTAAACGGCGATAGAAAAGGGTACACCGGAAAACCATTCACCGATATTGTTAATATTGGTATTGGCGGATCCGATTTAGGCCCAGCTATGGTGGTTGATGCTTTACAATATTATAAAAACCATTTAACAACGCATTTTGTAAGCAATGTAGATGGCGATCACGTCAACGAGGTTATCAAAAAGTTAGATCCTGAAACCACATTGTTTGTAATTGTTTCAAAAACCTTCACAACTCAAGAAACTCTTTCAAATGCTAATACCATTAAAGAATGGTTTTTAAAATCGGCTTTAGAAAACGCCATAGCTAAGCATTTTGTGGCGGTATCTACAAACATTAAAAACGTTAAGGCATTTGGTATTGATGAAAACAATATTTTTCCTATGTGGGATTGGGTTGGTGGTCGTTTTTCATTATGGAGCGCTGTTGGTTTAAGCATCAGTTTAGCCGTCGGTTACGATAATTTCGATAGTTTGTTAAGTGGCGCACATAAAATGGATGAGCATTTTAAAAATGAAGATTTCAGCTCCAATATCCCAGTAATCTTAGCGCTTATTAGTGTTTGGTACAATAACTTCTTTGAAGCAGAAAGCGAAGCTATTATTCCATATTCGCAGTACTTAAACCAGTTCGCCACCTATTTGCAACAAGGAATCATGGAAAGCAATGGTAAAAGTGTCGATAGAAATGGAAAACCAATAGACTACCAAACGGGAACCATAATTTGGGGAGAGCCTGGCACAAATGCCCAGCATGCCTTTTTCCAATTAATACATCAAGGCACCAAATTAATACCTGCCGATTTTATTGGTTTTGCCGAATCGTTGCATGGTAACCAAGACCATCAAGATAAATTAATGTCTAACTTTTTGGCGCAAACCGAAGCTTTGTTAAATGGTAAAACCGAACAGCAAGTTATAGCAGAGAGCACGCAATCTAATGTCATCGCATTCAAGGTTTTTAAGGGGAATAAACCTACAAATACCATCTTTATTAACAAATTAACCCCCGAAAGCTTAGGAAAATTAATAGCCATGTACGAGCATAAAATATTTGTGCAAGGTATTATTTGGAATATTTTTAGTTACGATCAATTTGGCGTTGAATTAGGAAAGCAATTAGCCAATAAAATTTTGCAGGAATTTAACAATAGCGCAACAAACAGCCATGATTCCTCAACTCAAAATTTGTTGAATTATTATAAGGGAAAACGATAATTTACTTCTAAAAATATCGTAAAAAACTAAAAAAGGTGCGAATATTTTAAATGTTTGTGCCTTTTTTTTATGAACAAATTTAGCTTTTGTTAACAATACGGTAAACTTAAAACATTGATTTTGCGTATTTTTGCGTCGACTAATTTCAAATAATTAATTATGAAAAGAACTACGCATTTTTTAATGTACGCTGTAGTGTTATTGTTTTCTACAGTTTTAATGGCGCAAAGTACCGTGTCTGGTACTATTTTGGAAGCAGGGACAAACATTCCGCTTCCTGGTGCTAATGTTATCGAGAAAGGCACCTCTAACGGTGTAACCACCGATTTTGATGGTAACTTTAAACTTACAACCCAATCTTCATCGGGAGAGATTGTAATTACATTTATAGGTTACAATTCAAAAACAATTTCTTTTTCCGGCGACCTTAACTTAGGTAACACAGTATTAGAGTCGAGCCAAGTGGGCTTAGATGAAGTTCAAATTATTGCCTCTGTAGCTGTTGATAGAAAGACCCCGGTAGCGGTATCAACAGTTAAGGCACAAGAGATTGAGTTAAAATTAGGAACTCAAGAGTTTCCTGAAATTTTAAAATCAACACCGGGTGTTTATGCAACAAAAGCAGGTGGTGGTTATGGAGACGGTAGAATTAATCTTAGAGGGTTTAATTCTGAAAATGTGGCTGTTATGATTAACGGTATTCCTGTAAACGATATGGAAAATGGTAGAGTATACTGGTCTAACTGGGCAGGACTAGGAGATGTTACTTCAACAATGCAGGTTCAAAGAGGTTTGGGTGCTGCTAAGATTGCTGTTCCGTCTATAGGTGGGACCATAAACATTATAACAAAAACTACTGATGCTGAAGAAGGAGGTAACGTGTATACAACCTTGGGTAACGACGGTTATAAAAAATATGGGTTAACATACTCTACAGGTTTGATGGATAATGGTTTTGCCGCAACAGTTTCTGCAGCTAAAACAGATGGCGATGGTTATGTTGATGGTACTGAGTTTACCGGCCTATCTTACTTTGTGAATATTTCTAAAGAAATTAATGAGGCGCATACATTATCATTTTCTGCTTTTGGAGCGAAACAACGTCATGGCCAAAGGCAAAACATGCAATTAATTGAAACATATAGGCTTGCTGAAAGCGGAAGAAAGTTTAACGCCGATTGGGGGTATAAAAACGGTCAGGTTACTCATCAAGAAGACAACTTTTATAACAAACCCCAAATGTCTTTAAACCATTATTGGGATTTAAACGATAATACCTCTATAAACACCTCTGCATATGCATCTTTCGGATCTGGTGGTGGTGGTGGAACCGCTGGAGACTATAAATTTGGTTTTGACGCTACTACAGGTCAGGGCGATTACAGAATAGGAAATTTTGGCCCTATAGATTTTGATAAAATAGTAGATGAAAATGTGGCTGCCGGAGCAAACGGAGCAGAAACCTATTTAAGAGCTTCAAGAAATGATCACAACTGGTACGGTGTTCTTTCTACATTAAAGACCAATCTTTCTGATGATTTAGTGTTGTTGGCAGGATTAGATTATAGAAACTACAAAGGGATACATTTTTCTGAAGTAACAGATCTATTAGGTGCTCAGTACGCTTTAGATGATGGTAACGTTAACAACCCAAATGCAGCACTACAAGTTGGTGACAAAAGAGATTATTACAACGACGGTTTAGTTGGATGGTTAGGAGCTTTTGGTCAGTTAGAATATGATGTAAACGAAAACTTCAACACGTTTATATCATTAGCAGCATCTAACACATCTTACAAAAGAATTGATTATTTTAACTATTTAGATAGTGACCCATTACAAGAAACAGATCGTTATAACTTCTTTGGGTTTAGTGCAAAAGGTGGAGCTAACTATAGAATTGACGGAAACCATAATGTATTCGCAAACCTTGGGTATTTTGAAAAAGCACCAGGTTTTGATGCTGTTTTCTTAAACTTCTCCAATGATAACATTAACGCCGATGCCGAAAACCAAAAAATATCTAGTTTTGAATTAGGTTATGGTTACAGAGGAGAAAAATTGTCTGCCAACCTAAACCTTTATCACACAAGATGGAATGATAGAACTGAAATTGCTTCGTTTCAACAGCCTGACGGAACGAGAGCGGCTGCAAACATTCTTGGGGTTAACGCAATTCATCAAGGTATTGAGTTAGATTTTGTTTATAGACCAACTAATAAATTAGATGTTACAGGAATGGTTTCTTTAGGAGATTGGACGTGGGATAACAACGTACGAGACGTGAGAATTTTTGATGAAGATCAAAATGAAATAAATGATTCTCCTGTAAACTTACACATTGCTGGTTTGAAGGTAGCTGATGCTGCCCAAACCACTGCGGCATTGGGGTTAAACTACAAGTTTTCGACAGACACAAAATTAATAGTTGATTATAACTATTATGCCGATTTATATGCGGATTTTGACCCTAGTGATAGAGGGTTGTCACCAAATCTAACTCCAGAGGAAGTTGATGCTATTTTGGCTACAGACCCAATGCAAACTTGGAAAATGCCAGATTATGGACTCTTTGATGTAGCAATGACTCATGGGTTTAAATTTGGGCCTTTTGATGCCAGTCTAACTGCACGAATGAATAATGTATTCGATACTGAATACATTTCTGACGCTCAAGATGCTACTGGTTCAACTGCCGATACAGCTTTGGTTTACTATGGTTTCGGAAGAACCTTTAGTGTTGGTGCAAAACTTAACTTTTAAAAACATTGAAAATGAAAAGAATAATTTTTTACTTATTAATTATAGGAACCACCACATTGGTTGGGTGCAATCCTTTAGATGATATTTATGATGAAATTGATGCGAAAGACACTCCTGTTGTAGGAGATGTTGTTTATGAATTAACAGACGAAGATTATGACGAACTGGATTTAAATTTTGGTAATTTTAATTCTGTAGACGATGCTAAAGAAATGATACCTGGGCTATTGTCAGATTTATATCCTGTTTGGGGGCAAGGTTCATCAGCTTTGGTGACTTTTAAATGGTATAATCCAGTTGAAACCTATGAGGCTGAAGTTTACGAACTATCTGATGAAGAGCATAATGCAATTACTGGTAATACCTATGGTAACTTCGATGAAAATGGTCATGTATATGAGTATTTAAATGCTACTTACCCTGATGCTGAAGAGGGTGATTTTGTGTCATTGCGATATCGTTTTTATAACGGATCAGAAAGTACGCTAACAGATGGTTTTGCTTACGAAGACGGTGAATGGATAAAATTTACAGGTTTTACCGAAGACCAATACGAAGCTATGGGCGAAGGGTTTCCTAACTTTTCAAGTGAAGACGAAGCCAATCAGAAAATTCCAATTGCGCTTCTAGATGTTTACAAGTATAACCCTAAAAATGCTGGCGATATAGTGTTGTCTATGTATGAGTTGTATGTAGGAGGAGGCGTAACAGAAAGTTATACTGCAGCTTATATTTTCGATGGAGAGGTTTTTATGCCCTATGATAATGTTGCAGAAGAAACGATTCAGTTTGGACACGACGGAACAACTTGGGTGCCAGATAATACAATAAAGTATACTTTGTCTAGTGCAGATGTAACTTTTATTTCAGATACATTTATCGATAAATACCCAGGTCCAGCAGATAACGTAGGATTCTTTGGAAGTTTTGATAGAAGATCAGGAAGTTCAAATTATTGGTCTGATGATATGTTATTGGAAGCCTTTAATGCATTATTGGATAATATAAATCCAACTGCAGAAGAAGGTCAAAAGTATGTGCTTACATATATTATTTATAATGGCTCTACAACCAATGAGACTAAGAGTGTTATAAAAGAGGGTGGCGTTTGGATATACCAGTAAGCAAAGACCCTTAAATAGAACATAACCTCTTGCCTTGTTTATGGGTAAGGGGTTTTTTTAACAAGAATTTTTATGAAGAAACTATCAATATATATTTTACTAACAATTTTCATGGCCTGCAGTAGTTCTAGCAATGATGATACGCCAACTCCCGAACCAGAGCCCAATCAACTTCCCGTTGCTGTTGACGATACAGCAACAACAATAGAAGATGAGGAGGTCGACATTCAAGGTTTGCTTGACAACGATACGGTAGTAGACAATGCAAGAATAACATCGTTTGATGCAACAACTGTTCAAGGTGGAACCGTTGAAGACAACCGAGATGGCTCCTATGCTTACACGCCGCCAGCAGGTTTTGTTGGCAAAGATTCCTTTATATACACCCTTTGCGATCGTGATGACGAGCCCGATTGCTCAACGGCAACGGTAACCATTACAGTAACCGATGAAGGAAATCCTACTGCTGAAAACGATGCCATTATGGCTCTTTTCAATAGTACTAAAACAATAACAAATCTTCTTGAAAATGATGTTCTTATCGACGATCCAGAAATAGCTTCCGTTGATAGCTCGTTATCCTTAGGAACAGTAATATTAAATTTTGATGGCTCTATAAGCTATACGCCTCAAACGGATTTTTTGGGTGAAGATACATTCACCTATACGATTTGTGATGACGATACACCAGAACCGTCTTGCTCCACGGCAACGGTTACGGTAACAGTTATTCGAGCAGCTAGTTTTAACATTCCCGTTGAACTACAAGGTTACTATGAAGGGGTGATTTTTTCAGAAGATAGTGATTTAACTTTTGAAGAAGTAGAAAATCTTACTGTAACCAAACACACTACAATATTGTCGTATGGTCAAAGGCACAACTATTTGTACAACGCCGATGCCGATTTAAGCAATAGTGATAACGTAATTTTAATGTACTCTGGTGAAAGCCGATACTGGAAAGAGTACACCTCTGGAACAAACTCATATTCGCCACAAACTTTTAACACAGAGCATATTTATCCGCAGTCGTTATTAACTGCTGAAAATGCCGTAACCGATTTGCACCACTTGCGAGCTTGCGATGCCTCTGTTAATAGCGATAGGCTTAATTATCCCTTTGCCGACGGAAGTGGGGCGTATCAATTAATTGGAGAAACCTGGTACCCGGGAGACGAGTGGAAAGGGGATGTGGCAAGAATGGTTTTATACTTAAACATTCGCTATGGGGAAACTTTCACAAAAGTAGGTAGTCTAGATTTATTTTTAAAGTGGAACATCGAAGATCCTGTTTCTCCATTCGAAGCGCAACGAAATAATGTTATTTATGCTGCACAGGGCAATAGAAATCCTTTTATTGATAATCCGTACATAGCCACTCTAATTTGGGGAGGTGATGATGCCGAAAATAAGTGGAATTAACAGTGGTTTAGTGGAATGAAAAGATTTAAAAACCGTTTCAAAGTGAAGCGGTTTTTTTATGTTTTAAATTGCTACATTTGTAACAACAAATAAAATTAAAAATTCATGTACGACGTTGTAAAATCACTGCATTCTTATTGGGCATATTTAGTATTATTGGTTTTGGTAATTGCCACCTTCAATGCCATAATTAAAACTTTTGGAGATAAAGAATACGAAGCCAACGATTTTAGAAAATCATTATTTACACTAATTGTTTCCCATATTCAATTGCTTATTGGTTTGGTGCTTTATTTTGTGTCACCAAGATTGCAACTTTTTAGCGAATTGGGCATGGGTGAAGTTATGAAAGATGCAACAAATAGGCTCTATTTAGTTGAACACCCCCTCATAAATATTATAGCCGTTGCATTAATAACCATAGGCTATTCCAAACATAAAAAGAAACTGACTTCAAAGGTTAAATTAAAAACTATTGCCATATTTTACAGCATCGCACTGGTTCTTTTTTTGTCAAGAATTCCTTGGAATACATGGTTTGCATAAAACACAATTTGAAACAATTATAAACCAACAGGGCTATTAAGTTATTTAGAATTTAATAGGTCTTTTGTTTTAATCTTCAGAAGCCGTTCTAATCAAATAGATATATACCGGAAAATGGTCACTAAAACCGTTGCTAAAACCGCTATTGCTCCAACTTCGGTGCGGATAGCCTTTGTAAGTACCGCTATCTTGAATTAAGTAATTTTTATTGAATATGCTGGCTTTATATAATCTAAATGATGTAAAGTCTTTTTCCAGAAATGGTTTGGTAACCATAATTTGGTCAAACAAGCTCCAATTGTCGCGATAGGCTGTTGTGCCTAAACCATCGTTGTAAAAGTCCATATAGGGGTTGTAAATACCCTTTAAGGGAACTTTTTCTTGTTTGTTTTTCGCTTTTAAAATTTTTTTTACGCTTTTATTGTTTGGGTTGTCGTTTAGATCACCCATGGTTATAATTTTGGCATAGGGGTCTATAACGTGTAACGAGTCTATTAAATATTTGTTCAATTTTGCAGCAGCTATACGTTTAGGTTCGCTTCGGGCTTCACCACCACGTCTGGATGGCCAATGGTTTACAATAACGTGTATCAGATCGTTTTCAAGTTTACCACTTACTAACAGTTGGTCTCTGGTGTAAATCCGTTTTTGATTTTGGTCGTCAAAAATTTTTAATTCATGTCTACTTGAGCTTATTGGAGTAAAGGCCTTTTTTTGATACAACAATGCCACATCAATACCCCGCACATCAGGCGCATCAAAATGAATAATGCCATAATCTTTATCGATTAATAGAGAATCGTTTACTAAATCTTCTAAAACGGTTTTGTTTTCAACTTCACAAACTCCAATTATACTGGGCGAATTATTGGAAACATCTTTGCCTATGTCAGAAATCACCTTGGCCATGTTTCGTATTTTTTGCTCGTAAGCATTTTGTTTATTGGTTTTTAGCTCCATTATGGGGCTATACTCGTCAAACTTTTTGGGGTCGTTAATGGTGTCGAACAAATTTTCAAGATTATAAAAAGCAACCGTGTGAATTTTATAGGTCTTTTTTTGGGCTTCAACATGAAAACTCAAACTGAATATGGCAATGAAGAGATAGATTTTAAATACACTCATAATGGTAGCGGTATACTTTTTTAAACACAAAACCCAAGCCAAATTTATATATTTATTATAAATGTCGTAAATTTCTACTGTAAATGTAAATTTATTTTTCTTTTTGTGTCGTAAATTATATATAAAAAAAGCGTTGCTCTTATTTCTGTTCAGCCTATTTTCGCTAGCTGTCTATGCTCAGCAAAGCCACATTAAAGGTAGTGTGGTTGATGCGTATTCAAACACTCCTATTGAAGATGTTACCGTAACCATAGAAGAAACCAAACAATTCGTTTTAACTAATATTTCAGGTGAATTTGAATTTAAAGAAAATGTACCATTGGGCGAGCAGATTTTAAAAATTTCCAAAACAGGATATTTAACCAATCGCTATCCTATTGTGGTGAATGCAGGCCAAACAGTTAATATTTCGGATATGGTTTTAGAGCGAAACACGGCCCATGCAGCCGATTTGTTTACCATTACTTTGTCGGACGATGAACTTAATGACGATACGAGTGCAGCCGATAATATTTCCGGTCTTTTGGCCTCATCGCTCGATGTGTTCCAGCGCACGGCAGCTTTCGAGTTTAGTTCGTCTTTTTTTAGGCTTCGTGGTCTAGACTCTAAAAACGGTACGATTTTAATCAACGGTATTGAAATGAACAAAACTTATAATGGTAGGCCACAATGGAGCAATTGGGGCGGTATAAACGATGTGTTGAGAAATCAGGAGTTATCGTTAGGTTTAACACCGTCAAACTATACCTTTGGTGGTATTCTTGGTACTACAAATATTAACGTAAGTGCATCGCAGGCGCGACCGGGCGGGCGTATTACCTATTCGTCTTCCAACAGAAGTTATGCCAATAGGCTTATGGCAACCTACGCTTCTGGTATGTTAAAAAACAATTGGGCATTTATGGTATCGCTGGGCAAGCGTTGGGGCAACGAAGGTTTTCAGGATGCCACGGTGTACAACGCGAATTCGTTTTTTGCTTCCGCAGAAAAGAAAATTAACGACAAGCACAGTTTAAATGTAACGACTATTTATACACCCAATCGGCGTGGAAAATCGTCACCCAATACCCAAGAAGTTTTCGATTTAAAAGGGATTGAGTATAACGAATATTGGGGCTGGCAAAATGGTGAAAAGCGAAACTCAAGAGTAAAGGAGATCAATGAGCCTATAATGATGCTGAACCATTATTGGATATTGAATAAGGGGACGGAACTAAATACCAACGTAGCTTATCAATTTGGAAAACTTGGCAACAGCCGATTGGACTATAACGGCACCGATTTGGTAGATGGGTTTCCACAAGGTGGGGGCGCTAACCCAAGTCCAACTTATTACCAAAAACTGCCTAGTTATTCAGAACGTGAGTTTCCAAACAACTTACAATATGCTTACAAGGCACTAAAAGCATTTCAAAATAATGGGCAAATAGATTGGACTAGTATATATCAAGCCAACATAAGTAATGCCGAACGTGGTGGTAATGCGATATATGCTCTTTATGAAGACCGTGTGGACGATAACCATTTAACAGTCAATGCTATTTTAACAAAAAAAATCAACAATCGTATGATTTTAAATGCAGGTGTGAATTACAAAAACCTAAAATCTGAGAATTTTGCTGAGGTAATCGATTTGTTAGGGGCTTCAACTTATCTAGATATTGATGGGTTTGCCACAAAAATTGATGAGGCCCAAAATGATTTGCGCAACCCAAACCGATTGGTTTCCGAAGGCGACAAATTTAAATACCGCTACAACATTTTTGCTAACGACATCGGTGCTTTTGCTCAGGCGCAATTCACCTATAAAAAAATTGATTTTTATACGGCATTACGTTTTAAAAATACACAGTACCAGCGCGAGGGACTTTATCAAAATGGCGGTTTTCCCGACAATTCTTTTGGCAAAGGCGAAAAGTTAAGTTTTACTGGCTTTGGTGGAAAAATGGGGTTGACCTACAAATTGTCGGGCAAGCATGTTTTTAATTTTAATACGGGGTTTTTGTTGCGGCCACCAACTATTCAAAATACGTTTTCAAATTCTCGTGAAAATCACAATGTCGTTCCCAATATTTCAGAAGAAAAAATAATTGGTGGCGATCTGAGTTATATTTTTCGGTCGCCCATAGTAAAAGCTAAACTCACGGGCTATTACACAAAAATTAGTGATGCCAGCGAAATATCATTTTATTTTGCCGATGGCATTGGTGGTGATAATGCAGTGTTTGTTCAGGAAATTCTACAAGGTATCGATAAAAAACATTTTGGCACCGAGTTGGGTGTTGAAGCCCAAGTGAATCCAACCATTAAGTTGAAAGGGGTAGCAGCCGTTGGGCAATTTAGTTATGGTAATAATCCCAATTTATACTTGTCCACAGAACCAGATGACGAATCGGTAGCGGCTGGTTTTGTTGATGGTTTTAAGGATTTTGGTAAATCAAACCTGAAAAATTACCGACTTGCTTCAGGGCCTCAAAATGCATATTCGGTGGGCTTTGAATACCGTGATCCCGATTATTGGTGGTTTGGCGCTACCGCCAATTTTTTTAGTAATACCTATGTTGATGTGAGCCCATTAACGCGCTCTTCAAATTTCAATACTGATTTTGATGGCAATGTGTTTAACGATTACGACGAAGATTTAGCAAAAAAACTACTTAAGCAAGAGCGTTTTGATGACTACATGGTGGTGAATCTCGTGGGCGGAAAGTCGTGGAAAATCGGAAAATATTACGTGGGGTTGTTCGCTAGTATCAACAATCTTTTAGATGCCGTTTATAAAACTGGAGGTTTCGAGCAGGGTAGAAATGCGAATTACCGGGAATTACGTGACGATAAAGCTTTGGCCACGCCCGTTTTCGGACCAAAATATTGGTATGGACGAGGTACGACCTATTTTTTGAATTTGAACTTTAGGTTTTAGCCGATAATTGGCATTTGAAAAAAGAACTCCGAACTCTAAAAAGAATAAAAATTAAACGATGAAAAAAGTAAAATCATTTTTAACAATTTTCGCACTACTGTTTCTTTTGTCATCTTGTGTTAATGACGATGATTTCAGCACGCCCGACATTTCAATCACCGAACCTGAAGTACCCCTAGAACAAATCACCACGTTTAAGGCTATAAAAAGTGTGTACGAGCAAGCCGTAAATAATGGCAACAGTACAGCCATGATTGATGATGAAACCGATTTATATATTGAAGGCTTTGTGGTGTCCTCCGACAGGTCAGGTAACTTTTTTGAGGAACTCATCATTCAAAATAAAACGGACGATAGCAACCCCGATAACGACCCGAGGTTGGGTTTTAGAATTGATATTAATGTAGGTAGTCTTTCGGATACCTATCAATTCGGACAAAAAATATATATAAACATGCGTGGTTTAACCGTTGGTAAGGAAAATGGTGTGCTCACCATTGGTAAAGGCGACGGTGCCTCTGTAAAACAAATTCAGGCGGCCGAGTACAAAGAAATCATTTTAAGAAGTAACGAAATCGCTGAAATAATCCCAAAAACAGTAGAGTTGGAATCGTTGACTGCGTGGGATGAAAACACCCTTATAAAACTGGAAAACATGCAGCTAAACCGTTTTGAAATGGGGGCTACTTTTGCCAGCGAATCGTTTGATGAATTTGATGGCTTTCGTTTGTTGGAAAGCTGCGATTCGGGCATTCCCATTATGATGCAGACCAGTACGTTTGCCGATTTTAAATCGTTGATTGTGCCTCAAGGAAAAGGTAGTGTAATTGGGATTTACAGTCGCGATTTTGGTGACGATTTTAATGTGTTGATTTTGAATAGTTCGGCCGATATCACTTTTGAAGATACACAACGATGTGACCCGATGGAGTTAAGTTGCGGTATGGCTTCAGCCTTAGGTACAGGAAATTTATTGTATGAAGATTTTGAACCCCAAAGAAACAACAGACCCATTGAAATTGAAGGCTGGGCGAACTATATTGAGGCGGGCACCGAGGCTTGGGAAGGCTATTCCTCAAGCTCGTCTAATGCGTCTTTGGGGCGTTCGGCCCGGTTTAAATCGGCCAGTTCTGGCGACGTCAGTAATATTGGTTGGCTCATTACGCCTGCTATCGATTTGGATGCTCATCAAGGGGTAACGGTTCGGTTTAAAACTTCAAATAGTTTGGCCGATAGTAGTTACTTGGAGGTTCTGTATTCACAAGATTGGGATGGCGATGAGGCTACGATAACTTCAGCCACTTGGGGCGTGCTATCGGATGCCTATGTGGTGAAGGACACCGATAGTTTTGCTGAATGGTTTAACTCGGGTACGGTAGATCTATCGTGTGCGACGGGCACAATTTATATTGCCTTTAAATATACGGGCAGCGGACTCGATAATTTTGATGGCGTTTATGAGTTAGATGAAATTAGCGTGGATTATGTAGAATGAGTTTCTAAAAGAATATATTTGCCAAAAAAACAGAATGACTACTTTCGACGCCCTTTTTTATCATGTTTTTCAACATTATAAAACCAAGAAAAACAAAAAGGCCAACAGTATTGCTGTAATTTACATTACATTTTTACAATGCAGCTTGCTTCTGGCTTTAGGTGTTTTTTTTGCAGGTTTTTTTAGAAGTATGCATGTTAGTACAATGTCGGCCACCAAAGCATGGACACTTTTTGTATTGGTTGTGATTTTTATTCATTTTAAAAACTGGATGAAATACGGCGGAAGAAAACGCAAAGTTTTAAATGCCAAAATGCTTAAAAACAAAAAGCTGAATTATAGTATTTGGTTGCTTTGGTTTTTGCCTATTGGTATTTTAGGCCTAGCTTTTGTATTGTTGCAAGCGGTTTGATTTTCCTTGTCATTCCAAGCGCAGTGGGGAATCTGTATAGTTTTAATTCTAAACCTTAGATTGTCACATCGTTGCTCCTAGGAATGATGTTTACTTCTTAAAAATCACATATACCGGAAAATGATCGCTATAACCGCCCTGATATTTCGGTCCAACATAGGTTCTAAATGGCTTGCCCTTATATTTTCCTTTAAAAAGTTTTAAAAATTGGATATCGAAAATATCAGCTTTATCGAAGCTCAAAGTATCAGGTGTTGCTTCAAAAAAGTTGGTTGTAAAGATAATTTGGTCAAATAAATTCCATTTAAAATTATGGCTGGTCGTTCCTCTGGTATAGGTGTGTAAAATTTCCATGGGGTTGTACAGACCGTGGCTGTTAACCATATGTTTAATGCTATTACTTGAGGGGTCGTCATTAAAATCGCCAATAATCACTATTTTGGCATCATGTTCTTCTGATTTCAATCGGTTAATAATTTCAATAACCTTATCGGCAGCGGCAAAACGTTTAAATTCAGTTTCTTTGGCACCTTCTCGTCTGGACGACCAATGGTTAACAATTACGTGTATTTTTTCGCCATCCAGCAAACCCGAAACCAACAAAATATCGCGGGTGTAGTCGGGTTCGCCATCGTTGTCAACCAAAGGAACGCTAAAGGTTTCAGAATATAAAAGCTGAAATACATCGGCGTCATAAATTAACGCCGTATCGATACCGCGCTCGTCGGGCGAATTATAGTGTACATAACTGTAATTATAATCTTCCAGGTGTTTTGCGTTCAATAAATCTTCAATCACCTTGGCATTTTCAACTTCAGCTAAGCCTACAATGGCTGGGTGCTTTCCGGTTTCTTGTCTTCCAATATTCGAAATGGCAAAACTCAGTTTCCGCAGTTTATTGTCGTAGCGTTTTGGTGTCCATCGTTTTTTGGAAGTCGGTAGGAAATCATTATCATTCGTCTGAGGATTATCTTTAAAATCAAACAGGTTTTCAAGATTATAAAACCCAATGGTTTGCAAATCGTCCCGAACAGGAATGTCTTTAAAATCAATATTCATGAGCCAAAAATAGGTTTTAAAATATTAAAATTAAAATGCTGTGAATTATGTAACTTTGTAGCATTATTAGAAAAGAGATTTATGGGTTTAGAAAAGGCGGTTTTAATAGGAATTGTAACCAAAGAACAGGACGAAGACAAATTAAAAGAGTATTTGGATGAGCTGGAGTTTTTAACATACACAGCTGGTGGTGATGCCATTAAGCGGTTTACGCAAAAAATGGATATGCCCAACCCTAAAACCTTTATCGGCTCTGGTAAAATGGAGGAGGTTCGTCAATTTATAAAAGAAAACGATATCGACACCGCTATTTTTGATGATGAACTATCGGCAGCACAAGAACGTAATATCAGTAAAATACTGAACGTAAAAGTGTTGGACAGAACGAACTTGATATTGGATATTTTTGCCCAACGCGCACAAACCAGTTATGCCCGTACCCAAGTAGAATTGGCGCAATGCGAATATTTATTGCCTAGACTTCGAGGTATGTGGACCCACCTTGAACGCCAAAAAGGGGGTATTGGTATGCGTGGTCCTGGGGAAACCGAAATAGAAACTGACAGACGTATTGTGCGTGACAAAATAGCCCTGCTTAAAAAACGTATTGAAACCATCGACAAACAAATGGCGGTACAGCGCGGTAACCGAGGTAAAATGGTACGTGTAGCGCTTGTAGGATATACTAATGTGGGAAAATCGACTTTGATGAATACAATTAGTAAAAGTGAGGTGTTTGCCGAAAACAAACTGTTCGCTACCTTAGATACTACGGTGCGCAAAGTGGTGATTCAAAATTTACCCTTTTTGTTGAGTGATACGGTTGGCTTCATTAGAAAGTTGCCCACGCAATTGGTAGAGAGTTTTAAAAGTACGCTCGATGAAGTGCGCGAAGCCGATTTGTTATTACATGTCGTTGATATTTCGCATCCTAATTTTGAAGAGCATATTGATTCTGTGAACAAAATTTTGGGTGAAATTGATAGTAGCGACAAACCTATCATTATGGTGTTTAATAAAATTGATGCCTATGAACCTGAGCCTTATGAGGAAGAAGATTTAGAAACCGAACGCACCGAAAGGCATTATACTCTCGCTGAATGGAAAAAAACCTGGATGAATAAAATAGGAGATAATGCTTTGTTCATTTCGGCGTTAAATAAGCAGAATTTAGAGGACTTCAAAAAACGGGTTTATGATGAAGTAAGGCAAATTCATGTAACACGCTTTCCGTACAATCACTTTTTGTACCCCGATTATGAGGAGGAAAGCTAGTCTGTGGTGATACCGAATAAGCCTTATTCCTAAGTGTTCTGAACATAAAATTTGGTTGTAGCGTCAGTTCGAGTGATTTTGAGGAACGAAAAATTGTATCGAGAACTCTTTGGTCATCAAAATTCTAATTCTCGATAAAAATTTTTCTCATTGCAATCGAAAAATTCATTCGAATTGACGAATTGCATTAGAACAAATTGTACTGATTTTTTGTTGTCGAGGCGGCCTATAAGTAATTAAATAGTGTCATTGCGAGAAATCTTATTTCGAAGCAATCTCATAGTCAGTAACTTGATTTTGAAAGATTCCTTCACCTTGGTCGGAATGACGATCTTTAAAAGCCTCATTATAAAAATTTTAATTAAAACAAATCCATTACATTCCACATGAACAGATTTTCAAACCTATTCAAAAACAAATGGATAAAATGGAGTCTCATTTTAGCAGTTGCGGTAGTTGCTTTTTTTGTCATTTTGTATTTCAGTATTTATTGGGGCGCTTTTGGGAAGTTGCCCACTAAAGAAGCGCTGAGTTCTATTAAGCAGGAAGAAGCCACCCAGGTATTGGATAAAAATGGGAAACTGATTGGCAAATATTTTGTTTACGACAGGCAGCCTGCCGAGTTCAGCGATTTTCCCAAGCACTTGATTGAGGCACTTATAGCCACTGAAGATGTTCGGTTTTACGAGCACGACGGGGTCGATAACGTGAGTTTGGGTCGTGTGTTTGTAAAAAGTATTTTGTTGCGCGATAAATCGGCCGGCGGCGGAAGTACCATAACACTTCAACTTGCTAAAAACCTTTTCGGGCGGAAAGATTATATGTTGTTTAGTATGCTTATCAATAAATTTAAGGAAGCCATTATCGCCAAACGTATTGAAGACATTTATTCCAAAAACGATATTTTAACCCTCTATTTTAACACGGTACCATTTTCTGATAATACCTACGGCATTGAAAGCGCTTCGCAAAAATTTTTTAATAAAACGACGTCGGAATTAACGGTTTCCGAAGCCGCTACGTTGATTGGTACGCTAAAAGCCAATCATTATTTTAATCCGCGGTTGAATGTGGATCGTAGTCAAGACCGTCGTAACGTGGTGCTCAACCAAATGTATAAATACGATTATATATCCAAAGATTCATTGGAAACTTTTCAAAATGAAACCTTGGAATTGAATTATCGCTCGTTCAACCATGATTTGGGCGTGGCGCCCTATTTTCGAGAACAGGTAAAAAAAGAAATGTCTGCTATTTTAGATTCCATAAAGAAACCCAATGGCGATGCTTACGATTTATACAAAGACGGATTGAAGGTCTATACCACCTTAGATTATAACATGCAGGTTTTGGCCGAAGAGGCCATGAAAGAACATCTATCGAAATTACAGGCTGATTTTGAAGCCTCCTATGGCAGTAACGCTCCCTGGAAAACCAATAAAGCGCTTGTCAATGCCGCAATGAAAAACTTGCCGATTTGGAAAACTTCAAAAGAAAAAGGATTTTCAGAAGAAAGCATACAAGATTCACTGGCTAAAAAACGCCCTGTAGAGTTGTTTGGTTGGGCAGGTGATACCATCCAAAATATATCGGTAAAAGACAGTTTACAGCATTACCTTAAATTTTTAAATACTGGTATGGTGAGTATTGAGCCCAGCACGGGGGCGGTTCGCACTTATATTGGCGGTATTGATTACCGTTTTTTTAAGTACGATCACGTGTCGCAAAGCGAACGGCAAGTCGGTTCTACATTCAAACCCTTTGTTTATACCGCCGCGATAGATGACGGTATGAAACCATGCACCTATTTTTCGTTGGCTGAGGTCACTTACACCAATTACGACGATTGGACGCCTAGCAATTCGGGTGGTGAAGACGAAGACCCACACATCAATTACACTTTGGAAAAAGCTCTGAGCCAATCGGTCAACACTATTGCCGTAAAGGTTTTGGACAAAGTTGGCATCGCCAAAGTTCACGAGCAGGTAAAAAAACTGGGCATAGACAAGGAATTACCCAACGAGCCCTCATTGGCTTTAGGTGTTGCCGAAATCAACCTTAAAAACTTAACAGGTGCCTATGCCAGTTATGTCAACCATTCTAAACCTGTTAAGCCTTATAGCATTAGCAGAATTGAAGACAAACATGGTAAAGTGATTGCTGAATTCAAACCAAAAGACAACCAAGCCGAAGCCTTTAGTAATTACACCCGCGAAGTGATGCTAGAAATTATGAAAGCCACCGTAAACAGCGGTACGGCGGTACGTTTGCGAAGCACTTACGGCTTAAAAAACGATATCGCCGGAAAAACGGGCACCACACAAAACAATAAAGATGGCTGGTTTGTGGGCATTACCCCTAAATTAGTTACCGTGACCTGGGTGGGCAATGATAACCACAGCATAGGTTTTAAAACCACCGGACTCGGGCAGGGCGCCAACTCGGCATTGCCTGTTTTTGCTAAGTTTTACCAAAAACTGAATGCCGATATTCAATTTAATGGGATTACGAATGCACAATTTGAACTCCCCGCAAACGAGGTGTTAGAGGATTTAGACTGCGAACCCGAAAAGCGTGATGGCTTTTTTAAACGCTTGTTTGGGCGGAAGAAGAAGGTGCGGAAGTTTAAATAAATGTAACAATATTTGTTACATTTAAAAAATTATAGTTAATTTTGATTTATTATGAACAATACAAGATTTGCCACAGTACTCCATATTCTAACTCTTCTTGCAAATAATAAAGGTGAATGGTTGAACTCTGAGTGGATTGCGGGAAGTATTAATATTAATTCAGTGGTAGTCCGTAAAGAAATTAGCAATTTAAGTGAAGCGGGTTTAGTAAAGAGTAGACGAGGTAAGTCGGGAGGGGCTATGCTAGCTAAAAGCAGTTCAGATATTACTTTGGATTCTGTATACTTGGTGGTTAAAAATTCCGAAGTATTGGGCAAAAGAAATATAAAAACTAATCCTAAATGCCCAATAGGTAAAGTAATCAACCAAAAATTAGACAACTTATTTTCAAGTATTGATGAATCTGTAGTTAAGGAGTTGAAAAGTAAAACACTTGAAAATTTTGTATCTGAATTTCGTTGACATTTTTTAATTATTAATGTAATAAAATTACTTATAATTTAATATTGAATATTATGAAAATAGGAATTACCGGAGCAACCGGGCAACTAGGAACTCTAGTCTTGGAGCAGTTAAAGAAAAAAACGGATTTATCTAACTTAGTAGCATTAGTTCGTTCTCCTGAAAAGGTAGAAGGGATAGAGGCAAGGGCTTTTGACTACGAAAAGGCTAATGACTTACCTGGTGCTTTAAAGGGAATCGATACACTACTGTTAATTTCAGGAAATGAAATTGGAAAAAGAGCCAGTCAGCATAAAAATGTGATTGAAGCAGCAAAAAAGGCTGATGTTCAATGGATAGTTTATACAAGTTTGCTAAGGGCTGATACATCTACTATAAGTCTTGCAGGAGAGCACCTAACTACAGAAAAATTATTAAAAGACTCAGGTATTCCATATACACTTTTGAGAAATGGATGGTATTCAGAAAACTATACGGGTTCTGTTGCGGGAGCTGTGGAGGCAGGAGCATTTATTGGCAGTGCGGAACAAGGAAAAATATCATCAGCAAGTAGAAAAGACTTTGCAGAGGCTGCAGCCGTAGTGCTGACTGACGAAAAACATAAAGGCGAAACATATGAACTTGCAGGTGATGAGGCCTATACACTTACAGAATTGGCGAATGAAATTTCCAAACAGACAGGTAAAAAAATTCCTTATCAAAATTTACCTGAAGAAGCGTACAGCAAAGCCCTAAAAGGGTATGGAGTGCCTGATATTTTTGCTGAAGGAATTGCAAGTTGGGATATTAGTGCGTCTAAGGGAGATTTGTATGATGATAGCAAAACACTATCAAAACTAATTGGACGTGGTACAACTCCAATTTCTGAATCGGTTAAAGATGTATTGAGTTAATAGATGAACTATAGAAGCTTTGAGTATATACTTTTCTTTGATATTTTGAAAAAGTACTTAAAAAGCAACATAAAGTTCTAATAACTACTGATGCCTCAATCATTATAAATAAAATTAGTAAAAGACAACAGACATTAAAAAAAACGCCTTCTGCTTGCAGAAGGCGTTTTTTTAGAGTTAGTCTGTATTCTAAAGCAATTTTTAGAACTTATACGAAACACCTACGGTATAATAGGTTTGTAATTTATTATCTACGTTATCGAAGGTTGGCTCGGTTTGAGCGGGTACGGCATCGGGGTCATACTGGCCCAAAGCGTATTTTAAAGCTTCTTGCTTGTTGCCACGCAAGCCAAAATCGAAACCAACACCAATCATTTTCCAAAGGGTATAGCTAAACGAGTTGGTCCACGTAAAGTTTGATAGGTCGCTCGATTCATAGCTTTGGAAGGTCGAGAAATTGGTTTTAAAGTTAACGGCACCAATTTGTCGCGTATAATCGGCCACAATTTTAGTACCCAACGACGAATTGAAAACGGCATCGTTATCGGCAAATACTATGTTGTAGTTTAAAGGGTGGATAACCACGATAAGGTTTTCAATGGGCGTCCAAGTGGCACCAATACCAAGGTCTAAGTAGCCAGGGTCGTTAAAGTTATCCAAAAGGGTGGTACGGTATTCCATTAAACCAGAAGCCGCTAATGTTTTGGTAAGGTTTCTACCATAAAGTGACGATAGGTTAAACACATCAGTAGTAGGGTTAAAACTATCATCGTCATTGGGATTGTCTTTATCATCCAACTTTACCCAATTTAAATTGGTGGTTAATGAGTTTCTCCAGAAAAATTTATCTTCTATTAAATTGGCATAAGCATTCAAGGTAAGACCAATGTTACCAGAAACGTTGTTTGGCGTGCCTTGGGCATACCAGTTGTTAAAGCTAGATAAGCTACCACCAATGGTGCCAAAAGCGCCTGTTCTCCATCCGGGAAGGGCATCTATTTTTTTCTGAATGGCGTTGGCCTCTTTTTGGGCAGCATCGGCCTCAGCCTGTTTTGCGGCTTTTTGGGCCTGTAATTCTTCTTTTGTTTGAGCGTTTATCGAAATAATTCCGATAAAGAAAGTAAGTGCTAATAACGTTCTTTTCATTTTCAGATTTTTAATAAAATGTAGGTAAATATAAACTAAATTTTGATTTTTGCTTATATAAAAATCAACTGTAGTTAAGACACTTTTTTGAGGGAAGGTCACATTTCGTTTACATAAAGTCATCGCAAATCATGATTTAGATCATGAGGTAATAATTTTAAACAGACTGCCACGCCAACTTTATTGTATTTCGTTTTCTCGCAGTGACGTTTTTACTTCTTTTTGTAGAGCGGCACCGAAGAGCAGGCCTCACCGTACATAATGGATTTTGCTACGGGTTTTAGTTTGATGGCCAGCATGATATAGGCATTTTCGGGTACGGGTTTTTTAGAACAGCCTTTTATAATAAGCGGTTTGTCTTGAAACTCAGTAACATCTAGATTATTGATAACATCTTGATAAATAGATGTTTCTAAGAGTTCAAGGTCTCCTATTACGACTTTGTTGGCATAAGGCTCCAAATGCATACTGATGAGCATAAACGCCCAACCCGGAATGATGGCATCCGAACTGCAGGTTAGTGCCACAAAACTGTTTTGATACTTCGACCAGTCGTGTTCACTAACCTGATTTCTAAAGTCTTTTTCGCGCAAAACGAAGCCTTCAAAAAGCCAATCTTTTATATCGAAAAGCACACGTTCCCCCTTTGGGTAATAATCCTCAAGGTTTACAGTAACCAATTTACTGTTTGCTACGCGATTGATAATGTCGTCTGCCATGGGTTAAATAAAATGGTGAATTATAGAAAATCTTCGCGAATAGGGTTGAAGCTATCAATCAATCGAACGTTTTCTGTTAAGGTTTGAACCGAATGGTTAAGGTTGGATGCAATCTTGAATACGTCACCTTCGTTTAAAAGGTACTCGCGGTCTTCTACAAATAGTTTTAACGATCCACTTGCTACGTAAGTAATTTGTTCATGAGGATGATTATGTGGAGGATCAGGTTGTTCCATAGGGCCGTTGGTAAAATCGATTACCGTAACCATTAAATCATCTAAATGAACCACTTTACGGTTTAAGTTAGGGGTTAAGGCTTCAAAACCTTCACTGCTTTTTATTACTTCTTTAGACATAATATTATTTAGTTGGTTTTTGTTATCAAAGCATTCCTAATTCAAGTTTAGCCTCCTCGCTCATAAGTTCTTGGGTCCATGGCGGGTCGAAAGTAATCTCTACCTCGGCATTATTTACGGCATCCAAAGATTTTACTTTTTCTTCAACTTCCAAAGGCAAGGTTTCGGCCACTGGGCAATTGGGTGTGGTTAGGGTCATCAGGATTTTTACATCGTTATCTTCATTAACAAATACGTCGTAAATCAATCCCAATTCGTAAATATCAACGGGAATTTCGGGGTCGTAAATGGTTTTTAAAACATTCACGATTTTTTCTCCTAACTCTGCGGTGTCTATGGTTGTTTCACTCATAATTATACTTTTTTTATTTCCGCGAAGGCGGAAATCTCATTTAATAGATTCCTGCTTCCACAGGAATGACAAAACGCTATTTCAATTGCGTTTGGTATGCAATAGCATACATTTTTAATTGTTTCACCATGCTTACCAGTCCGTTGGCGCGCGTTGGTGATAAATGTTCCTTTAAACCAATTTTATCGATAAAATCGGTATCGGCATCAATAATATCCTTTGGGCGCTGATTTGAAAAAACACGGATTAAAATAGCAATAATACCTTTGGTGATAATGGCATCACTATCGGCGGTAAATTCTACTTTATCGTCTTTCATTTCGGCGTGTACCCAAACTTTACTTTGGCAGCCTTTTATAATATTGTTGTCCGTTTTGTATTGGTCGTCAATAAGGGGTAATTCTTTCCCTAAATCTATCATATATTGATAACGTTCTTCCCAATCTTCAAACATGGAAAACTCGTCGATTATTTCGTTTTGGATATCTTCAATACTCACAATAATATATTTTACGCAAAAATACAATAACAAAAGTTGCTATTCAATGTTTTCTGCAATTGATAAGATTTCTTTAACAAGATCAGCGATTTCTTTTGGTGGGTTGCCATGATCAAAACTTTTAGTTTTAAAGGAAGCATCATTAATTCTAATGGTTAAATGGGCTATGGCAGCAGCATCAAATTCAAATTTTTTACTGGGTGCTTTTAGATTGGATATGGTTTTGATATCTATGTATTTTAATAAGTTGGTAAGTGTTTCCCAAACGCGATGATTACACGGTTTTATAATGGGAGAACCGCCTCTGACCTTGATAACGGAAATAATCTTTTTATTGATTTTAATTTCTTTGAAAGTGCCTCTTGACTGAGCCGAGTACTCTATAGCCATTGAATCTTGATGGATTTCAGGTTGTGAGTAACCATTACTGGCTATTGCAATTGATAGTAAGATTAAAATGAGTTTCATGGTAATAGGCTTGTTACAGTGTAAAATTTTAAAAAAGACGCCAATTTTGGCGCCTTTTTTAAAATATATTTAAAATGGGTTAATTACTTACCATTCCTGCTCTAGGACCTCCAGAAGCAAAAATAGCACGCATTCTGTTTCTTTGTCCATCTGTAAACATGTACATACATGCATCATCTGTATAATCCATGTAATTCATGGTCATGTCTGTAGATTTACAGTTTACCGTTGGATAATTTGGGCAACCATAATTTGGGCCGTCTGATGAAGGTGTGTCTTCTACAAAATCATCTTGTCTACATCTACCATCACCCCAAATATGTCGTAAGTTTAAATAGTGGCCAATCTCGTGAGTTGCTGTTCTTCCTAAATTATAGGGAGCCGCTGATCCATCGGGTAGGCTTGAGTATAATAAAACAATACCGTCTGTTGCTGGATCTCCACCTGGGAACTGCGCATATCCCAAAATACCGCGACCAATGTTACATACCCAAATATTAAGATGAGTTTCTGGAGTTATTGGAGGATAGGTAGCTTTTATAGCATCATTTGTTCCCCAAGAAGATTTAGAGTCTTCATGTCTAAAGGTTTCTGTTAAAGTAAAGCTGATATCGGTAATAGTAGCATCATTTACAAAGTTTACTGCTCCAGAAGGAAGTAGGTTTGCATTGGTATTGTTAAAATCAGCATTTAAAACATCTATTTGCGACTGTACTTGACCATCGGTTACATCGTCTGGATTAGGTAACACAATATGTACATAAACAGGAATATTAATTGTATTTAAATCATCAGGAATCGCTAGCACATCAATATCTGTTTCACTGGTGCTTCCGCTACCACCACCGCCAGGATTTTTTGGCCTACCCTTGGTAACAAGGAATTTTCTTGTGTGGTATTCTATGGCATACATTTTTTGTTCCAAACTTGGGTTTTCCCTTAACTGTCTGTTTAAAACATCCATAGTAGAACATGGGTTATAATTTCCTTTGGAATTGGTGGATTTAGCGCTTAAATTATCATTGGAATCCGTATAAACAAAAAAATCACTCATATCAATTTCTTGTTCTTGAGTAATATCCACATCATTGCTATTACATGCTGTAAACAACAATAGAACAGCAGTTATTCTTAAAAAAAGGGTTTTCATTATATAGTAGTTTTTTGGTTCAATTGTACTAAAGTATGGTTTTTTATAAAAAGTTGCCCAAAAACCATTCTAAAGTATAAAGTTCTCGATAAAAAGTACATTTTATTATTCGGGGAATTAAATAAGTAAATGAAAAATGTTTTATGAAAGCATCATTTTAGCCTTTTTAACGCCCTCTACCAAAGCATCAATCTCATCCTTGGTGTTGTAAAATGCGAATGAGGCACGTATTGTGCCCGGGATTTTATAAAAATCCATGATGGGTTGGGCACAGTGGTGACCAGTACGAACGGCAATGCCCATTTTGTCTAGAATAGTTCCTACATCATAGGGGTGGATACCTTCCAAATTAAATGAAATTACCGATGTTTTGTGTTTTGATGTGCCGTAGATTTTTAAGCCTTCAACGGCCAAGAGTTTTTCGGTGGCATATTCAAGTAGCTCATGCTCGTGATTGGCAATAGCATTAAAACCTATGTTGTTCATATAATCTATGGCTGCGCCAAAAACAATACCACCTGCAATGTTTGGCGTACCGGCCTCAAATTTATGGGGCAATTCGGCGTAGGTGGTTTTTTCGAAAGTCACTTCGGCAATCATTTCGCCACCACCTTGGTAGGGAGGTAGTTTTTTAAGCCATTCTTCTTTTCCGTAAAGCATACCAACGCCCGTTGGGCCACACATTTTGTGTGCTGAAGCCACATAAAAATCAACATCCAGTTTTTGTACATCGGGTTTTAAATGTGGACATGATTGTGCGCCATCAATTAAAACAGCTGCACTAAATTTATGCGCTTTATCAATGATATATTCAATGGGGTTGATGGTTCCCAAAGCATTGGAAATATGATTAACGAAAACAAGTTTGGTATTTTTGGAAAGGAGTTTGTCGAACTCATCCATTAACAATTCTCCTTCCTCATTCATAGGGATAACCTTTAAAGTGGCTCCAGTTCGTTCACAGAGCATTTGCCAAGGCACAATATTGCTGTGATGCTCTAAGGCAGAAACGATAATGTCGTCGCCTTTTTTTAGAAGTGATGAAAAGCCATTGGCCACCAAATTAATACCGTGGGTAGTGCCGGAAGTGAAAATAATCTCGTGGGCAAATTGGGCGTTAAAATGGGTTCTTATTTTTTCGCGCGATTGCTCGTAAAGGTCGGTCGCTTCTTGGCTCAATGTGTGCACACCACGGTGAATATTGGCGTTGTAGTTTGAATAATAATCTACAATAGCATCGATAACCTGTTGCGGGGTTTGCGATGTGGCAGCATTATCAAAATAAACCAAAGGTTTCCCGTTTACTTGTCGTGAAAGTATCGGGAAATCTTTTCGGATGTCTTGTACATTGAACATGGCTAATGGGTTAGCCCCGATTGAGGTCTTTCGACTCCGCTCAAAAAAACTCTTATTCCTTTTTAATAAGTGAAGTTAAAAGTTATTGCAGCGGTTATCGGGAAGCTAGTTTCAAAAAAATTAAAGATCAAAACCAATATTTACCCCTAGTTTTTCAGCGATAATTTTGGTGATACGTTGTTTTATTTCAGGAATTTTAACCGAGCTTAACACATCGTTGCTAAATGCAAACATTAACAAACCTTTGGCTTCTTTTTCTGGGATGCCACGCGAACGCATATAAAACAGGGCGCTTTCGTCCAATTGACCAATAGTGCAGCCGTGTGAACATTTAACATCATCGGCAAAAATCTCCAATTGTGGTTTGGTATTAATAGTGGACTTATCGCTTACCAACATGTTGTTGTTGGCCTGAAATGCATTGGTTTTTTGGGCTTCTTTTTCAACAATCACTTTGCCATTAAATACACCAGTAGAATTTTCGTCAAAAATACCTTTGTAATCTTGGTGGCTTTCGCAATTGGGTTCAATATGGTGCACCAACGTATTGTGGTCAACATGTTGCTTATTGCCAATTATAGTGACGCCTTTTAGTGTAGAATCGATGTGCTCGCCTTTTTGGAAAAAATTAAGGTTATTGCGCGTTAATTTACCTCCAAAACTAAAAGTGTGTACCGAAACATGACTTTGCTGTTTTTGGCTGATAAAGGTATTGTCTATCAAAGACGCATTATCGTTATCGTTTTGGATTTTGTAATAATCAACAATACCGCGCTTGTTTGCGAAAATTTCGGTAACGCTATTGGTTAAAACGGCATTATCGGTTAAACTTTGGTGGCGTTCGATGATTTGAACATGCGAATTCTCATCAACAACAATTAAGTTACGCGGTTGAAGCATAGTTGCCGCCTCGTTACCTGTTGAAAAATGTATGATTTGAATAGGCTTTTCAACCAGTTTGTTTTTTGGAATATGGATATAGGCACCTTCTTGTGAAAAGGCCGTATTTAATGATGATAAGCTATCTTTTGTGGCCGCTTTATTGAAATAATTCTCAATAACCAATCGGTATTTCGGTTTAGATAATGCAGCCGACATTAAGCAAACGTCAATCCCATCATGGGTGGTTTGCGATAAGTGTGACGAATACTTGCCATCGATAAATACAATTTTATAACTGTCGATATCGTGAATGAAATACTGTCTTACTTCACTGTATTCCAAAATTCTTTCCCGTTTTGGAAAAACACTGTAGTCTTCCTTTAATACTTTATTTAAAGACGTGTACTTCCAAGCCTCTTCCTTTTTTGAGGGAAAGCCTTTTTCTTCAAATATTTTTATAGCATCACTTCTAAGCCCGTGAACATAAGCGTCTACGTCAACGTCGTTCTCAAAGGCCATAAATGATGATACTAATTTGTCTTTTAATTCCATTTTTATCAGTTTGCAGTCCCAGTCATCAGTAGGCAGTCAAACGGCTTACTTGGTCTGGATACTGATTACTAAACTATGCTTTAACTCCTTCTTTTAACCAATCGTATCCTTTTTCCTCTAATTCGTGAGCGAGTTCTTTAGGTCCGGATTTTACGATTTTTCCGTTATGTAAAACGTGAACAAAATCAGGAACAATATAATCTAACAAGCGTTGGTAGTGGGTAATCACTAGTACAGCGTTATTTTTGCTTTTTAATTTGTTAACCCCGTTTGCCACAATACGAAGGGCATCGATATCTAGACCAGAATCGGTTTCGTCAAGAATAGCCAATTTAGGTTCTAACATGGCCATCTGGAAAATTTCGTTACGTTTTTTTTCTCCTCCTGAAAACCCTTCGTTTAGCGAACGCGATAAAAACTTGCGGTCAATATCAAGTAGTTCTGATTTTTCGCGGATGAGTTTTAACATATCCTTAGCGGGCATTTCGTCCAATCCTTTGGCCTTGCGGGTTTCGTTTATGGACGTTTTGATAAAGTTGGTTACCGATACCCCTGGAATTTCAACTGGGTATTGGAATGACAAAAAGATGCCTTTGTGTGCACGCTCCTCAGCAGCCAATTCATCAATATCTTCACCTTCAAATTCAATGCTTCCTTCAGTAACTTCGTACTCTTCCTTTCCGGCAACCACTGATGCCAAGGTACTTTTTCCTGAACCGTTTGGTCCCATAATGGCGTGCACTTCTCCTGCTTTCACTTCAAGGTTGATACCCTTTAAGATACTTTTGTCTTCAACACCTGCGTGTAAATTGTTAATTTTTAACATAACTACTCTTGTCCTAATTTTATAACGTTATTTTTATCTTCAGAAAGCGGGCTTACACTAATTATTTCTGTAATGTCAACCTTCTTTTCCCAAAGAATTTTATCGTCTTTTTGGTTTGTTACTTTTCCTTTTATTGTTACTTCGACCATGTCGGTCGGTTCGCTTTTGTATTGTTCGGCAATCTTATTCAGCTCTTTTGACTTTTCGGTAATAAATACACCATAGATATCGGCTTTCGTCTGTAAAACAGCAGCGTCATTATAAAACACATATTCGCCTTTTAATAGCATTAAACCATTTTGCGCTTCGGTGTTTTCTTTGTTTTCAATGGAAATTGTTTCTTCTTGGTCCGCTTTTTTTTCGTTTTTACAGCTTAAAAAAACCGCTAAAATCAACGTAACTGAAACTATTTTTCTCATTTAAAGTTCTGTTTTAAGATGCTTAAATTACAATTAGCCAACACTGCCTTCTAAGCTTATTTCCAATAATTTTTGAGCTTCTACCGCAAATTCCATCGGTAGTTTGTTTAGCACTTCTTTGCTAAAACCATTTACAATTATCGCAATGGCCTTTTCGGTATCGATACCACGTTGGTTGCAGTAAAAAATTTGGTCTTCGCCAATTTTACTGGTTGTGGCCTCGTGCTCGATTTTAGCCGATTTGTTTTTTGCTTCTATGTACGGAAAGGTGTGCGCCCCACATTCGTTGCCCATCAATAAACTATCGCATTGCGAAAAGTTACGGGCATTTTCTGCTCTTGAATTAATTTGTACCAGTCCGCGATAGCTGTTTTGTGATTTACCAGCTGAAATACCTTTTGAAATGATGGTCGATTTAGTGTTTTTTCCTAAATGAATCATTTTGGTACCCGTATCTGCCTGTTGGTAATTATTGGTTACTGCTATAGAATAAAATTCGCCTACCGAGTTATCACCTTTCAGCACACAACTTGGGTATTTCCAGGTTACGGCCGATCCGGTTTCAACCTGTGTCCAAGAAATTTTTGAATTTTTCTCGCACAGACCACGTTTGGTTACAAAGTTGTAAACTCCACCTTTACCTTCGGCGTTTCCTGGGAACCAGTTTTGTACGGTACTGTATTTTATTTCTGCGTCATCTAAAGCAATAAGCTCAACTACGGCCGCATGTAATTGGTTTTCATCACGACTTGGTGCGGTACAGCCTTCTAAATAGCTTACGTAACTGCCCTCGTCTGCAATAACCAATGTTCTTTCAAACTGACCGGTGCCGGCTTGGTTAATTCTAAAATACGTAGACAACTCCATAGGGCATTTTACGCCTTTTGGTATGTAGCAGAACGACCCGTCACTAAACACGGCCGAATTTAAAGCTGCATAAAAATTATCTGTTTTAGGAACAACGGTACCAATGTATTTTTTTACAAGTTCTGGATGCTCTTTTATGGCTTCGGAAATACTCATAAAAATAATGCCTTGTTCGGCCAATGTTTTCTTAAAAGTAGTTGCTACCGAAACCGAATCGACAACAACATCCATGGCCACGCCAGCCAACTTTTTCTGCTCGTCTAACGAAATACCAAGTTTATTGAAGGTGTCCAATAATTCGGGGTCTACTTCATCCAAACTTTCGTATTTTGGTTTTTTATTAGGTGCTGAATAGTAAGAAATAGCTTGAAAGTCTGGTTTTTTGTATTTAACATTGGCCCATTCAGGCTCTTCCATGCTTTTCCAAACACGAAATGCTTCCAATCGCCATTCGGTCATCCATTCAGGCTCTTCCTTTTTTACAGAAATAGCACGTACAATATCTTCGTTTAAACCAACAGGAAACGTGTCCGATTCAATATCGGTGTAAAAACCATATTCGTATTCCTTGGTTTTAAGTTCTTCGCGAAGATCATCTTCTGTATACTTCGACATAATTCTTCTTTAAATTTTATAGTGAAAATGATTCGCCACAACCGCATGTACGGTTGGCATTAGGGTTGTTAAACACGAACCCCGTTCCGTTTAACCCTCCAGAATATTCCAGAGTGGTGCCAATGAGGTATAAAAAGCTTTTTTTATCTACAATAATTTTAACGCCATTATCTTCAAATACTTTATCGCCTTCTTGTTGTTCTTTATCAAATTTTAAATCGTATGATAATCCAGAGCAACCCCCACTTTTAACGCCCACACGAATGTAATCGGTGGCAGCGTTAAAACCATCATCAGCCATGAGCTCAATCACCTTCTTTTTAGCTGTTTCAGATACTTTTATCATTGTTTATTATTAATTAGATTAACTCTAAATAGAGTGCAAATATACAATATAAGTCACGGATTACCATACAACCTAACATTATATTAGTATATACTTTTATAGTTTTTTGTTATTGGTTGTTAAAGGCCGAATTATTAATGAATTCGTAATCTGAGAGGGAAAGTAAAAAGGCTTTTAAATCGGTTTTGTCTTTTTCGGAAAGCTCCACGCCGCCTTGTGCAACTTTTTTCATCAAAGGGTCTATGGTACTTGAATTTTTCAAGCCTTCACTGTAATGATTGATGACCTCTTCTAATGTTGTAAACCTGCCATCGTGCATGTAAGGCGCTGTGAATGCCAAATTGCGAAGCGAAGGTGTTTTAAATTTACCGTTATCCGAAGTGTCGCCCGTTATGGCACCTAGTCCCAAATCGGTAAAATTTTCATCCAATCCGTTATTGTGGAATTTATTGTCGGTCCATAACGGATTTTTGTCACTACCATGGCAATGGAAACAATCGCCGCGGTTTTCGTCCAAAAACACATTAAAACCGTTAAGTTCTTCTGGGGTAAGGGTGGTTTCACCTAAAAGGTATTTATCAAATTTTGAGTTTGCCGAAATTAAGGTGCGTTCAAATTGTGCAATGGCTTTAGTTACCATAGTGGAATCGATGTTTTGCGCACCAAAAGCTTTTTCGAATAAATTAGGGTATTCGGGGTGTTGCTGAAGTTTTTTTGTAACCATAGGCCAAGTGCTTGCCATTTCGTTCGGGTCGCTTACAGGATTAAAAGCTTGGTGTTCTAGGCTGAAGGCGCTGCCATCCCAAAAGAATGTTTCATCGTAATTCCAGGCTAGGTTAAAAAGAGGCATTGAATTTCGGTCACCCAAATTGCCGAGGGAGCCATCGCTAAACCTGTCGATATCGGTAAAAGCATTTTCGGGAGCGTGGCAGTCGGCACAGGCTTGTATGTTGTTTATTGATAGAATTGGGTCGAAAAACAATTTTTTTCCTAAGGCAATACCTTCTGCGGTTTGTGGATTGTTAACAGGAATTACGGGTGATAAAATATTATTTTCAAATAATTTAGGGACATTTAATGGGCTTGGTGTAGGTGCGTAGGGTTCTGTGCTGTCATTGGAGCAGGAAAGGCATATAAAAAACAGTATTAGGTTAATATGAAATGCTCTTGTTTTCATTCAATAGATTTTAGTCTAAATACATTTTGTCCGTTTTCAAACATCGTGATTTGAGCGTCAAAATTAGGCATGAGCATGTTATTGAGTTCGTTTAGGTTCCAATTGTTTGGATTTTTAAACCACTCGGCAATATTCATTTCAATATTAAATATCGTGTTATTTGTTATGTTGGCTGCTCCTAAATCCACTTTAAAAAAGGTGTCTTCAAATATTGGGGCTGGTCCTGAGTTGTCAACGGCCCGAATAGCGTGGTAAGCATAGCCAGTTTCAGTTGTTGTGTTATCAATAAATTTGCCTTCCAATTGCATAAAGTGATAGCCACCGCCCAATATTTCGGGGACGTTCCATGAGGCTGAGTTTAGGTCTGGGTAATTGTTGTAATTGGCTTCGTTGTTGAACCCAAAAGTGATTGAAACATTACTGTATTGTCCTGCCGGAATAGTTGATGTTGAAGTGAAATTGAGATTTTTATTATTTGTTACATCAATTAATTGGTAACCGTCCAAAATATATGTTTCGCCCGATGCTTTTTCAAAAGTGATGTTCGAAATTAAATAGCGTAATTTTGTGATGCTCAATTGTTCGCCATTGGCATTAGTAAATTGGATGCTGTTGAAATTTGCGTTGGTCACTTCGGTGCCATCCCAGGTATGGTTAAATTTGAAGCTTGTGATAATCTGTGGGACTTTATCGTCAGCATCTTCACTGCACGATAGCAAAGTGCTTATGCCAATAAAAAGCAGGAATGCCATATTTTTCATATGCTAGATTTATTGTAAGCTGAAAATTAGTAAATCGGAAAAACCTTGGTTTTTGGTAGTGTCTATGTCAGAACTGCTGGATTCTCCAACTGTAATTATGTTTCCGTTGTTTAATTCAATAGCATCATAGGCAAAATCGGTATCAGACCCACCAACGGTTTGTTGCCATTTTAAATTGCCGTTAGAATCAAGTTTTACTATCCAGCTATCATTTTGTCCGTTGTTGGATGCCAGGTTTCCATCGGCACTGCGCGAACTTCCAGCGATAATAAAGCCGCCATCTTTTGTTTTTGAAACGGAGCGTCCAACATCAAAACTGCTACCGCCATAAGTCTTTTCCCAAATGAGTTCCCCGGAAGGCGATATTTTAATCACCCATAAATCGGCAGCGCCATTGTTGAAAGAAACGTCTTTGTCGTTACTTCTGGTGTCGCCAACAACAATGTAATTACCATCGTTAGATTGGGTAATGGCGTAGGCTTCGTCAATTTCACTACCGCCAAATGATTTTTCCCAAAGTAAAGAGCCCATTTCAGAAATTTTAATCACCCAAAAGTCATAAGTGCCTTTATTGTTTTTGATGTCAACATCATCACTGTCGGAAGAACCGACAATAATATACCCACTGTCGGCTGTTTGAATGACGTCGTAAGGTGTGTCAGTAAATGTGCCGCCATAATATTTGCTCCATTCTTTCTCACCAAAAGCATTGATTTTTATGGCCCAATAATCACCACCAGCATGTCTTTTAGCTGTCAATTTGCTGTTGCCCTGGCCTTCTGAAGCGGTAACATCGAGAACACCGGTAAGTAAAAAACCATTGTCATTGGTTAGGGTAATAGAAGTTCCTGTGTCGGCACCAACAAAACCATACGATTTTTTCCATTCAATTTCACCGGTGCTATCGGTTTTAATCACCCAAAAGTCGTTTGCGCCATGATTATCGGTAACGTCGCCATCATCACTTTTGCTAAAACCAATTAAGGCGTAGCCTTCGTCATGTGTTTGAATAAGTTCGTTACCTCTATCGTTGCCGGTTCCGCCATATGTTTTTTGCCATGTTATATTGTTGCTACTGTCAAATTTGATTAGCCAATAATCAAAAGATTCGTTTGATTTATTGGTTATATCGCCGTACATACTTTGTGTGTGGCCTATAATGGTATAGCCACCATCATTAGTTTTAATAATAGCCTTAGCGCTTTCATTTTTTGAACCTCCAAAGGTTTTGATG